>JAGOVA010000002.1 GCA_018061005.1 Sterolibacterium sp. | reverse complement strand
CGCCGGAAAGCTCGGCAGGCATCAGGGCATGGGCACCGCGCAGGCCGACGGAATGCAGTTTCATCATCACCAGATCGCGGATCAGGTCTTCAGGCAGATCGGTATGTTCGCGGATCTGGAAGGCGACGTTTTCAAATACCGACATGTCGGTAAATAGTGCGCCAAACTGGAACAGCATGCCCATGCGTCGCCGCAGCGCGTAGAGGCCGTCGCTATCGAGATCATTCACCCGCTGGCCATTCACCCACACCTCGCCCTGCGTTGGTTTGAGCTGGCCGCCGATCAGACGCAGCGTGGTGGTTTTGCCGCAGCCGCTGCTGCCCATGATGGCCACTACCTTGCCACGCGGGATGGTCATGTGGATGCCGCTGAGCACCGGGCGCTGATCGTAGGCAAAACTCACGTCATGCAGCCTGACCAGACAGTCATCGGCAGCAGTTGCAGCAGCAGCAACAGGAGTCGCAGGAGAAGAAGCCAGAACGGCCACGCAAGTCTCTCGTCGAAAAATAAAAGCGGCAATTCTACCATTGGCACGCCGTGGGCGTTTTTCAGATTTCGGCTGGGGCAGGATCAGCGACCTTGAAGGAGCGGGCGTGCATTGATGCAATTGTCCTGTCTGGCCGGGCAGTGCTTGAGATATGATGCGGCCTTTCAAAAATTGCAGAGATTGGGGCGGCATGAGTTTTTTGATGGATGAGCTGAAGAAGGCCGAGCGGGCAACGCGCCCGCTGGAAGTACCGCCGTCGCCCCAGCCGATTCAGCCGCCCCAATCGCCGGTCGTCGCTGAGCCTGCGCCCCGGCTGCCGCCCCGCCAGCCCCAGCCCCAGTTACCGCAGCCAGCGTCCTCATTGGTACCGACGAAGCCGACTTTGCCCGCGACTTCGCCAGCCCCGGTGCTGCTCTCCGCTGCGCTCCTTGTGATGCAAGCCGCACGTTCACTACGTCCACCGCGTCGCTGGCTGGGTTGGCTGGGGGTGGGGCTGCTGTCGGCAGGATTAGGGGCGGCGGCGATGAACTTCGGGCTGGATTTTTTGACGGCGGAAAAATCAGCCACCGATGCGGCGGCATCTGGCACCCCGCTGGCCGCCGAGCCGCAGCCCTCGGCGCAGCATGCCTACACGGCTTTGATGTCTGGGCAACTGGAAGCGGCGCGTGCCGAGTATCAGCGTCTGCTGGCGGTCGAGCCAGGCAATCTCGATGCTTTGCACGGATTGGCCACGCTCAGTCAGCACGCCGGGCAGAACGAAGCGGCGCAGCGTTATTACCAGCAGGTGCTGGCGTTGGCACCCCGGGATGTACGGGCGCAACTGGCACTGGCCAACCTGCAGGCCGACGCAGGCCACTGGCCGCAGGCGCAACAGGCTTTTCTTGAGGTTTACCGTCAGCAGCCGGACAATCCCGACGTGCTGTACAGCCTGGCCGTCAGTTTTGATCACCTGCAGCAGGGGCAACAGGCGCGCATTTTCTACCGGCTGGCACTCGCCGCCGCCAAGCAGTTTCCGGCCAGTTTTGATCGCGAGCGAGCCGTGGCGCGGGTGGCCGCACTGGGCGCGATGCTGTAAAGAAAAAGCCCGCCGGTACAGGATACGGGGCGGGCGGGGTGTAGCAGCCTGTATGTGTTATAGGGTGCGGCAGAGCGTGTAGATTTGTGCGTCACTGTAGGCACCGGCGGCGGCACCCGGAGCGGTATTGGCACCAGCGACCCCTTGTGTCGCGCGGATGCTGCCGCTGTTGGACAACCCGTTATCCAGTTGGGTATCGATTTGACGTGCCAGCTTACCTGGTACTTGGCTCAGGCAGACTGAGATGCCGGTCATACCCGTGACACCTGCACCGATGCCTATTAATCCATTGAAGGCATTGCGCGGCAAGGCATTGACGCCTATGTCAGCTTGATTGCCTGTGATGAACCCGGCGGCTTTGAGGTGCTGCCAAAGTGCATCGCTTTCATTGGTGCCGGCGAACACGTCGGCTTGAGCACTCAATAACACCCCGTTGTTATCGCCAAAGCGAGTAACTGTCGTCCAGTTTCCGTTACGTGCAGTGAGTGTGGCCAGTGGGCCGTCGTCACCCGGAATCCGCCGGAAGCGGTCGATATAGCTGTTGTAGGCCGCCGAAACGCCGTTCATATCAGTGATGGCGTTCTTGGCTTTGGAGTTTTCAATCATTTCCTGACCCTTCAGCACGCCGCCGAGCAGCAGGCCGATGATGACCAGTACGATGGCGATTTCGACCAGGGTGAAACCCGACTGACGGGCGGGCAGGCGGAGGGATTGCTTCGGTGACAGGGACTGCATGGCATGCTCCTTTGCTAGGGATGGGGCGACAGGATGAAACGTCTTCAGTATTTGCCGAATGAAACAGCGCAGGGAGTCAGAAAATTTTACGGTGGGGGTTCGCTGGGGCAGGGCGTGCTGTCGGCAGGTAGATGCAGCAGGAAATCGATGCCCCCGCTGCCGGGCTGGGCGTGCAAATCGCCACCGGCTTCGCGCAGGCTTTTGCGTGCCTGATAAAGCCCCAGCCCCAGGCCGCCGGGGCGGCCGCTGGCAAAGGGTTCAAACAGCTTTTCTGCGGCTAGCGTGGTTTGACCGGCAGGCCAGGGGCAGTGAAAAGCCAGCGCGCAGTAGCGGCTGCCGTCAGCCGCGTTTTGCGTCGTCAGCTGCAGGGGGGGCTGCTGGGTTGCCTGGCCGCGCCAGACGGCGGCGAGGTTGGCGAACAGATTGTCGAGCGCGCGCGCCAGCAGGCTGGGGGCGATACAGGCGCGCGCCTGGCCGTCGATGAGCGGCGTGAATCCGGCCAGCTGAGCAGCCTGCGCCACCGCCTGCCGCAAATCGAGTGCTGTGGCCTGCTCGCCACCGGGACGCTGGCCGAGTGCGGCGATCAGGCGTTCGGCACGCTCCTGTGCCAGCGGGGCGTTGTCGCGCAGACGCCGGGCGGCGGCGAGCAGTGCTTCTGGGCTGGCGCAGGCGGCGAAGTCGGCGCTCACCCAGCTCACCCATTGGGCGAGGTTACGCATGTCATGTTGCAGATAGAGCGACAGGCTTGCGCGTTCGGCCAGCGCGGCGGAGAGAGCTTCGGTGCGCGCCCGCAGTCGCGTTTCCAGCAGCAGGAAGAACACCCGCGCCAGATGCTCGGCAAACATGCGGGTTTCACCGCCGGGTGTGCCATGTTGCAGATGCAAGGTCAGGCGGGCATCTTCGCCGCCATCGAGGGTGACGCTGAGTGTGACGTTGAGTGGCTGTGTGCGGCGGGGCAGATGACCCAGTTCGCCGTGGATCGGCTGGCCAAACCAGTCACCCTGCCACAGGAGGTGCTGCCAGCCGCTCTCGGCCAGCGTCGGCCAGGCGATGGCGGGCAGTTGCAGGGGTTCGATGTCGTTGCGGCTGGCGAGTGCCAGCAGGTGTTTCATGCGTTGCCGGTGCTGGCGGGCGCGCCAGTTGAGCAGCATGCTGGCGGCCAGCAGGGTGAGCCCCGCCGCGATGAACATCAGGGGCAGGTTAGAGAGGACGCTGGATTCCATATTTGTTCAGGTAGTAATACACATGCTCCCGCGCTATGCCGAGACGGCGCGCGGTTTCCGCGATGTTGTAGGCGCATGCGTTCAACGTCTGTCGCAGCAGTTGCTCTTCGGCTGCGGCGGCAGCTTCTTTCGGGCCTTCGCCCAGGCGCGCCGTCAGGTGCAGGCGGGTGATGCCGGTTTCGGCCAGGCGGGCTTCTTCGCGCACAAACAGGCGCGCGCGCTGCAGTGCCTGAATGAGGCCGGGGAGGCTGGCCGGTTTGAGCAGAAAGTCGAAGGCACCACGGCGGATGGCTTCCTGTGCGGCGGCATTTTCATCCTGCCCGGTCAGGACGATGATCTTGGCCTGCGGGGCGATACGCAGCAGTTCGTCGAGCAGTGCCAGCCCTTCCGTCATGGTGCTGGGCTGCGGCGGCAGCCCCAGATCGAGCAGCACCAGCCCGGGGGGTTGCTGCGGGCTGATCTGCGCCAGTGCCTGCGCGCGATCGTGCGCCTGGCGCACCACATAACCTTGCTCGCTGAGGGCAGCGGCCAGATAGCCCGCCAGCGCGGGATCGTCTTCGACGAGCAGTAATGAAGTTGATGAATCGGGCATGGAGAAATTATTCTTCGCCGCCGCTGATGCGGGAAAGCCAGGGCAGGACGGCGAGGCCGAAGCCGCAGAGCAGCAGTGCAAAGCCAAGTGCCACGCGCAGCAGCACCCATTCGGAGGGGGTGTCGGGGCTGACGGCAAGGGCAGCGTAACCCCCCAGCAAGATCAGCACCCCCAGTGCCTGGGTGATGCGTTGGCGACGTTGCTGCTGATGCAGTTGGGTGATTCGCGAAGGCAGTGGCGGGCGTTCCGGGGGCGCGGGCGAAATCGGCTTCATGGCAAAGCACCCGCCTGCACCATGCGGTTGTAGAAGGTGCCAGGAGCCAGCCAGGTCACCTGGTCGTCGAAGGTGGCGGTCGGGGTGTGGCTGACGAAAACCGGGTCGTTGTTCTGGTTGGCGGTTTCATCCGTGTTGACGTTGGCGGGATTGCTGCCGGTGGAGAGGATGATGGCGACCGCGTTGTTGCTGAGTGTGGTGGCCGCGCCGCTGCAGTTGGGTGGCGCGATGCCGGTGGCGGTGGAACAGACGCGCAGGTCGGGGGCGAAGGTGGCCAGCGTGGTGGTGCGGATGCCGTTGGCGGTGGTGGCGGCGTTGCCGTTGGCGCGGGTGACGGCATAGCGGATGGGGCGACCCCAGGCATCGGTCAGGTAGCCGTTGGCATCGGTGCCGGGCAGCCCCAGGGTCGTGGCCGGCAGGAAGCCGTCATATGAATTGTTGCAGTTGCCGCCGCCGAGCGGGTTTTCCACGCCCGTGGTGGCGGCGGTGGCCGGGCAGGGCAGGCGGCCATTGGCCAGCGCGTAGCCGATCAGGGCTTCTTTGGCATCGTCGAGGGCTTTCTGACTGTCTTTGACGCGCTGCTGTTCGGCCTGTGCGCCGATCAGCGACAGGCCACCGCCCAGCAGCAGGCTGACGATGAGCAAAACGATGGCCATTTCAATCAGGGTGAAACCTCGTGGGCGGCGGCTCATGGGTGTGCTCCGGTTCATTCGCTACGGATGTTCAGGTTGGTGACCGTGACCCCTTGCTGGGACGCGCCGCTGCGAAATCCGGCGGTCAGCCCGAAGTAGATCGTGTTCATGCTGGCAGGCAGGACGATGCAGCGGCTGAGTGTGGGCGGGGTGGCCTGACGATCGACATCAAAACGGATGTCACTGCAATTCACGCAATCGACCCAGGCCGTGACGCGGGTGTTGGGGCCTGCGGGGGTGGTGGCGTTGCAAAGGGTGCAACTCGCGTCGCAACCGCTGTGGATTTCAATGCGTTGCTTGTGCGGCAGCGGTGTGGGGGATTCCTCGAACTTATCGGCTGGCGTGTGGCGGCAACCGCTGGCCGAACCGTTGCAGGCGGTGGTGAGGTTGCCGTTGGTCAATGAATGCACCAGATTGCCGCCATACAGGATCGCCGTGTGGTTGCCGGCGAGGTCGTTGTGGCCTGCATCCTGATGCACGTCGGTTTCGAATATCAGTGAATTCACCCCGCGCAGGTCGCCTGCGGGCAGCACGCCCATGTTGGCTTGTGTGCCGCAGTTGGCCGGTGCGCCGCTGTCGCCGCGCACCATCTGCAGGGTGAGGCCGTTGCCACGGTCAGCACCGCCGACCGGGTCGGCCCAGCCGAAGATGAACTCGTAATAAGCGCGAATCGTCTTCCCGGTGCGCGGCAGGGCGGTCGGGTTCCAGAAGCAGCCGCCATTAAGCCCGGCTGCATTGTTGAACAGCACTTTCGGGTTGGCCGGAACGCTGGTGTCGGTAGTGACGCCGACCCCGGCCGGGGTATAGCTGGCGAAGTCGCCGGGTTTGCTGAAGGAGGATTCGGTGACCGTCGCAGACTTGATGCAGCGAACGAGATCGGTGCTGGCACTGGCGGTCGTGAGGCCGTTGAACGCGTTGGCGCCGCTGTAAGCACCGGCATTGGGAAACAGGGCGGCGTTGCTGCCTTCCAGGTACATCGCGGGATTGCCTTGATTGAGCGGGGTTTCACGGGTCTGCGTGGCCGTGCGCGCACCGCTGAACAACAGCACCGCAGTGCAGTTTTCAGTGGTGATGCCTGCGCTGGTCACCGTCGATGTGCCTGCCGGATGGGCGTAGAGCAGGTTGTCACGCCAGTTGACGATGACATTGGTCTGCAAGGGGGTGTGCGGGCAGTTGGCGTTGTAATCAGTGATGGCTGTGTCGATGCCTTTGTTCGTCGGCGAGGCAGGCGAGATCGTGCCCAGGGTGCCGATGCAGGCGGTGATGTCGTTCATCATCGTATCGATATCCGCCTTGAAATTGCGGTTCATCCGGATCCGGTCGAACACGTCCTGCGGGGTGATCCATATCGCCTGATCGTTATTGCTGGCGATGCTGGCGGGCGTGCCCAGCGTGACCGTAGTGGTGGCCGCAGCGGGCGCAGGCCAGGGTGCGCCCAGGCTTTCGAGATAACTGGCGAGCGTGGTCGTACCGCTGCATTCGCTGGCCGAAGCTGCGCGGGTTTGTCCGGCGAGGGTGAAGCCGGGTGCCAGTAACACGGCCAGCGGGCGTTGATGGGCGGCCGCACCCGTGGCCCCTCCCATCAGCGGATTGCCGCCAGCATCCTGCACGATGAACTGACCGAGGGTGTCCCAGTTGAATACGCCGGTTTTATTGACATCCTTGGCGGTGCCGGAGACGGCGTACCAGAGACATTCGCCTGCGTGGTCGCGCAGAGGTTGGATGGCCAGGCTGTTCCAGGGCAGACGGCCTGCGGTGGATCTGTCGGTGGCCGGGCAGACGGGCGAAACACTGGCCACGCCACCGAGGCCGCCTGCGCCGTTATTGTCGAGATCGGGGCAGGGCAGGTAGCCATAAACTTCGTTGGCATGGCCATTGTCGCGGTAGGTGGCGGCAAAGCCGAGCAGGGCATCGCGTGCCTCTGCCAGTGCGCTGCTATTCACGCGCTTGCGCTCGTTGTGGCTGGCGCGGTTGAGCGCGTTGATGGTGAAATAGGCGGCCATCAAACCCAATGCCAGCAGGATCACCATCAGTACGGCACCGCGTTGATGGTGTCCTTGCAGAGGGCGGCGCGGCGGGCGTTTCATTGGGGGGGGCGAGTGGTGCGAGTGATACGGGGCGGGCGGATGCTGACCGCACCCGGGGGCAGGAGGTCTTCCCGCTGGCCGCTGGCCAGATCGAGGGTTTCGCCGACGCGCAAGGGTTGGCCATCGACTTGCAGTCCGCGCGCGCCGACCACCGCGTCGTGGCGTGGCACGCTCAGCGTACCTTCCGGCTGTGGTCGCTGGTTGACCCAGGCGGTGCTTTTGCCGTGGCTGCGGCGAACCAGGCCATTGAGTTGCAGTGTGACGGGTACGCTGCCCTGTTCGCTGGCGATGAGCCCACGGCGTGTGCGTTCGATGCTGGCGCGCTCTTCGGGGCTGTAGAACAGCGTGCCGGGTTCTTCAGCTTCGGTGGTCAAGGGCGCAGCACCCGCCAGGCCGGGCAGGCATGTGGCCAGCAAGACAGTCAATCGGAGCAGGTTGCGGGATAAGTGGCGCATCATCGTTTCAGTCTATGCAGTCGCGCAGTGACAGGCAAGTGCGGTGGGGTCGGGTTCAAGAAGTGCATGAGGCGCGCTTCATGGCGCAGCCGGGGGCAGCGATGGTAATGGGAGCGGCAGGGTGAACGCGCGCAATGTGCAGGTGGCAGAAAACCCGCTTGGCGTGGGGTTGTCGAGCAGGCACTGCTGGACACGGAAACGGTGGTCGCTGGCCTGGCGGAAGTTGCTCAGCAGGGCGAGCAGGTCGCCTTCGTGGATGTCGCGCAGGCCGATTTCGATGTCGTGCATCAGCGGCGTGTCGGCGGACGGTGGGGCATCGCTGGCGGGCTGGCCTGTGGCCGGGTCGGTCGCCGGGGTGACCATCGGCCGTGGGGGCGGCATGCTGTAGGTCAGGGTGTCGGGCAGGTTCAATGACTGTTGGGTCGCAACCAGCTGCTCGACCAGGCTTTCCCGGCGCGGGGCTTCCAGCAGCCCGCGTTGCTGGAGGGTGTGAAATGCGCGGGAGTGTGCGTCGAGGTAGCGGATGTCCTGCTGTTGTTCCAGCATCTGGTTACGCAGGCTGGCGATCTGCTGACGTTGCTGCTGGAGTTCTTGTTGCAGGCGATCCTTGAAGTGACCGCTGCCGATCCCCAGGGCGAGTGCCAGGCCGATCCCCAGGGCGAGGAGGGCCAGGCTGCGGCGCGCAGCGCGCAGGATGGTGCGCCAGGGGTTCATGATGGCGAGGCCTCCGTCTTGTGTGGGGTGGCACCGGGCAGGCTCAGGCAGACGCTGGGGTTCTTGTCGCTGCTGTCGGCCTGCGCGCCGCCGCGCAGGGTTTCCTTGTTGAGCGTCGTGCTCGGGTCGTTGAACAGTTTGATGCCATCGAGTGCATGCAGGCGAGCGGAGAGGCGGCGCAAGGTTTCAAGGCGGACACGCGGCGAGCTTGCGCCCAGCAAGAGTTCAAATTGAATTTCGGCCTGTGATGGCGGCGTGGCGGTGGTCTCGGTGGTGGATGGCTCGGCGGCCGGGGCTTCCTGGGGGCTGCCAGGTGTGTCAGGTGCGGCGGACGTGCGCCATTTTTCGCAGGCCGTCGCCCCTGCGGGCAACAGCCGCCATTCCAGATGGCTGAGGCGGATGTTGCGGGCAGTGTCGGGGTCGTCGAGGGCGTGGGCGATCTGGCGCAGTTGCCGGTCGAAGGCGGGTGCGTCGGTGATTTCGTTCTGCTGGAGTGCCAGCGCGCGCTGCATGAAGTCGTGACTGACGCCAAACCGTGCGCTGTGCTGTTCAAGCTCGGCGAGTTGCTGGTTCATCTGTTCCGTGGTGTGCTGGTTTTGTGATTTCTCGTTCAGGTGGGTGAAGAGTTCATCCACATTGAAACCGGCGGCCACCGCACCGGTCAGCAAACTGGCCAGGGTGGCGCGATAGGCGAGGCGACGCAGGGTTTGCGTGAAATAAACCGTGCGGCGACGGATGGGGGCGAGCTGGCCGAACGGCTGTTTTTGCACCGCCAGATCGAACAGCGGAAACCGCCAGTCGGCCGGTGGCTGGCTACTCCAGGGCGGTGGCGGGGCGATGAGTTCAAAGCGGGCGGCGGCCAGTGGTGCGCTGTAGGCAGTGCGGTCGCCCAGAATCAGGGTCGGCGGCGGTGGCGCGCCACGCACTAAAACGCGCGTGTTTTCGAGGTAACGGTGGGTGCGGATGATTTCTTCGGCCTGCTGTGCGGCATCGGCGGCGACCGTGACGAGGCGGGTGAGCACCGGCAGCCGGTTTTTGAGCACGACGATACGCAGCGCCTGCGGGCTGGGCAGGATGATGAACAGATCGGCAGGCAGGCTCTTGTGCCGTCCCAGGTGGGTGAGCAGCAGGGAAGTGGGGCACAGGGCGGCGATCGGGAGTGTGTCGGCGCCGGTATGGCTGTCGGTGTTGGCATCGAAAAGCGCGTCGATCTTGTCGGCACCACCCAGACCAAACAGGGTGTGGCGCGTCGGTGCCATCCGCTCGGCCAGACCCGGGCTGTGCGCGAGGTTGAGGCGGGTGCGATAAAGGGTGTCGGGAAAGCGGGTGGCCAGCTGGCGTTCGATCAGGTCGCCCCGGTCGCGCCCGTACAGGCGGGGGATTTCAATGTCGACAAAACTTTCTTCGGCCAGGTCGGTGACGACCCACAGCGGGTTGAGCGGGTCGATGGGCGTGTCGGCAGGCAGGGCTTGCCAGCCCTGACGGGTGCGTTGCCAGCGTTGCGCCCCGGCGGAAGTGAGGTGTAGAAGGGTGGTCGTGGCTGCCATGCGCGTCAGGTTTTCATCTTCGAAATGGTGTCGTAGATCGGGCTGAGTACGGCCAGCATGATCCAGCCGAGGATCAGCCCCATGATGACGGTCATGGCCGGTTCGATCATGGCCTGAACTTTGCCGATGGATTCTTCGATATCGCGGCTGTAGAAATAGTTGATGTTGTTGAGGGCGAGATCCAGCGCGCCCGTGGCTTCGCCTACTTTCAGCATGCGGATGACCAGGTTGGGAAACATGTTCTCAGCGGCGAAACTGGCGGAGATGGCTTCACCGTTGGCAATGCGTTCGCGCGCCCGGGCGATGGCCTGCTGGATCACCAGATTGCCGGAAACCTGCTGGCAATAGCCCAGCCCTTCGAGCATCGGGATGCCGGTGCGATACATCAGGGCGAAGGTATCAGCAAACCGCGCGAGGATGATTTTTTTCAGCACACTGCCGATGAAGGGCAGGTTGAGCAGTGCCTGATGCAGGCGAAACTGTAGTTTGGGGTTGCTGCGGGCGGCAGTGGCAACCCCCAGAACGATGATGACGGGCGTAGTCAGGATCGCCCACCAGTAATGCACGAACAGGTTGGAGAGCCAGATCAGGGCGCGTGTTTGCAGTGGCACTTCCTGCCCCATGTTGGTGAGGAAGCCGACCAGTTGCGGCACGAGATAAATCATCAGGAAAAACACCACGCCGCTGATGACGACCACCACGAAGCTCGGGTAGAGCAGTAGTTTTTTGGTTTCGGCGGCGATTTCGTCCTGCCATTTCAGGGAGCGGACGATTTCGCTGAGGACTTCGGGCAACTGGCCGGAGACTTCGCCTGCGCGGATCAGGTTGCGAACCACTTCGGAAAAGATGCCGGGATAGGCGTTGATGGCTTCGGCCAGGGTCGCACCCGATTCGATTTTTTCGGTCAGTCCGGCTGCGAGGTTGCGGCTTTCCGGCGATTCGGCATCGTCGCGCATGTCGGTCAGCGCCGTGCGGATGGGAACGCCGCCCCGCACCTGCATTTCGAGTTGGAACAGGAAATTGATGACTTCGCGCGGCGGCAGGTTTTTAACGGAGCGGTGATGCGATTTGATGACCTTGGCGCGCATCAGCGAAAGACCGAGGTTTTTCAGCTGCGCTTCAAGGTCGGACTCATGCAGTGCTTCGACCGCGCCTTTGACGATGCGCCCGTCTTGATCGGCGGCGCGGTAGTGGTAGAGCGGCATTAGTTCACCAGATCGGTCAGATCGACCACGCGGGCAATTTCTTCGATGGTGGTCACGCCGTCACGCACCCGTCGCAGACCGTCCTGCGCCATGCTGACGAAGCCCAGATCGAGGGCGTGCTGGTTCATCGCGCGCAGGCTGGCGCGCTGGGCGATGAGTTCATCGAGGCCGCTGTCAAACTTGAGCAGTTCGACGATGGAGGTGCGCCCTTTGTAACCACTGTGTTCGCAAGCCGGGCAGCCGACGGGGTGGTAGAGGGTGAGCGATTCATCGGCCGTCAGCCCGAGCAGCTGGGCTTCGAGCGGGCTGGGTGTTTCGGCCTTGCGGCATTTCAGGCACAGCTTGCGAATCAGACGCTGGCCGATGATGCCGATGATGTTGCCGGCCAGCACATCCGGTTTGATGCCCAGATCGAGCAGACGCGGGATCGAGCGGATCGCCGAGTTGGTATGCAGGGTGGAGAACACCTGATGGCCGGTCATGGCGGCTCGCAGCGCCATTTCGGCGGTGTCATGGTCGCGGATTTCGCCGACCAGGATGATGTCCGGATCCTGCCGCATCATCGAGCGGATGCCTTCGGCAAAGTCCATCTTCACCGCATCGGAAACCGAGGTCTGGCGGATGATGGGCATGGGGTATTCGACGGGATCCTCCAGCGTCATGATGTTCACGCCTTCGTCGTTGAGGTGGCCGAGGATCGAATACAGCGTGGTGGTCTTGCCCGAGCCGGTGGGGCCGGTGACCAGCAGGATGCCTTCCGGGCGTGCCAGCATCAGCTGCATCAGCGTGAGTTGCGGGTCGGAAAGCCCCAGGCCGTCAAGCGGCACGATGCCGCGTTTGCGGTCGAGGATGCGGAGAACAAAGTTTTCGCCGTGAATGGTGGGTTGCACGGCACAACGGAAATCGACCTGGCTGCCAGAGATGGACAGTGAGATGCGGCCATCCTGCGGCGCGCGCGTTTCGGCGATGTTCATGCCGGCCATCACCTTGAGGCGCACCACCATCGCCGACCAGTAGCGCGAATGCAGCACGCGTACCTGGCGCAGCACACCGTCGACGCGGTAACGGATACGGAGGAACTGCAGCTCCGGTTCGAAGTGGATGTCCGACGCGCCGCGCAGCGTGGCATCGGCCAGCAGGGAGTCCATCAGACGCACCACCGGGTGGCTGTAGCCTTCGGTGTCCAGCGTCAGGCTGGCGATGTCGATGTTGCCGGTTTCGAGCTCATGGAGAATGCCGTCGATGGAGAGTTCATGGCCATAGAACTGTTCGATGGCCGGCAGGATTTCGTTGGCCGAGGCCAGTCGCCAGAGCGGTTTCGGCCCTCCGGCCAGCAGGGCGTTGATCTGGTCGGCGGCGACGATGTCATTCGGGTCGGCACTGGCGATCAGGAGTTCGTTGCGCTCGGCGTGGTAGCTGACCGGGAACAGGGTATGGCGTTTGGCAATCTGCTTGCCAATGTAGGCGAGTGCGTGCGGATCCGCTGCGATGTTTTTCAGGCTGATCGCCTGTTCGCCGAGGTTTTCAGCCAGCGCACCGCGCATCGAGCTTTCGGTGACGAAGCCGAGTGCGATCAAGGTTTCGCCGAGCGGTTTGCCCAGATTTTTTTGTTCGTGCAGGGCAATCCGCAACTGATCCTGCGTGATCAGCCCTTTTTCGAGCAGCAGATCGCCGAGACGGACGGGGGGCTTGCCGTTCTGTGGCGCGGGGGCGTTCATGGTGCGCTGGCGGGTTCGTTGAGCACAGCCGCGCTGACTGAGCGCAGTTGTTCGATCCGTTGCAACGCGGCTGAACGCGGGATGCTGTCGCTTGTTTTGTCGGCGAGGGCGATGGCGCGGGTGTAATAGCGGGCGGCTTGCCCGGGTTTGTGCAGGCGGTCGAGTGCAACCGCCAGGTTGTAGGCGTAGAGCGCGTTTTCCGGTTCCAGTGTGACGGCCTTGAAGTAGGCTTGCTGGGCTTCGGCCAGACGATTGTCGCGTGCCATGAGGCCACCCAGGGTGGCCAGCGCGGCGGCAGATTGCGGGTTTTGTTCGGCCAGGTCGCGCGCCAGACTGCCAGCTTTTTGCGGTTCGCTGTCACCCAGATGGGCCAGTAGTGCGGCTTTGGCCGTGGCGTTGTCCGGTTCCTGGCGCAGCACGCGTTGATACAGCTTGCGCGCTTCGTCCGGGCGGTCCTGCCGCTGGGCGATGTAGGCCAGCCCGAGCAGGGCATCGCGTTCGTTGGCGTTGGTCTGCAGGGCATGACGATAGGCGGTGGCAGCATCGTCCAGCCGCCCTTGCGTGAGTGCGGCGTAGCCTTGTTCGAGCGCGCCGGAACCCGCCGGGCGATGGGCGATCAGCGGTGTTTCTGCCGTCGGGCGCGCCGGGCTGCGGGTTTTGCCCGACAGGGGTGGGTGAGCCGGTGTTTGCACGCGGGGCGACGGACGGCTGGTGTGCACGGTGTGGCCGGGGGTGGCGGCGGCCTGGCGGGGGGCGATGGCTGAATGCTTGACGGAAGGGGCTGCGGCCGGCGGCGGTGTCAGCGGGGTTGCGGTGGACGTGCTGCCGTTGCGGGGGGGAGGGGCAGCGGATTCAGGGGCTATGTTCGCTGTGTTCTCTGTGGGCGTTTCGTCGGGCAAGGCCGCTGGTGTAATGACGGTGTTGGCCGGGATCTGGGATGACGGGGGTGGTGGGCTTTGTGCGATCAACAGGCCGCTGTGGTTGCCCGGCAGCAGGGCGTCCCAATAGCCCAGAAAGAAGCTGGCACTGGCCAGCCCGAGCAGTGCGGCGGTGCTGCCGAGGGCAATTAGCGTGAGGCGGCGTTTGCGCGCGCCAGGGGGCTGCGGGGCGTGGCCGGTGGCGCTGAGGATGTCGCGCGCCGTGTTGGCCGAAAGCGGCGGGGATTTCAGCGTCACGGCAGGTTCGGCAGCAGCTGTCGCCGCCGGGTTTTGCGGCGCGGCAGGCGGAGGCGGCGTGACGGAAACCTGGGCAGCCTGAGCAGCGACGGGAGGCACAGGGGTCGGCTCCGCTGCCGGTGCAGCAAGTGCAGGCGTAGCAGGTGTAGGTGCGGCCTCGGTCATTTGCAGCGGGGCGAGGCTGAGCGTCGACGCGATGTCGGCCCGCGTGGGCGCGGCGGCCGGGGTTTGTGGCTCGGGTAGTGCGGTGATGCTGAGTTCGAGCGCGGGTTGTTCAGCGGGCTTCCGGGACGTGCTGGGTGTGCTGGGCGTGGTGGGTGAGCCCGCCGGGCTGGCGGCGGCTTTTTCCTTGCTGGCGCGCTGCAGGGCATCGAGGAGCAGGCTCATGGCTGCGCCCCGTGCAGGCCTGAGGTGCGGGCAGGTTCAGCGGTTTCGAGTGCCTGGCGTGCATTTGGCAGGATCTGGCGATAGCGTTTGAAATCGCCTTCCAGGCTGGCATCGGTGATCACCGTCGGGCGCAGGAAAACCACCAGTTCGGATTTGCGGCTGGCGTTGTCCTTGAACTTGAACAGGTCACCCATGAAGGGGATGCGGTTGAGCAGCGGCACTTCGTCGCTCTTGTGGTTGCGCGTGTCCTGCATCAGGCCGCCGAGGATGGCGATGTCGCCGGTCTGTACGCGCATGACGGATTCCATTTCACGCGTCTGCACGATGGGGATGGGATTGGAGAGCCTGTTTTCGGCCAGTACCGGGTTCGGGTCCATCGCATAGCCGCTGATGCGGGAAATGGTGGGGCGCAGGTTGAGGATGACTTCGCCGTTTTCGCTGATCTGCGGGGTCACCGTCATCAGGAAACCGATGGGGATGGTGTTCATCGTCGAGCTGTAGGTCGGCGCGATCGCGGGTGAGGTGGCGGTGGCTGCCGTGCCGGGGGTGACAGTGATGGTGAAATAGACTTCGTTGTCGACCACCTTGAGCAGGCTGGTCTGGCTGTTGAGTACCGATATTTTCGGGCTCGACAGGACGCGCAGCGTGCCAAAGGATTCGAGCATCTTGAGGGCGGCGTTGATGTCGGCTTCACCACTGCTTTTCTTCCAGGTCAGCGAGGCCAGGGTGCTGACCAGGCCGCCGGTCAACATGCCGCTGGTGACCGGACCGGCCGGTTGCAGGCTGAGATTGGAGCCGGCGCTGCTGCCGAGATTGCGCACGATGCTCCAGTCGATGCCTTGCTGAAAGCGGTCGGACAGATCGACTTCGACGATGGTGGCTTCGATCAGCACCTGGCGGCGCGCACTGTCCATGATGCGGTCGAGAAATTCACGGATTTTTTCGTGCTGGCGCGCGGTGGCACGCACGCTGACCAGGCCGCTTTCAGCATTGGCGATCACCGAGGCGGCTTCGCGGAAGGTGGTGCGGCGCACGACGGTATTGCCCTGCTGGGTGAGCAAGCCGGGCAGCGGGGTGTTGCGCGCGTTTCTGCCCGTGCTGGAGGTGGCCGAGGTGGCGGCTTCGCCAGCACCCGGTTGTGGGATGGCGGTCTGCTGGCTGTTTTGTTCGGTGGTGGTTTCGCTGGAACCGTCGGGCAAGATCTTGTCGGTTTCACGCAGGAGGTCGCGCAGGTTGGCGATCAGGGTTTCCCAGAAACGGTTGTTGGTGGTGTTGGTAACGGAGGTGGTCGATGAGTTGTTGCCAGCGCCCCCGCCGGCGGCACCGCCGGGTGCTGCGCCTGACGCGCCGATGCTGGTGGAGGTGTTGACCGAGCTTTTGGCATCGCGCTGGATGTTGGGGTAGTCGATGCGGTAGTTTTTCAGATAGGGCGCATCGGGGGTGATGGACAGGTTCTTGCCGTTCAGTTCGTAGCGCATGTCGACCTGCGCGGCGATGCGGTCGAGGATTTCTGGCAGCGTCTGGTCGAGCACGTTCATGGTGACCGTGCCTGTAATCTCCGGGTGGAGATCAATGTTTATCTTCGCGTCGCGCGCCAGGGCGAACAGCAGTTCCTGCACGCCGATGTGGTGCACCACCACGCTGTAGAGCTCCTGTCGGGCGATGGCGGAGGGTTTCGGCGGGGGTGGTAGCGCAGGCAGGTGGGCAAACTCAGGGAGCTTGCCGGGAACCACTGGTGCCGGTTCGAGATGCTGGACAGACGGCGGCAGCAGCGTGCCGCAACCACCGAGACTGAGCAGGACGGGCAGGCACAGCAGGCTGCCGGGGCGGAACGGGGTCATGGTGGCCTTGCGCGGATAGAGAGGCGTGGGAAATATCATGGGGCGGGTTGGCTTCCGGCCGGTGGGCTGGTGGGGTCGGCAGCAGCGGCCAGGGGAGCGGCTGCCAGGGGAGTCACCGGGGGCTGTAGCTGGAGGCGAAAGCCGCTGCTGAAGAACAGGATCGTCACGATGAGGATGGAGAGTGCCAGGCTGGTCAGGAGCAGCGGTAGCCAGCGGACGGCTGTATGAGAAACCGGCTTGCCAGGGCGTGCGGGGTCGTTTGCGGCAAACTCTTTCTGAACCAGGCGGATGTGGCGTTTGTCGATCTTTTTCAGATTTTCGGCATAGGCTGCCAGCATGGCTTTGTCGGCCAGCAGGTTGATGCGACGGGCGCGCCCTCCGGCGGATTTGATCAATTGGGCGATGGCGGTCGGGGTGAATATCCGGCCGCCCGTCCAGCCTGCAATACGCAGACGGTGGTCGATATAGGCCGCGCCGTCATCGCGCGAGAACGGGGTCAGTTCGAAGCGGTGGATGACGCGGTCGTGCACCTGGCGCAGCCGGGGTTCGGCCAGCAGGCTGTCGAGTTCGGGTTGCCCCAGGAGCAGGATGTTGACCAGCTTGTGGCTGCCGGTTTCGAGGTTAGACAGCAGGCGGATTTCTTCCAGTGATTCGGCGGGCATGGTGTGCGCTTCGTCGATCACCAGCAGGACGCGCTCGCCGTTGGCGTGACGGCGGAGCAGTTCATTTTGCAGGGTGGCCAGCTTTTCTTCGATCGAGGGCGGCAGCCCGGTCAGCCCGAGGTCGCGGCCGATGGCGCTGAGGATTTCATCGCGGCTGAAGCTGGGATTGGCCAGATAAACGGTGCTGATCCCGTTGGGCAGGCGGGTGATGAGCTGGCGTGCCAGCAGGGTCTTGCCGCTGCCGACTTCGGCGACGACGGTGACGATGCCTTCATCGTGCGCGGCCACATGCAGCAGCGCCGTGAGCAGGTCGCCACGGCGGTTGCCGGAGAAAAAATAATCCGTGTTGGGGGTGATCTGGAAGGGCGGGCGGCTCAGGCCGAAATGTTCCTGGTAGATCGCGGTCATCGTCGGGCTCGTGGTCATATCACAGAAGGACACGGTATGTGCCAGTCTGGGTATTATCCATTGATAACAAAATCACGCATAGCGTATTGATTGAGGCTGTATCGGGTGAAAAGCCCCTTGTTTTTCAGATTCATACAAAATGAGCCGGGAGGATAATCGGCCGATTGAGATTGACTTGGCATGGGACAGACGATGAACGTCGCACGAATCACACAATTCACACCGATTGAACAAACCAGGCCATGTGGCCGACGCAGCGGGATGCTGGCGTTGATGCTGGCCAGTACCTTGCTGGCGGGATGTCTGGGCGGGCAGGGGAGTGGCAGCACGACCTCCGGCACAGGGGCTGGCACGCCTTCGTCGCCCACGGCGACCACGCGCCCCACGGTGCTGCTGGCGTTGCAGGAGAGCCAGGCGGCAACGGCGAACCGGGTGACGGCGGTTTCTTTTGGCAGCCCGATCTGGGCGGTGGCAACGGTCAAGGATGCGAAGGGCGCGGCGGTGGCCAACGCGGTGGTCAGCTTTGCCAGCGTGAGCCCGATGATCGTCTTCAGCCCGGCGACGGCGACGGCGCTGACCGGCAGCGATGGTCGCGCCTGGATCAGGCTGGATACCTCGGGTATCGCCGATGCGGGGGCGACCAGCTTGACGGCCTCGGCCGATGTGGAAACCACCAGCAATGGCACAGCCACCACAGCCACCTACACCAGCGCACCGCTGGGGGTGGCGGTGAATGCGTCGAGTGTCACCCTGGGGGCGGCGACGCTCGATCTGGGCAAAATTTCGGCGTATGGCACGGCGTTGGTCAGCGTGCCGGTGCTGGTCAATGGCGCGCCTAGCAGTTCCCCCATGGCGGTGAGCTTCACTTCGCCCTGTGTGGCCAGCGGCAAGGCAACGTTGTCGAGCCCGGTGACGACGATCAATGGTGTGGCGACGGCGACCTATAAAGATGCCAACTGTGCGACGGGCAGTGATGTGATCAGTGCTTCGGTAGGGAATGTCAGCACCCGCACGACACTCGCGGTGACACCGCCGGCCACCAGTAATCTGCAATTCACGAGTGCCGTCCCGGCGGTGATCGGCATTCAGGGTGCAGGCTCGCTGCTGCAGCAGAATTCAACGGTCAGCTTCAAGGTGGTGGATGCCAGCAACAATGGCAAGCCCGGGGTGGTGGTGAACTTCAGCCTGCTGCAAACGCCGCGTAGCGGTGGGGCGACGCTGGCAACGATGAGCGCCACCTCCGATGCGGAAGGCAATGTAACAGCCACGGTGAAGGCGGGCAGTGTGCCGATGCCGGTGTCGGTAGTGGCCAGTGTGACGCTGGCGGATGGCAGTACGACCAGCACCCAGTCGAATGTATTGACGGTGACCACCGGCATTCCATCGCAGGATTTCTTCTCGTTGAGTGTGCAGACGCACAACATCGAGGGTTTGTCGTATGACGGCATCACATCGAATCTGATGGTGATTGCTTCGGACCGCGTGGGTAATCCCGTGCCGGATGGGACGGTGATGAATTTCATTACCGAAGGCAGTCAGATCGTGCCGTCCTCCTGCCGGATTGCCGATGGCACCTGTACGGTGACCTTCAAGAGCGCGCAATTCAAGCCGGTCGATGGCCGTGTCACGGTGCTGGCCTATGCCAGCGGCGAGAAAAGTTTCATCGATCTGAATGGCAACAATGTGTATGACGCGGACGAAACTTTTTACGACCTGGGCGACCCGTACATCGATGCCAGCGAGAATGGGCAATGGGATGCCGCCAATGCACGCGAGCAAACCTTGAATTTTGCGCCGGTAGCCAACCCGGTGGCGTGTCTGACGCGTCTGGGTGACGGCAGTACCGCCGCGCTGCCGGCGAATTACAGCCGGATTCCGAGTGTGCAGAACAGCTGTACGGGGACCTGGAATGGCGGGCGTGCCTATGTGCGGCGCAGCGCGCTGCTGATCCTTTCGGGCTCAACGCCCGTGTCATCGATCACCCAGTTGAATTACGCCATGAATGGCCAATGTAATGGCGTGTTTTCGTTCAGCCTGAGCGACCAGAACGGCAATCCCATGCCTGCCGGGACGGCGATCAGCGTGGGTACGCTCAATACGGTGAGCTTTCAGACCACGGATTCGAGCGGCGCGGTATTGTCCGGCAAGGCCACGATCAGCCTGCCGCTGACGACCGTGCCGGATGCCGTGCAGCCGACGACGATCCTGCTGTCTGTGGAAGGCGGGACAGCCTGCGCGGCACCGTCGGCCGCGCCGGGAGATACCTGGCCTACAGGGGACTTCACGCTGCTTATCAAGACACCACAAGGCGTGGAAACGCCGATCACGGTGCACATTGCCCCGTAAGGAAGGCAATGTAGCGTTATAGCGTTGCAGGGGGGCGGCGGTTTAGCGCAGCGCGCGCAGGGCGGCGAGCAGCATAAGCCCGCCGCCGCCTTGCACAAGCCAGCTGCCTTCCGGCACGCCGCAGGCCAGCAGCACACCACCGGTGGCCATCAACCAGGTGCGAACACCCCCCAGCCAGCCCAGGGCGGCACGTTGTTGCGCGTGCCATTCGCGCTGCGGGCCGGGCTTACGCCAGGTGGGCAGCAGTTGGGCGGCCGCGCCACTGACCAGCGGTAGTAAAAAAGCGGCGACATAGCCGACCAGTGCGTTCTGGCCGTTCAGCCCATGGAGTTCATTGAGCCCATGCAGGCCGTGCGCTGCGCCGAGCAGCAGCAGCAAGATCAGGCCGATGCCTGCGCTGGCCAGGGAGGCAGGCGTGCCGTGCGCCTGCAGTATCTGCGCGCGGTTCGTCTGCCACCAGCCTTGCAGCATGCGGAGGGGGGCGATCAGCAACAAGCCCGTGCCGATGATCGCCAGGGGGCGTAGCCAGCCTGCGCCGAGGGCGATCAGCAGCACGCCGCTGATGGCATATTTCAGGTCGCGTGCCAGCCGGGTGGCGACCTGCGGGTCGGGGCGACCGGCGGCGGTGGGCAGCAGCACCTGCAGCGTGCCGATGGCGGTCAGGCCGACAAAGCCGAGCAGGTTGAGATGCAGGTGGAACAGGCGCAGCGCGGCGCGGTGTTCAGGCCAGACGGTCATCAGGGGGACGGCCAGTAGTGCCAGCCCCAGACAGATCAGCGCGGCGATGTACCACGCATAACCGGGGTGCGGTTTGCCCACCATCTTGCGGGCGCGATGACGACACCAGCCCAGCATCGTCAGCAGGGCGCTGCCTGCCAGGGCAAATGCGGCATGGCTGGTGGCCGTCAGGGGCAATGTGCCGCTCAGCCCGGCGATCAGGCTGAGCCCGGCCAGCCAGGCCGCAAGGGGAACCAGCTTCAGGCCGCGATGGGTGGCACTGCCGCTGCGGGTGAGGACGGGAATGAAGTACGCCATGGCCGCGAGGATCAGCGGCAGAATGCCCAGCGCAAAAGCCACATGGGCAATGGCCTGGGGCGGCCACGGGCTGAAGCGGGCCAGCCCGGCGGCGACGGCCATCATGAGGATTGCGTTGATGGCGAGCAGCGGCAGCACGGGCATGGCCGGGTGTGAGGATTATTTTTTGGCGAAGTCGATGACGATTTCACCCGGTACGCGCTGCTGATAGGTGATTTCGACTTGCGGGCCGTAACGCTGGGTCAGCTGGTTGAGTAGCGGAATCGGGTCGTGGTCGTTACAGAAACGCATGGTTTCACCCGGCATCAGCGCGTCGAGCGCGCCGAAAATGGCGGCATGGCGGAAACGTTTGGCGATGCCACGGGCATCGAAGGGGTAAATCATGGAAGGATCGGTATGGTTGCAGGCCATGGTGGCTCCAGAGGGTGATTAAAGGAATAGAAATTATATATCAAAAGCCGTCATGGGCTTTGACGCGGCTTGCGCTTTTTGGGTACATCGGTTTCCGCCTTGTCCAGCAGCTTCGCCAGATAGGTGCCGGTGTGGCTGCCGAGCGCCGTGGCTTTTGCAGCGACGGTTTCCGGGGTGCCGCTGGCAACGATCCGCCCGCCGCCTTCGCCGCCTTCGGGGCCGATGTCGATGATCCAGTCGGCGGTCTTGATGACATCCAGATTGTGCTCGATCACCACGATGGTATTGCCGTGGTCGCGCAGACGATGCAGCACGGTGAGCAGCATTTCGATATCGGCAAAATGCAGGCCGGTGGTGGGTTCGTCGAGAATGTAGAGGGTGCGGCCGGTGTCGCGTTTGGAGAGTTCCAGCGCGAGCTTGACTCGCTGCGCTTCACCGCCGGAGAGTGTGGTGGCGCTCTGCCCGAGCGTGATGTAGGAGAGCCCCACATCCATCAGGGTTTGCAGCTTTTTGGCAACGACCGGCACGGCATCGAAGAATTCACGCGCTTGTTCCACCGTCATGCCGAGGATGTCGTGGATGGTTTGTCCCTTGTAGCGGATTTCCAGGGTCTCGCGGTTGTAACGCTTGCCGTGGCAGATGTCGCAGGGCACGAAGATGTCGGGCAGAAAGTGCATTTCGACTTTGATCATGCCGTCACCCTGACAGGCTTCGCAGCGCCCGCCCTTGACGTTGAAACTGAAGCGGCCCGGCCCGTAACCGCGTTCGCGTGCTTGCGGCACACCGGCAAACAGCTCGCGGATGGGGGTGAGCAGGCCGGTGTAGGTGGCGGGGTTGGAGCGCGGCGTGCGGCCGATCGGGGATTGGTCGACGTTGATGACCTTGTCGAAAAACTCGAGGCCGAGAATCTCTGCGTGGGCGGCGGGTTCAGTGGTTGAGCCGTAGAGATGACGCGCGGCAGCGGCATACAGCGTGTCATTGATCAGCGTCGATTTGCCCGAGCCGGACACGCCGGTCACGCAGGTCAACAGCCCCACCGGCAGTTCCAGCGTGACGTTCTTGAGATTGTTGCCGCTGGCACCGATGAGCCGCAGCAGGCGTTCGTCATTGCGTGGGCTGCGCTGCGTGGGCACGGCGATGCGCCGCCGTCCTGAAAGATAGGCACCGGTCAGCGAATCCGGGTGTGCGGCGACGGCACGCGGCGTGCCGCTGGCCACCACCTGCCCGCCATGCACGCCCGCGCCCGGCCCCATGTCGACGACGTGATCGGCGGCTTCGATGGCTTCCTGGTCGTGTTCGACGACGATCACCGTGTTGCCCATGTCGCGCAGATTCACCAGAGTTTGCAGCAGCCGCGTGTTGTCGCGTTGGTGCAGGCCGATCGAGGGTTCGTCGAGTACATACATCACACCGGTCAGCCCCGAGCCGATCTGTGAGGCCAGACGGATGCGCTGCGCTTCACCCCCGGAAAGGGTTTCCGCCGAGCGATCGAGGGAAAGGTAGTCGAGGCCGACGTTGATCAGAAAAGAGACGCGGCTGATGATTTCCTTGACGATTTTTTCCGCCACCTGCGCCCGCTGGCCGCTGAGCTTGAGACTGTCGAAGAATTCGCGGCAATGGGCGAGCGAGAGTGCCGACAGTTCGGCCAGTGCCCGCCCGCCGATGAACACATGACGCGCTTCACGACGCAGGCGTGTGCCGTGACATTCCGGGCAAGGCTTGCTGTTGAGATACTTGGCCAGTTCCTCGCGCACCATGGGGGAGTCGGTTTCGCGGTAACGTCGTTCGAAGTTATGCAGGATGCCTTCAAAGGCATGGCTGCGTTCGAAACGGCTGCCTTTTTCGTTGAGATACTGGAAACGGATTTCCTCATCCCCTGAGCCGTTGAGGACGATTTTCCGGATGTTTTCCGGCAGATTTTCGAAGGGCTGGTCGATGTCAAAAGAGTAATGACCCGCGAGGCTGGCGAGCATTTGGAAATAGAACTGGTTGCGCTTGTCCCAGCCGCGTATCGCGCCGGATGCCAATGACAGATGCGGATAGGCGACGATACGTCCGGCATCGAAAAACTGGATCACGCCCAGCCCGTCGCATTGCGGGCAGGCACCCATCGGGTTGTTGAACGAGAACAGGCGCGGCTCCAGTTCTTGCAGGGCGTAATTACACACCGGGCAGGCGTAGCGCGAGGAAAACAGGTGCTCGCGGCCACTGTTCATTTCCAGCGCAATGGCGCGGCCTTCGGCATGGGTCAGCGCGGTTTCGAAGGATTCGGCCAGCCGCCCGCGCTGGTCGGCGCGCACCTTGAGGCGATCGACGACCACATCGACGCTGTGTTTCTGGTTCTTCGCCAGCTTGGGCAGGGCATCCATTTCATGAATCTGGCCGTCGATCCGCAGCCGCACAAAGCCCTGGGCGCGCAGTTCGTTGAACAGATCCTGCTGTTCTCCCTTGCGGTTGGCGACGACTGGGGCAAGAATCATCAGCTTGCTGTCTTCGGGCAGTGCCAGCACGCTATCGACCATCTGCGCGACACTCTGGGCTTCCAGTGGCAGGTCGTGTTCCGGGCAGTGCGGCGTGCCTGCGCGGGCGTAGAGCAGGCGCAGATAGTCGTGGATTTCGGTGACGGTTCCCACGGTTGAACGCGGATTGTGCGACGTGGCCTTCTGCTCGATGGAGATGGCAGGCGACAGGCCTTCGATCAGATCGACATCGGGCTTCTCCATCAGTTGCAGAAATTGCCGTGCGTAGGCCGACAGCGATTCAACGTAGCGACGCTGACCTTCGGCATAGAGGGTGTCGAAGGCCAGCGAGGATTTACCCGAACCGGATAGCCCGGTGATGACCGTCAGCTGGTTGCGCGGCAGGTCGAGGCTGATGTTCTTCAGGTTGTGCGTGCGCGCACCGCGAATTTTCAGTAAGTCCATGATACGCAAAGGGTCGAATGCTGCGTGAGGGGCTGCTAATATACGCAATTCCTTGCGGCTTGGCCAAGCCAGCCCGCACCATCTGCGATTGCACGACTGTAATGACGATTCCGAACAACGACCGCATGTCCCCGGCCGAGATGCGCGCCACAATCGCTCTCGCCCTGGTGTTTGCGCTACGCATGTTCGGCATGTTTTCCATCCTGCCGGTGCTCGCCTTGTATGCCAAAGGGATGCCCGGCGGCGATAGTCCGTTCCTGATCGGTATCGCCCTGGGAATCGACGGCCTGGCGCAAGCCTTTCTGCAGATTCCCTTCGGCTTGCTCTCGGATCGTTATGGGCGCAAGCGCATGATCTACATCGGTCTGGCGTTGTTTGCGCTGGGCAGCTTCATGGCCGCAGGCGCGCAAGACATCTATTTCGTCATACTTGGCCGTCTGGTGCAGGGCACAGGGGCAGTGGCGGCGGCGATCATCGCGCTCACCGCCGATCTCACACGCGAAGAGCATCGCTCCAAGGGCATGGCGATGATCGGCATGAGTATCGGTGCCACATTCGGCATTTCGCTGGCACTGGGGCCGATGCTGAATCACTGGATCGGCGTGCCGGGGATTTTCGCGCTGACGGGGGTGCTGGCACTGGCGGCCATGGCGGTGATCCGCTGGATCGTGCCGACGCCGCAGGTCAGCCGGGTGCATGCCGATGCCGAAACCATCCCCGGCCAGATCGGCGCGGTGCTGGTGAACACCGAACTGCAACGGCTCAACTTCGGCATCTTCAGCCTGCATGCGGCGATGCGTGGCCTGTTTGTGGTGATCCCGCTGGTGCTGGTCACCAGCTTGCCGGTGGCTGAACACTGGAAGGTGTATCTGCCGATCATGGCAATTTCATTTTTTGCGGCGGTCCCTGCCATTATCCTGGCCGAAAAATATGGCCGGATGAAGGCCGTGTTCTGTGGCGCGGTGGCTCTGTTGTGTTTGTCCACCCTGCTCATTGCGGTCTTCATTCATCAATTTGCGGGGCTGGTGGCCGGCTTGTTCCTGTTCTTTCTGGCCTTCAATCTGCTTGAAGCCACCTTGCCCTCGCTGGTGTCGAAAATCGCACCAGCCGACAGCAAGGGCACGGCGATCGGGGTCTATAACAGCTTTCAGTTTCTCGGCCTGTTTCTGGGGGGCGCGCTGGGTGGCTTTCTCGCGCAGCATGTGGGTCATGCGGCGGTATTTGTTTTTTCCACCGGCCTGGTGCTGGCCTGGCTGTTGCTGGCCTTGTCGATGAACACCCCGCCGGCGGTGCGTACCCGTTTGCTGCATGTGGGAGAGATCGATACCGCACACGCTTCGCGTCTGGCCGGGGGGTTGTCGGGCTTGGCTGGTGTGGTTGAGGCCGTGGTGATTGCCAGCGAAGGCGTGGCTTATCTGAAAGTGCGTACCGATGCCTGGGATGAGGCGGGTGCGTATGTCCTGATTCAGCAGCCGGGAGCGCGCGCATGAAGCCGCCCAGGGTGTACGCTTTTGAGGGCATGGTGCCGGTGGTCGACCCTACGGCGTTCGTGCACCCGTCGGCTGTGTTGATCGGCGATGTCATGATTGGCGCGGGAGTGTTCATTGGCCCTTGCGCCTCGCTGCGCGGTGATTTTGGGCGACTGATCGTCATGGCGGGCAGCAACATCCAGGATGGCTGCGTGATGCACGGTTTTCCGGGAACGGATACGGTGGTCGAGGAATATGGCCATGTGGGCCATGGCGCGGTGTTGCATGGCTGCACCTTGCGGCGCAATGTGATGATCGGCATGAATGCGGTCATCATGGATGAGGCCGAGATCGGCGAGTCCGCCATCGTTGCCGCGTCCAGCTTCGTCAAGACCGGCATGCGCGTACCGCCGCGCGTGCTGGTGGCCGGTGTGCCGGGGCGGGTGGTGCGTGAGCTGTCGGATGAAGAAGTCGCACGCAAGACGCGAGGCACGGAAACCTATCAGGAACTGGCACGCCGTTCGCTGGCCACCATGACGTTGGTGGACGCGCTTCCAGCGGTCGAGCCGAACCGTCGTCGGCTGGGCAAATGATCGTGCGTGTCAGGCCAGCAGATCCGCCAGCATTTTGCTGGCGAGCACGGCAAGAAAGAGGGCAAAGGCGCGTTTCAGCTGCTTGACGGGCAGGCGGTGCGCCAGTCGCGCGCCCAGGGGGGCGGTGAGGGTGGACAGGATGACCACTCCGGCCAGGGCAGGCAGATCAATGTAGCCCAGCGTTCCCGCTGGCAGGCCAGCGACCTGCCAGCCGCTGAAAAGGTAGCCGAGGGTTCCCGCTACGGCGATGGGAAAGCCCAGTGCCGAGGACGTGCCCACTGCCTGATGGGCGGCCACATTGCACCAGAGCATGAAGGGGACGGACATGAAGCCGCCCCCGGCGGAAACCAGGCTGGAAATGCAGCCGATCACGACGCCGGTCAGGATCAACCCGTTGCGCCCCGGCAGGCGGTGCGAGGGCGGCGGGCTGAAGCCGATGGCCATCTGCAAGGCGGCGTAATAGACAATGACCGTGAAAATGATGCCGAGCGGCCGGGTGGGGATGAGGCTGGCGATCTGGGTGCCGATCAGCGTGCCCAGCATCAGCCCCGGTGTCATGTATTTGACGATATCCCAGCGCACCGCGCCGTGGCGGTGGTGGGCGCGCATGCTGGAAATCGAGGTGAACATGATGGTGGTCATCGACGTGCCCAGCGCCAGATGCATCAGGTGCGCTTCGGCGATGCCTTGTGCCGCAAACAGCATGAACAGCAGCGGAACCAGCATCAGCCCGCCGCCAACGCCGAACAGCCCGGCGATGAAGCCGGCAAAGCTGCCGAGCAGCGGATACGCCAACCAGTGCCAACTCATTCGGGTAGGGCGGTGTCTGGCAAAAGCAGGTGTACGCAGATGAAACGCCATTCGGCGGGATCAACCGGCGTGATCGACAGACGGTTGCCACGTTGCAGGAGGCGCATGCGTTCAAGCGCGGGCGTGGCGCGTAACTCAGGCAGGCCGATGCAACGGGTTTTGCGGGTGATGCGAACGTCAACATTGAACCAGCGTGGTTTTTCTGCCGTGGCTTTCGGGTCGAAGTATTTGCTTTGCGGATTGAACTGCGTTTCATCGGGGTAAGCCAATCGGCTGACTTCGGCCAGCCCGACGATACCTGGTGTGGTGCAATTCGAGTGATAGAAGAAAACTGCGTCGCCAAGCTTCATCTGGTCGCGCATGAAATTGCGCGCCTGATAGTTCCGCACGCCGTACCACGCGACCTGCTGTCCCGGCATGGCCAGCACGTCATCGATCGAGCAGTCGGTGGGCTCGGACTTCATCAGCCAGTAACGCATGCGCTATGCTCAGGTCTTGTAATGCGCGACGGCATTGCGTAGCTGCAACGCCATGGTGTCGAGGCGGGCGGCGTCTTCGTGGGTGGAGGCTGCGGCGAGGCTGTGCTGGTCGGTCATGTGGGCAATGTGTTCGATGCTGCTGGCGATTTGCTGGATGGCTGCGTCTTGTTCGCGGATGGCTTCAGCGATGCTCTGAACATGGGTGGAAACGACGCTGGAATCCTGGCCGATGCCTTGCAGTGCGCCTTCGGTATTGCTGACGAGGCCGAGGCTGGCGGTGGTTTGCGAGGTGGCGTGCTGCATGCTGCTGACGGTTTCGGTCATTTGTGACTGGATTTCACCGATGAGGGTGGTGATTTCCTGGGTGGCATTGGCGGTGCGCTCGGCCAGCTTGCGAACTTCATCGGCGACCACGGCAAAGCCGCGCCCCTGTTCGCCTGCGCGTGCGGCCTCGATGGCGGCATTGAGTGCCAGCAGGTTGGTCTGGTCGGCAATTTCCTTGATGACCTTGACGATGCCGTCGATCTTGTTGGAGCTGTATTCGAGCTGGCCGATGCTGGTGCCAGAAGCCTGGATCAGCTGGGCGATGCCTTTGACGTTATCCACCGTCGCCGTCATTTCAACCAGTGCGTGTTTGACGCTGGTGCGGGCGTTGCTGACGATTTCGCTGGCCGTCCGGGTGTTGGCAGCGGTTTCGCTGAGGCTGGCCGAGGTTTGTTCGACAGCGGCGGCGACGGAAGAGGAGGCCGCGACCTGGGCGGATGAGCTTTGTGCCATTTGTTCGCTGGCAGCGGCCAGGCTGTGCGAGGTGGCGGCAATTTGCTCGCTGGCCTGCTTGGTGTCATCGATGACGCTACGGAATTTCTGCATCAACGCATTGAGTGCCTGCCCCACCTGCCAGGTTTCGCGCAGACCCTCCTGGGGGATTTTGCGGGTGAAATCATTGTTGGCGACGGCGTAGGCTGCGGCCGTCACGACGGCATCCAGATGTCGCCGGATGCTGCGCGCAACCCAGTAGAAACAGGCAGCACCAACAGCCATGCAAAGCCCCAGCAGCAGCGCGGCAATGCCAAACCGCTTGAGAATCTGGGATTCAATCTGCTGGATCGGGATGGAGACTTCCAGCACGCCGCGCGTGTCGCCCAGTTTCCAGTCGTGGCGCGGCGAATCCGGATGGCTGTTATGGCAGCTCACGCAGGCATCATTCACCATGATGTCGGCCTTGGCCAGGCGCATCACCGTGAGGCCATTGCGCTGCTCGATCCGGTGAAAGGTGGCGGTGGGGTTTTTTTCCAGCCAGTTCAGGGCGTCTTCTTCAAAGCCATCCCGCTTTATGTCGTCCCCTTTGCGGAAGGCGAAGGGGTAGCGTGAATACAGGCGCAGGCCATTGCCGGATTTGTCGGCATCAGCCAAAGCGCGGATGAGGGTGGCGGGAACCGGGATGGCATCGTCCTTGCCAGCGAAATCCGGCTGGATCAGCAGCCCTTTGGCGGATGCCTTGGGGACAATCTCGCGTGCGTAGAACTTGCGTGCTTCTTCTGCGCTTTTCAGGGCGGAATTCGCCGCTGCCAGCCCGGCTTCTTCCAGTGCCGCACTTTTCAGTTCAAATCCGATGCCGACCAGGGTGGCCGTCACCAGCGCCATGACCCCACCCCCCGCCCACAGCAGCCGGGTGGAGAGGGAGGAATGTCGGGCAGGGGTCGATGGCGTGTGCATGGCGGAGGCGACCTGTGAGGGATGTCATTGGTCGCCGATTGTACCTATTACTTAAGTAGCGTGCTTGGCAGCACGGGCAAGACCACGCTGGACGCGTGACCACTCTCATTGTAGATGGTGGTGACACCGCCGTTGGCCAAAGCCTGCGATGGGTAGTTCCAGACCCCTTGTGCCTGATTGCTGGCACTGATGGAAACCCTCAGCCGATGCCCCTTCTTGATGACGGCTGCGGCGGGGAAGATTTCCACGGGCACGAGCACTGGCTGGCCGGGGACGAGCAATTGCTTCGAGGCCAGGGTGTACGGATGCCAGGGCTGGATCATTTCGCCGCTGAGGTAACGTGAGCGGCTGGTGTCGACGGTGCGGAAGGCGGCCGACATCAGGCCATTGGTGATGGGGCGCGCCACGCCATCTGTGCCGACGTCATCGATCCGCACCGAGAGCGCGGCTTCGGTGGCGGTGGATGACATCCAGATGTCTGCCTGGATGGGGCCGTTGATGTAGTAATCGGTGGTCATCGTGCCGGTTTCGTAGTTGAGCGCGCCCTGCAGCTTTTCCACGGTATCGCTTTCCCGGTACCAGTCGAACAACGGCATGACAAAGCCCAGGCTCCATTGCAGCCAGCTGATGGATTTTTCGCTGCCGTCGGCAGGAACCACCCAGCCGCGCGCGAGATTACCTTCCTTGTTGCTGCCGGCCCTGACCACAGGAGCCGCCGGTTCGCGGACGCTGTGTGTGGCCTCGCTGCCGCTGGGGGCGGTGGTGGTCAGCGACATGTCGCCACGCAGCCAGAGCCGCTGCGGCATGGCCTGCGGGTGCGGCCAGTCGGTCGAGGTGGTGTAGCCCGGCAAGCCGCTGCTCAAGCCGTTAACATACTGGGTGACGTTGGGCTGCAACTCTGCACCGCTGTTGATGCCTTTCAGGTATTTGTCAAACCACTGCAGCATGAGCCCCGCCGCCATGGGTGCGCCGTTTTCGAGCGGATTGTTGTTGTTGATGAGCGCCGACAGGATGGATTCGGCATGCGCGCCCGGCACAATCAGCATCTTGGTGGGGACATTGCGCTTGAGCTGTTCGTAGAGCAGCGGCTCGTTGCGCTGGAAGATGTCGCTGGATGAGCCGATGACGAAGGTCGGCACCTGGATTTTGTGCGCCTGCTCGATGGGCGAACGGTCAGACCAGAATGTGCCGTCGTCAGAGGCATAGCCCGTTTGTCCGGCGAGGGTATTATTAATCAGCGGCAGGATGACGTTGTAGATGGCGGATATATGCTGTTGTGTGGCCGCTTTGATCTGGTCGGCATATTGCGGGTATTTGGTAATGGCGGCATCGTTGAAGACGCTGAGGTTCTGGGTTAGCGGCAGCCAGTTGGAAATGAACCAGCCGTTGAGCATGCCGCCGGTGCCGATGGTGTCCCGCCAGGGGTCGCCCATCGGGATATTCACGAAGGCCGTTTTGACCGAAGGGTGACGCTGCGCCGCAGTGAACAACGAGCTGATGCCCAGATACGATGTTCCGGCCACGCCGATCGTGCCGTTCGACCAGGGCTGCTGGGTTACCCAATTGACGGTATCGGCGTAAGTCGCCTGCTCGGTGGTGCCAAACAGGTTCAGTTCGCCGTCTGACATGCCGGAGCCCAGGGTGTCGACCGTGACGGAAATGTAACCCCGGCGGATCAAAAATTGATCCGCGCCACCAATCCCCAGGGTGCTGGCAATCGGCATGATGCTGGAGAGTGCGTTGCCCAGGTCGATGCGATAAGCGTTCTGGGTGAGGATCACCGGGAACTGGCCGCTGATGGCGTTGCCCTTGGCATCCGCCGGGACAGCCACCAGCACGGCGAGCTTTTGTCCGTTACGCGTGGTGATGAACTGCAGAGGCAGCTTGGCGATCCCGGCGTAGTCCGGGGTGCGTGCGTAGTTGCGCCATTTGCCCAGCGCATTGCTGACGATGGGCGGGTTGGCCTGGCTGGTCAGCAGCCGTGTGCCCAGGGTGGTGCTGCTGCCGCTGGAGCTGCCGATGCCCGGGTAGCTGGGGGGTGGAACCTGTGGCCCGGCAGGCAGGGCTGGCTGGCTGGGGCTGATGGGGGGAGGGGGGCTGGCCGCGTCATCCGAGTTGGAGCCGCCGTTGCAGGCGGTCAGCGAAAGCGTGCAGATGATTGCGCCCAGACAAGCCAGCGTGCGGCTTTTGTAAAGATGTGACACGGTCATTCCTCCTTGGTGAATGGAGCCTGTTTGTCCAGGCTGTTTTTTGTGTCGTGGATGTTATCCCGAAGTCAGATGGAATTCAAACCGTTGTTTGAAAGAAGCTGAAATAGCTTGACACAACCTGTGTATTTCAAGATAATGAGAAACATTCTCATTATCACTTATTGGACTTTCGGGAGATCACCATGCGTCGTCGTCAGTTTTTGTGGCAGTTGAGTGCGTTGCTGGGTAGTGCCGCTTTGCCAGGATGGGTCGCGGCTGCAACGGAAGGTCGTCGCGTGCGGGTGGGTGGCGGCTGGCGCATGAACGGGCAGGAATTCCAGATTGGCGCATTGCAGGTGGATTGGGCGGAAGGCCGCCTGACGCCGCAGTTTGCGGTCACCACACCGACGCTGCCGCACGCCATCGTGCCGGAAGCGGGGGGCGGTTTTCTGGCGGTGGCGACGCGCCCGGGTACCTGGATGTTGCGCGTGGATGCCGAAGGGCGGGTGAGTCATCGTATTGCGTCTGTCGAGGAAGGCGATGTGCGGACGTTTGATGGTCATGTGATCGCCAGCCACGATGGACAGTGGCTGTACACCGGTGAAACCGATCGCAAGAGCGGCGAAGGCTGGGTGAGCGTGCGGGATGCGCGGGACATGCGCAAGGTGGCGGAACACCGCACGCATGGCATCGACCCGCATCAGATTCTGGTTGATGCGGAAGGCCGGTTGATTGTGGCGAATGGCGGGATTCCCCGCACGCCCACGGGGGACAAGCGCAATCTGGAGAGAATGCAGCCGAATCTGGTGCGCATGGATGCGGGCAGCGGCGAAAAGCTCGGTGAGTGGTCGTTGCGTGACAAGCGTTTGAGTCCGCATCACATTGCCTGGAATCAGCCGACCGCAAGTTCGGGCAAGGTGTTGCTCGGGCTGGGTTTGCAGGCCGAGCATGACGACCCGGCGCAGCGGCGCGAAGCCCCCGTGCTGGCGATCTGGGATGGTCAGACACTGGAGATTCCCAGCCATGTGGTGGCAGACGGTTATGCCGGGGACGTGGCCGCCGGGCCGGATGGCGGCTTTGTGCTGACGGCACAGCGTGCCAACCGGATCGTACTGTGGCGACCGCAGCAGGCGGCTGAATTGCTGACCATCGGTGAAGTGCAGAACCCCTGTGGCTTGTGGCCGCTGGCCGATGCGCCGGGCGTGGCGATCGGTGGCGGGCTGGGGCTGGCACGCTGGCATCCGCGTGAAACGGCGCAGATGATGCGCTGGCCCACCGGTATGGCGGCAGGTAATCACTGGGCTTTGCTGGCTTGATGGACTGCATCATGTCTATTTCGCTGGCCTCCTGTCGACGATGGCTGCGCGCGCCCTGCAGCGGGGCGGTTTTGCTGGTGAGCCTGCTGGCGTGTGGTCAGTTGATGCCGCTGCCGCTGACCATTGGGTGGTCTTGATGAAGGTCGATCGGCCTACGCACGCCTCGCCGCGCTTGTCCAAAATGGCGCTGCTGGGTGTGGTCGTGGCGCATCTGGGCTTGCTGATGCTGCTGTGGCAGATGAGGGCACCAGTCAATCCGGTGGCACCCGTCGTGCTCAGCGTCAGCCTGCTCGAACCGGCGCAGGCGGTGACCCCGGAACCTGTACCGGTAGCGGCGCCCGCCGTTAAATCCGTGCCCGTCAAACCGGCGGTCACGCCGCCGCGCATCGTCAGCAGCACAGCGCCAGTTGAGCCGGCTACGCGGGTTGCCGTCGCGCCACCGGTTGAGCAGGTGGTTGCGCCGCAGGCCAGCCCGGTCGCCACGACGAGTTCAGCGGCCCAGGTGTCTGCGGCATCAGCCAGCGCATCCGCACCCGCAGTGATTGCCTCGCCCAGCCCGCCGCGCTTTGATGCGGCCTATCTCGATAATCCGAAGCCCGTCTACCCCCTCATTTCACGGCGCATGAAGGAAGAAGGCCGGGTGCTGCTGCGGGTGCAGGTAGCCGCCAGCGGGCAGGCGGGCGAAGTGGACATTCACACCAGTAGCGGTTCGACGCGGCTGGATCAATCGGCATTGGCAGCGGTGAGCCGCTGGAAGTTCGTGCCAGCACGTCAGGGCAGCGAGGCGGTCGCTGCCAGCGTGCTGGTGCCCATCATCTTTTCATTGAAGGAGTAGTCATGGAAAACGCCCTGGGCTTCGGCCATTTTCTTGCGGATGCCGATGGCGTCGCGCGCTTCATCCTGTGCGTGCTGCTGGTCGCGTCGATCGGTAGTTGGTACCTGATTGTCATCAAAGGAATCCGGCTGCTGGGTGCACGGCGGCGCAGTGCGGATTTCATGGCTGCGTTCTGGCAGGCAGGCAGCCTCGATGATGTGGCGCGGCGACTGCGTGAAACCGGTGTGACCGATGCGTTCTCGCATCTGGTGCATCATGGCTTCACAGCCATCGAGCAGCATCGCGCCGCGCGGGAAGGCCATAAAACACGCGGCCTGATTGATGCTGGCACCTCAGATGAATTTCTTACCCGCGCCCTCAAGCGCGCCATTGCCCAGGATCGTGCGCGTCTGGAGTACGGCCAGAGCTTTCTGGCGACCGTGGCTTCAACCGCACCGTTTGTCGGCCTGTTTGGCACGGTGTGGGGCATCTATCACGCACTGATTGCGATTGGTGCCAGCGGACAAGGCACGCTCGATCAGGTGGCTGGTCCCGTGGGGGAAGCCCTGATCATGACCGCACTCGGTCTGGCCGTGGCGATTCCTGCAGCGGTGGCCTACAACGCTTTTGCGCGATCCAGCCGCAACACACTGGCGGAGCTGGATTCGTTTGCCCATGACGTATTCACCTTCCTCGCCACCGGCCTGAAGAGCAGCCCGGAAGCCGGAAATGGCGCCGATGTGGTAGCGACGTCGGATCGCATCATTGCCCGCGTCGTCGCCAATTCAGCTGCCTGAAGATAGCCATGGCCACCCATCTCCCCCAACCCCTCCCCCTCAAGGGGGAGGGCATTCAGAGTCGTTCGCGTGACTTTCAAGTTAAAAGGAGATCAAAATGAGCTTTGGTTCATTTTCAGAAATCGGGAGCGATGAGTCGCTGGCCGAGATCAACATGGTGCCGTTGATCGACGTGATGCTGGTGCTGCTGGTGATTTTTATCGTCGCCGCACCGATGCTGACGAATGCGGTCAAGGTCGATCTGCCGCGTGCGGCCGCCATCCCCAATCAGCCGCGTCCGGACACCCTGCAACTGAGTATTGATGCCGCAGGGCAGGTGTATTGGAACCGCATGGTGGTCACGCAGGCCGAGTTGTCAGCGAAGTTGCAGGCCGCAGCCCGTCTGCAACCGCAGCCCGAATTGCACCTCAATGCCGAGCGCAGCACCCCGTATGAAAAAGTGGCCGAAGTCATGTCAGCCGCCGCGCGCACGGGATTGACGCGGATCGGCTTTGTAACCTTGCCCCCTCGTTGAATCGTTGAATCATTGAATCGCTGATTATTGACCTAATTAAAGGAGTTTGAAGCATGTCTGCATCTACCCGAAAACCCGTCTGCGGCATGAGCTTGCTGACAGTCTCACTGGGGCTGGGCTTGTCGGCCAGTTCGTCCGTTCTGGCAGAAACCACGCTGGCGCCGGTGAAGGTGGAAGCCCGCGCCGAAGAAACCGGCAAGGAGAGCCTGCGGGTGACGACCAGCCGCATTGGTAAAGGCACCCAGGAACTGCGCGACATTCCACAGTCGGTCACCGTGGTGACGGAAAAACTGATCGAGGATCGCAATCTCGACACCTTCAAGGAGGTTCTGCACAACACGGCAGGGGTGAGCTTTCTGGCGGCGGAAGGTGGTGAGGAGGACATCCGTCTGCGCGGATTTTCGTTGCAGGCCAGCGGCGATATTTTCATCGATGGCCTGCGCGATCCGGCCTTCTATGAGCGCGATACTTTCAACTATGACCGCCTCGAAGTGCTGCGCGGTTCTGCTTCCATGCTGTTCGGGCGCGGTTCGACGGGGGGCGTGGCCAATCAGGTGAGCAAGCAGCCGCGTCTGACCAACAGCAATGAAATTACCGGCACGCTCGGCAGCGGCCAGTATGCGCGGCTGGAAGGGGATTTCAATCTCAAGACAGGCGATACCTCGGCCTTCCGCGTGGCGACGATGTGGACGGGTTCCGGGGCTTTCGGACAATACGGTGCGGGGCTGGACAAGAAAGGCATCGCACCGTCCTTCCGCTATGGCATCGGCAGCAGCGACGAGTTTCTGGCGAGCCTCTACTATCTGGATAATCACAATGGCATCAACTACGGCATGCCGTGGCTCACGCCGGGCGCGGGAGCAACAGCGCGTGTCCTGATTCCGGTGGATGCGAAAAATTATTATGGCATGGCCAGTGATGTGAATGCGGGCACCGCCTTCTTTGGTACGCTGGCGCACATCCATCGGTTCGCTGATGGTAGCGAACTGAAGACGACGTATCGGGCAGGCAACTTTCAGCGCGATCAACGCGCCAGTGCCGTGCGTTTCTGTCAGTTCAATGCCAGCAATCCTTTGACCGCGAACTGCCCGAAAACGCCGCTCACTGCGGCCAGCCTGAGTGATGCCACGCTGCTCACGCGTGGCACCAGCAACAAGGCGATGACGCTGGATACGCAGATGTTGCAAAGTGATTACAGCGGCCAGTTCACCGCCTGGGGCAAGGTCAATCGCCTGCTGGCCGGGGTGGATGTGGCCAATGATGGTTTTAATGGTGATACCCCGACCCTGCCTGCCGGGGTGACGCTCACCAAGCCGTTGACCACGCTGGGGCAGCCGGATGACGGGGCGAGTGTGGATGAATCGCGGCGCGTCAAACTGAGAAATCGCGAATTTGATGCCCGCGCTTTTGGGGTGTATGCCCAGAACATGCTGGAGCTGAACGATGCCTGGAAGGTCATCGCGGGGCTGCGCTGGGATCGTTTCGATGGCCGTTACACGACCTATTCGACCACCCCGGCCACACTGGGGCAGAACACGGGCACGCGCAGCCGCAGCGACAGTCTGTGGAGCAAGCGTTTCGGCGTGTTGTATCAACCGACCCCAATGGCTTCGTTCCATTTTTCCTACGGCACGTCGTTCAATACCTCGGGTGACACCTATCAGTTTGACGCGCTCGGCTCCAACACGCCACCCGAAGCCAGCCGCAACATCGAGCTGGGTGCCAAGCTGGATACGGACAGCGGCGATACGACATTCGGTGTGGCGCTATTCCATGCGACCAAATACAACGAGCGTAACCGTGACGAGGATTCCGTCACGCCGACCACGTATCTGCTTTCCGGTGCGCGTCATGCAGCGGGGATCGAGTTTGACGTTGCCGGGCGCATCACGCACAACTGGGATGTGTTTGCGTCGTATGCGTGGATCCCTTCCGCCCGCATCGACAAGGGGCCGAAAAGCGGTGAATCGTTCCTCGTGGGCGAGAAGGTGGGCACGCGCCCCGGCCTCACGCCCAGGCACACCGGCACGCTATGGACGACCTGGCAGTTCTCACCGCGCTGGCGCGTGGGCGGCGGCCTGAATCTGCGTAGCGACATGGCTCCACAACAGGCCGCGACGATCCGCGCACCGGGTTATGTGACGGCTGATCTCATGCTCGAATATGGCGTGACGCGCGATCTGCGCCTCAAGTTCAACGTGAATAATCTGGGCGACAAGCTGTATGCCGATTACCTGTATCGCGGCCACTATGTCGCCGGCACACCGCGGAATGTGCAGTTGAGTGCGATTTACAAGTTCTGAAGCAGGCATTCAGGAATGGGTGGCAGGTGGTCAGGCTTCCTGCCGCCACTTGATCGAGCAGCCAATGCTGGGGGTTTGTGTCACCGGCCCCTGTCCGGTGCGGGCGATCTGCTGCATGGCTACAAACAGTTCGCGGCGCGAGGCATTCAGCCGACCGCGATACTGTAATTCCAGCTGACGGTTGTAACCGAAAAAATCGGGGGTGCACACTGCCCCATAACTGCGCGCCACGGCCTGTGTGGCATCGAGCACATATGGAAACGGAAAATCCTGTTTCCGGGCGATGCGCTGCATAGCCTCCCACGAATCTTCCGGATAGGCCGCGCTATCATTTGACATGATGGCGATGCTGCCGATCCCCAGTTGCGCCAGTTCGTGCGTGTCGCGCAGAAGGCGCGGCAGGATGGCCTGGACGTAAGGGCAGTGGTTGCAGATGAACATCACCAGCAGGCCGTGCGTCCCACGGGCGGTCTCCAGCGTGTGTGTCCGGCCATCGACTCCCGGCAGGTTAAAGGCAGGGGCGGCCTGGCCAAGCGCGCAAAGTGGCGTGGTGGTGCTGACCATGGCATCTTCCTCGTCATATAATCGATTGATGATACCGCGCTTTTATTGCCCTGTTACGGAAGTTACCCTGCTCACACAAGGCCGTGTGCTGTTGCCTGCGGCGCAGGCGCACCACGCGCTGAAGGTTCTGCGCCTGCGGGTGGGCGACGCGCTGGTACTGTTTGATGGCCAAGGGGGCGAGTATCCCGGCTGCATCGTAGAAGCCACCCGTCAGGTGGTGGTCAGCTTGGGGGCGTGGCAGGCGCGTGAATCTGAATCGCCCCTGCAGGTGACGCTGGCGCAGGGTTTGCCCGGCGGTGACAAGATGGACTGGGTGGTGCAGAAGGCGGTCGAACTGGGCGTGGCGGCCATCCAGCCGCTGGAGATGAAGCGCAGCGTGGTGCGGCTGGCGGGCGAGCGTGCCGAAAAACGACAGGCGCACTGGCAACAGGTGGCGGTAGCGGCCTGTGAGCAGTCCGGACGCAATCGTTTGCCCGAGGTCAAGGCGATCACCGGTTTACCGAAATATCTTGCTGCACAGGCGTCTAATACAGATGCAACGTTGCGCTTGCTGCTGTCACCGCATCGCGGGCAGCCGCTGTCGTCGTGGCCTCGGCCGACGGCTGGGGTCACGCTGCTGATCGGGCCGGAAGGCGGCATGGATGCGGATGAAGAAACCCTGGCCTGTACGCTGGGGTTTCAGCCGGTGAGCCTGGGGCCGCGGGTGTTGCGTACCGAAACCGCCGGGCTGGCAGCACTCGCCGCACTCATGGCCTTGTGGGGCGATTTTTGATTGTTGATTGTTGATTTTTCGAGGGGACGAGCATGTTCGAAGCAGCCGAGCTGAGCCACACCATCGACAAGGAAACCTATCGCAAGGCCGTGCCTGCACTGCGTGCTGCGTTGCTGGACGCACAGTACGCGTTGAAAGAGCAGGCGAAGTTTCCGGTGGTGGTGCTGGTGAGCGGCCAGGATGGCGCGGGCAAGGGTGAAACCATCAACATTCTTTACGAGTGGATGGATCCCCGCTATATCTCGACGCTGGCGTTTTCCGCACCGAGCGACGAGGAAGCCGCGCGCCCGTTCATGTGGCGTTACTGGCGTGCTTTACCGCCAAAAGGCCGGCTGGGCATCTTCGCCGGTTCCTGGTATTCCGGGCCGATCCACGATCGTCTCGATGGCTTGAGCAGCAAGGCGACCCTCGATCAGCGCATCGACGAGATCAACCGGTTTGAGGCCATGCTGGTCAATGAAGGCGCACTGGTGCTGAAGTTCTGGTTTCATCTGACCAAAGACGGGCAGAAGAAACGGCTAAAAGCATTAGAGAAAGACCCGCGCACGGCCTGGCGGGTGACGCAATGGAACTGGGATCGCCTGAAAACGCATGACCAGTTGCAGGAAGTGGTCGGCCATGTGCTGCGTATGACCAACACGCCCTGGTCGCCGTGGATTGTGGTTGAAGGTACGGATGATCGTTATCGCTCGCTGACAGTGGGCAATATTCTGCTGGAAGAAATCAAACGACATATGGCGGATGGCGCGCGCCAGGTGACACCGGTCACGCCACCCGTGCGCCCCAACCTGGATCGCATCGATGTCCTGACGCAGCTTGATCTGACCAAAAAGCTGGCGGCGAAAGCCTTTGAGGATGAGCTGGCGCGCTGGCAGGGGCGCTTGTCTGAGCTGGTGCGCGATCCGCATTTTCAACAGCGTTCGCTGGTTTGCGTGTTTGAAGGTTCGGACGCGGCGGGCAAGGGCGGCAGTATCCGGCGTATCGCCGCCGCACTCGATGCGCGCGATTACCAGATTGTGCCGATTGCCGCACCTACCGAGGAAGAGCGCGCCCAGCCTTATCTGTGGCGATTCTGGCGGCATATCCCGAAGAAGGGGCGGGCAGCCATCTTTGACCGTTCCTGGTATGGCCGGGTGCTGGTCGAGCGGGTTGAAGGCTTTTGTAACGAGGCCGACTGGCAGCGCGCTTATTCGGAAATCAACGATTTCGAACATGATCTGTCGGAAGCGGGGGCGATTGTCATCAAGTTCTGGCTGCAGATCAGCCGCGAGGAGCAGCTCAAACGCTTCAAGGAACGTGAGAAGATTGCCTTCAAACAGTTCAAGATTACGCAAGAAGACTGGCGCAACCGTGAGAAATGGGATGCCTATCACGCAGCGGTGTGTGACATGGTTGAACGTACCAGCACCGGCAGTGCGCCGTGGACGCTGGTCGAGGCGAATGACAAGAATCATGCACGGGTCAAGGTGTTGCGTACCGTCTGCGAGCGGCTGGAGGCTGCCTTGAAAGGCAAGGGGAAGAAAATTGAAGGAAAAAAGATCAAGCGGGGAGCATGAGCAGGCATGAGTACAGTTGAAACTTCCGGGGGGCAGATCAGCACCGCTGCGCTGGTGGCCTGGGTGCGGCAGGCAGCGCCTTACATTCACGCCTTTCGTGGACGCACGTTCGTGATTACTTTTGGCGGCGAAGTGCTGGGTACGGATAAGGCGCAGGCGTTGGCGCAGGATTTCAACCTGCTGGCGAGTCTGGGTATCCGGCTGGTGCTGGTGCATGGCGCGCGTCCGCAAATTGATGCGGAAATGCAGCGGCGTGGCCTGACCTCCACTTTCCATCAAGGCTTGCGCGTGACCGATGCCGATGCGCTCGAATGTGTGAAAAGTGCGATGGGCGTGACGCGTATCGAAATCGAGGCGCTGCTCTCGCAAGGCCTGCCGAATACGCCCATGGCGGGTGCGTGGATGCGGGTGACGGGCGGCAATTTCATCACCGCCAAGCCGGTGGGGGTGCTCGATGGCGTCGATCATCTTTACACGGGTGCGGTACGCAAAGTGATTGATGAAGAAATTTCCGCCGATCTCGATCAGCAGAATGTGGTGCTGATTTCACCGTTGGGGGTGTCGCCCAGCGGTGAGATTTTCAATCTGGGTGTCGAAGAAGTGGCCGAAGCCGTGGCCGTGGCATTGCAGGCCGACAAGCTGATTTTTCTGTGCGATGCCCCGGGCGTGGTCGACAAGAAAGGCCAGTTGCTCGAAGCCGTGACAATCAAGGAGGCTGAAGACCTGCTGGCGCGCAATGTTCCGCAGGCGGCGGAAGTCGAGCGGGTGCTGGTCGAGTCGATCCGCGCCTGCCGTGCGGGCGTGGGACGCGTTCATTTTCTCGATCGCAATGCCGACGGTGCCATGCTGATGGAATTCTTCACCCGCGCCGGTGTGGGCACGGTGATGACTCGTTCGACGCTGGTCAGCCTGCGCGAGGCTACGGTGGATGATGTCGGTGCCATCCTCGGTTTGATTGCGCCGCTCGAGGCCGATGGCACGCTGGTCAAGCGGGGGCGTGAGCGCATCGAGATGGAGATTGGTCGCTTCTCATTGCTCGAAGATGACGGCATCATCGTCGGCTGTGCGGCACTGTATCCGTTCAGCAGCGAGCGCAAGGGCGAGCGCGCAGGCGAACTCGCCTGTCTGGCGGTGATGGGCGAATATCGCGGCTATGGCTATGGCGAACAGTTGTGCAAGCACATCGAGGCGCGTGCGAAAAAACTCAAGCTGAAAAAACTGTTTGTGTTGACCACGCGCACTTCGCACTGGTTCATCGAACGCGGTTTCGTGCCCGGCGAAGTCACGGCACTACCCGAAGCCAAGCGTGAGTTGTATAACTACCAGCGGCGTTCCAAGGTATTTATCAAAAGCCTGTAAGCGGTTTTGCAGCGCGTTCTCGCGTTAGAATTTCCCCCTGTTTTTTGGAAAGGAACCCCCATGGCACGCATGGTGAATTGCATCAAACTCGGCCGCGAGGCCGAAGGTCTGGATTTCCCTCCCGTCCCGGGCGAAATGGGCAAGCAACTGTTTGACAGCGTTTCGAAAGAAGCCTGGCAGCAATGGGTCAAGCTGCAAACCATGCTCATCAACGAAAACCGCCTCAGCATGACGGATCCAAATGCCCGCAAATATCTGGCCGAGCAGATGCACAAGCATTTCTTTGGCAGCGGTGCCGATCAGGTGACGGGGTTTGTCGCGCCGAAGTAAGCGTCAGGAGTCAATGTAAGGAGCCAGCGCAAGCGATGGTTTTACCGTTGCTTGCGTAAAAATGAGCAAGGGGTGCAGATGACATCTGCACCCCTTGCCTTTTGTGGCGCATGGCTGATTTAGCGATGATGTGTCTGAATGCCATCCGCACCCGCCAGTAGCAGCACATCCGCGCCGCGCTGGGCGAACAGGCCGTTGGCGACGACGCCGACGATGGCGTTGATGCGGGCTTCCAGTTCGGTGGGTTGCGTGATCGACAGGCCATGCACGTCGAGGATCACGTTACCGTTGTCGGTGATGAAACCTTCACGCAGGCGCGGTTCGCCGCCGGTGAGGTGGGCGAGTTCGCGGCGTACCTGTTCGCGTGCCATGGGGATGACCTCGATGGGCAGCGGGAATTTGCCGAGGGTGTCGACGCGTTTGCTCTGGTCGCAGACGCAGACAAAGGTATCGGCCACCGCCGCCACGATTTTTTCGCGGGTCAGCGCGCCGCCGCCGCCCTTGATCATGGCAAGGCTGGCATCGATTTCATCCGCGCCATCGACGTAGATCGGCATGGATAGGCCTTTTGCAACGACATCGTTGAGTTCCAGCACGCGCAGGCCGTGGCTTTCGAGGCGTTGCCGTGTGGCTTCGGAGCTGGCCACACAGCCACCGATACGGATATGCTCCTTGATTGCGGCGATTTCATCGATGAAGCAGTTGGCGGTGGAGCCGGTGCCCACGCCCAGTATCGCGCCTTCGGGCAGATGGGTGAGGATGTAATCTTTTGCGGCGCGGGCGACGGCTTGTTTGAGTTCGTTCTGGTTCATGAAGGGATGCTTGCAGGAGCGGAAAAGCCGGATTTTATCGGGAGCTGGCACGCTGATGGAAGGCTGCCGGCACGGGGGCGATTTTGCGTTCGCTGTAATCCATGAATACGATGCCGGCCTTGCCGCGTGCCACTTCGCGTCCCGTGGTTTTTTCATCCATGCGCCAGACCAGATCGCAACCATTTTTGCTGAAATCGTTGGCGGTCATGTGGATCACCAGGGTTTCGCCCTGAAAGGCTTCGGAGCGATATTGCACGGCGGCATCGGCGAGGATGATCCCCACGCCGTCGACATCGCCTTCGTGATAATCCATGGACTGGAAATAGCGCGAGCGGGCTTCGGAAACGAGGGTGAGCAACTGGGCGTTGTCGAGGTGGCCGCCGTAGTTGATGTGGCTTTGGTAAATGACCAGTTCGGTGCTGAAGGGGAAGTGTTCGGGTAGCTCGATCTTGATGCGGGGCATGGTGGGTCGTTCCAGAATCAGGAGGCTGGGGAGGCCGGGGAGGCCAAAGCGTCATGCGGCAGGTGGTTGAGGATGTGGTGCAGCCGCGCGCTTTGACGCGGGTGGTTCGCAGACAGACGCAGTGCGGTGGCCATCAGGTCGTGAACGTGGTCGGCCGCGATGGGGGTGCGGCTTTCAAGGGCGTGCTTCATGTCCTGCAGTTTGAGCACCCGGCGTGCCGCCTGAAACTCAGGCGGGGTGGCCAGTTCAAGCAGGGACTCGAGGCGTAGCAAGGTGGTGTCCAGCGTGAGGTCGTCGGATGTTCGTGTGGTGCAGCGCGCCTGCAAGGCTTTGCGCCAGAGGGCGGGGATGAGGGCAGGCAGGGTTGCTATCTGTTCGGCGGTGGTGTGGGCGTGAGACATGTGGTTTTCGGCTTGTTCGCAGTGCTGCACCGAGGCCAGCAGGGCGGTGCGTGCGGTTTGCCAGAGCTGCCGACGGCGTTGCTCGACATGCTGTAGTGCCTGCTGGCGCGCGGCGCGGAAGGCGGTGTCGAGCGGGTCGTCGCGGTTTTTGGTGGATGAGCGGCTGGCACGCCATTGCTGTTCGAGGCGGGCGATCTCAAGGGCGAGTGTTTTTGGCGTGGGTTGTTGGTGTGGCTCGTTTGATTCGTTTGATTCGTGCGGTGCGTATGGTGTGTTGTTGCTCAGCGCGGTCATCTGGTCGAGCAGGGTGACGCGTGTGGCTGCTTCGGCGGCGCGTGCGCTGTCATGCGCCTGCCGGGCGCGGGTGCGCTCTTGAAAAAGTGCGTCGGTGGCGGCCTTGAATTCTGTCCAGAGGCCTTGTTCGTCCTTGCGCGCGAGCGGTAGTGCTTGGGCGTGGCTTTGCCATTCGGTTTGCAGGGCGCGTACCCGGGTGACGAGATCACGGTCGCTGGCGGCCGTTTGCAGCTGGCGTGCCTGTTCGATGAGCTGAAGGCGTTGTTGGCGGGCGGTTAGTCGTGCGTTGTGTAGCGGGGCTTCGAGTGCGGCGAGTGTGCTGGATAGCCGGGTTTGCAGGGCATCTTGCGCCTGTTTTGGAATGGTGTGTTCGAGTGGACCGAGCTTGCGCCATGTGCTGTGAAAGTGTTCCAGTGCTTGTATGAGCGCGCGCCAGTCGGCGGCGTGAGCCGTGGCGGCTTCTGCTGGAGGACGTGGGCAGGCTGCCAGTTCGCTGAGCAGGTTTTGTCGTGCCTGCAGGTTTTGTTCGCGCGCCGTGGCGAGTTGCTGCCGTTGCTCGGCAACCGGTTGCCAGGCGAGTGTGAGCGCGGCATCGAAGCGTTTCCAGAGTGCGGACTGCGCGCCGTGGGTTGTCGTGTCGAGTGCTTTCCAGCGGGCGCGCAGTTGCTCGATGGCGTGGGTGTGTTGTTTGATCGAAGCGGGGGTGTGGCGGGTTGCGGTGAGTTGTTGGGCGAGTTGTGCAACAAGTTGTTCGGCGGCTTCGACCAGGTTCAGACGCGCCTGCTCGCCGCCCCAGTGTTGCCAGCCTTTGAGGCGGGCATATTCGCCTTCGATGGCCTGGATGCGCTGGTGCAGTGGGGAGCCGGCTGGGGACGCTTTCATGCCGGTGGCCAGCTCGCGCAGCAAGGCTAGTTGTGCGGGGGTTTCGGTGAGCTGGCCGCTGAGCAGCGCGGCTTCGAGGGCGTTCAGGGTGTATTCCAGTTGCGTGCGGATTTGTTGCGCCTGCAGGCGCGCCGTGGCTTGCGCCTGCTGGTCGGTATTCTGCCGGGCCAGCTCCAGCTGCTGCTGTTCAAGGGCGGCAGCTGCGGCGGTTGCGCGGGCAGCGGTTTCCTGTTCGGCCTGTGCCACCGCCAAAGCGGCCTGCTGACGTTGTTTGTCGCGCTGCTCGTCACGCTGTTGTTCAGCATGTTCGCGCATCAGGCGAGACAGGGTTTGCTGATGCAATGCAAACTCGCTGCGTTGCGTGTCGTCGAGCAGTGTGTCATCCAGTGCGCGCCAGGCCTGATCGAGTTCGACCAGATGATTGGCGGCGGGGAGGGGGCGAACTTTGGTTGCGGATTCAGATGTGGATGCAGATTCGGAGGCGGTTTTGGCATCCTGCACCCACTGCCGAGCCGTTTCCAGCAGACGGTGCGCCGCTGCGTGCGTGGCCTGCTGCCGGGCTTGTGTGTCAAGCTTCTGCTGTGCAGCGCGATGCAATGTTTTGTCGCGGTTGTGAAATGCCTGTTCGGCGACGCGCAGCGCTGCCGTCCCCGCCAATGCCTGCACGGCTGCCAGCCGGATGGCATGGGGTGCGATGCTGCGGGAGATTGCCAGCAGTGCGTCGTCATGGCCACGCGCGGCGGCCAGTTGCGCGGGCCAGTCTGGCGAGGTTGTGGCCAGCGGCGTGGCTGCGGGCGAGGAAGCGACTTCCGGCGTGGCGGATTTTCTTTTGAACAACCGACTGAACATGATTACATCTTGGTGACGGCTTCTTCGGGCACCACCAGCATACGCGGGGTCTGTGAGCGGCCGACAGTACGGGCAAAGCGGATGACGGTCGGCTTGGCCTTGTCGAAAGCATCGGCGTAATCGTGGATCTGGCGCAGCAGCTTGATGTAGGACTGGGTGAACGCGCCGCCGCCCAGTTCGGGCGCTTCCAGCGACTCTTCATCTTCAGAGGCAGAGACGATGACGATTCGTGAAGTCTTGAGGTCTTTGGCCTGCTGAGCCAGATCGCTCATGGCTTCTTGCGGCATGGACGTGGTGTAGGCGGCCTCTTTCTTGCGAACAACCAGCGAACGGGTGCGCGTCGACAGGAAACCGGGTACCGCCGCAAAGGTTTTGCCGCTGTAGCAGGTGTCGAGCACAATCACGGTACGCACGTTCTTGAGCGTCAGTTGCGAGATGAATTTCTGGAACTCGTCATCGCTCAAGGCTGTCGCGCGGTTGGTGACGACAAACTCGAAGCCATCTTTGCCCGCTTTCTTGCGTGGGAATTCGGTGTCATAGAGGATGACGTCGAACTTGTTCATGGCATTGGGCAGGCCGTGGCTGGCGATGAAGAAAACCACGGTATCGCCGGACTGGGTTTTGTTCAGCACCTCCTGCATGGCGGCCTTGATGGCGGTCGAGGTGGCCTGCTCCTGCGTCAGCAGACGCACGTGGTCACGCGGCAACCCGCCTTCGGGCGAGATGAGCAGGTTGTATACGCCGGTCGCATCTTTCTCGGCGCCTTCCAGTGCCTTGTCTGCGGGCAGGTATTTGAACTTGCCGACACCGATCACCAGACCAAAATTCTGCGGGCCGCTGCGGGGTGGCGGGGCGGTGACAGTCTGCGCCGCAGTTGGCTGCGCAGGTTGCTGCGAAGGTGCGGCTGCCGGTTTTTGCATCATGCGGGCGATGGTCGACGAGAAAGCATTGTCGAAGCCCTTGAGCCGATACTTGATGTTGCTGGGGGTGGTCGGTGCGACTCGACGTAGCCCGACCACGGCACGAGCGGCTGAGAAGGCGGTTTCGACTTCATCGCGGTTTTCATATTCACCCACCAGGCTCACCCGGCCATCGCCGCCCAGTTCGACATTCGCCTGACGCAAGCCGATATCTTTGAAGGCCGTGCGAATCTCGTTGATTTCAGTGGTGGTGACCGGGTCTTCCGCCGCATGGCTAGGCAGTGTGAAGGCCAGTAGCCCCACGGTGGCGGTGGTCAGCAGTGCAAGATGACCTGCCTGAGTGCGACGGGGAATCATGTCAGTTCGCGCCAGAGAGGAAGGCCGCAGGCAGCCAGCCGCTGCCACTGTCGCTATTCACCTTCACCCATTCGGCGGGTTTGTTGTTGACGATGGCGGTGGTGCGTTCTTCGACACGAACGGCAACGCCTTTGTTGAGGGAGCCCACCGGTTTGCGCTGGCCGGTGGTGTCGCTATACAGCGTCACCCTGCGGCTGGTTGTGCTGCCCGAAGCGGGTGCGGCCGGGGTACTGCTTTTGAGGCTGCGCGTCACGGGAGAGTTTGCGGAACTGGCGGCATTGGCGCCCGAAGCGGCATACAGTTTCGGACGCTCCGCCGTGCTGAGGATGGAAAAATCCACACTGCGGGTAGCTGTCATGTTGTCGGCTTCAACGCTCAGCGTGTACCGCATCGGCACCGGCAGCGGCAGCGGCAGCTGGGCGCGCGGCGGCACTTGCAGCTTGTGACGATAGCTGGCGTTTTGTCCTTGCTGGATGACGACATCCTCGACGTAATCATCCTTGCCGTCTTCAGCAATTGGTACCCAGGCCAGCTGGTTGCGTGGCATACGCGCCGCTGCTTCGAGCGGGATTTCCTTGCCGGCGCTGTCGTGCATGGGGTTGCCGCTGCTGTCGGTCAGGATCATCCGGTTGTCATCGGTGGCCTTGAAGCGGACGATTTCAACCTTGTGGCGGAATTTGGCCTTGATGTCTTTGGCGGCAGCACTGGCGGCCATGAAGCTGAGGCCGAACTCGGGTTGCGGCGGGTCATTTTCTGTTTTTTCGACACGCACCTTGAGGCTGTCCAGCGTCAGGTTCGGGGTTTGTGCGGCATTGGCGGAGGTCGGGCGCGCTGCGGGTGTCGGCGGCGCGATGGCCTCGGATTTGTTATAGACCGCTGCACAGTTTTTCCAGGCCTTCATGGCGATCATGACCCCGACAGCGACACCGGCCGTCGCCCCGATATTGCGTGCGGCTGAATGACTGCCCGTGACGTTACCGGCGAGCTGGGTTGCCAGGATGCCCGCGCCGATGCCGCCCACCGTGGCCAGCCCCAGATTGGCTGCGAAACAGCTCTCAAAGGTCTTGAAGGCCTTTTCGCCTGAAGGCATGTGGGTACAGGCGGCGGCGTAGGTGACCAGCAGGAAAATGGCGAAAATGCGCCAAGTCTGGTTAAGTTCGCGTGTCCATTTCATGATTGGATTCCAGGTTCCGTTAGCGGGAGAACCGGCAGACAGGCTGCCAGCGTACAGACAAGGTTCAGTGAAAATCTCGTGGAACTATAGGGCATTTCATCGGTCGTCGGCAATCCGGATGATGTATTGCAGATTCATTGTTAGCCATTAGAATCAGCTTATGGGATCACGAAATCAGAAACAGGGCGGGGCGGTACTGGAAGCGCAGCGCAGCAAGCTCGGGCCGCCACGGATGTACAAGGTGTTGCTGCTGAATGATGACTTCACGCCGATGGATTTTGTGATTGTGGTGCTGGAGAAATTTTTCGGCATGAACCGCGAAAAAGCCACGCTGGTCATGCTGGCAGTGCATCGGGAAGGCAAGGGCGTGTGCGGCGTGTATCCGCGCGATCTTGCTGCAACGAAGGTGGAACAGGTCAGCGCTTTTGCACGTCAGCAGCAGCATCCGCTGGCGTGCGTGATGGAGGAAAACTGAAATGATCGCGCAGGAACTTGAAGTCAGTCTGCACATGGCGTTTGTCGATGCGCGACAGAAGCGGCATGAATTCATCACCGTCGAACATCTGCTGCTCACGCTGCTCGACAATCCTTCCGCCGCCGAGGTGTTGCGTGCCTGTGTTGCCAGCATCGAGGATCTGCGCCGTGAGCTGACGGCGTTTATTGATGAGCACACGCCCATCGTCAGCGGCAACCACGACATCGAAACTCAGCCTACGCTGGGCTTTCAGCGCGTGATCCAGCGTGCCATCCTGCATGTGCAGTCATCTGGCAAGAAGGAAGTTACCGGGGCGAATGTGCTGGTGGCGATTTTTGGCGAGAAGGATTCGCATGCCGTGTATTTTCTGCAGCGGCAGAATGTCTCGCGGCTGGATGTGGTGAATTTCATTTCTCATGGCATCACCAAAAACCCCCAGCCCGTTACACGCGGCGAAGCCGAGCAGACCGAGCAAGAACAGGCCGCGCCGGAAGGCAGTGGCGCACTGGAGAATTATGCGCTGAACCTCAACACGCAAGCACAGGAAGGCAAGATTGACCCCCTGATCGGCCGTGACAAGGAACTGGAGCGCGTGATCCAGACACTCTGTCGTCGGCGCAAGAACAATCCGCTGCTGGTGGGTGAGGCCGGGGTGGGTAAAACAGCCATTGCCGAAGGGCTGGCGCGGCATATCGTTGAAGGCAAGGTGCCGGAGATCCTCGCGGATGCGACTGTCTATTCACTGGATATGGGCTCGCTGCTGGCCGGTACCAAATATCGCGGAGATTTTGAACAGCGGCTCAAAGCACTTCTGAAACAACTTGCCGAATTGCCCAACGCCATTTTGTTCATTGACGAAATTCACACCCTGATCGGCGCGGGTGCTGCTTCGGGTGGCACGCTGGACGCTTCCAATCTGCTCAAGCCTGCGCTGTCGAATGGCCGTCTGAAGTGCATCGGGGCGACCACCTATCAGGAATATCGTGGGGTGTTCGAGAAGGATCACGCGCTTTCCCGGCGTTTCCAGAAGATTGATGTGAATGAACCGTCGATTGATGAAACCGTCGCCATCCTGCGCGGTCTCAAGGCACGTTTCGAGGAGCATCATGGCATCAAGTATTCGGCGGCGGCCATCGCCAGTGCGGCCGAGCTTTCAGCCAAATACATCAATGACCGTCATCTGCCGGATAAAGCCATCGACGTGATCGACGAGGCGGGCGCGGCACAGCGCATCCTGCCCAAATCGAAGCAGAAAAAATTGATTGGCAAGACCGAAATCGAGGAAATCGTCGCCCGCATTGCGCGCATTCCGCCGAAGCATGTATCGAGCGATGACCGCAGTGCGCTGAAGAATCTTGACCGCGACCTGAAGGCCGTGGTGTTTGGCCAGGATCGTGCCATCGATGCGCTGGCCAAGGCCATCAAGATGTCACGCTCAGGGCTGGGCAACCCGGAAAAACCGATCGGCAGCTTTTTGTTCAGCGGCCCGACCGGGGTGGGCAAGACCGAAGTGGCGCGGCAACTGGCCTACTGCATGGGCATCGAGCTGATCCGTTTTGATATGTCCGAATACATGGAACGTCACGCGGTGAGCCGTTTGATTGGTGCGCCGCCGGGCTATGTAGGTTTCGATCAGGGCGGCCTGCTCACCGAAGCCGTCACCAAAAAACCGCACGCGGTGCTGCTGCTCGACGAAATCGAAAAGGCGCATCCGGATATTTTCAACATCCTGCTGCAGGTGATGGATCACGGCACGCTGACTGACAATAATGGGCGCAAGGCGGACTTCCGCAATGTGGTGCTCATCATGACCACTAACGCCGGTGCCGAAGCCCTGCAAAAAACCAGCATGGGCTTCACCAACACCCGCCAGGCAGGTGACGAAATGGCGGAGATCAAGCGGTTGTTTACGCCTGAATTTCGCAATCGTCTTGACGCGATCATCTCCTTCGACGCACTCGACGTGCAGATCATCCTGCAGGTGGTCGATAAATTCCTCATGCAGCTCGAAGGCCAGTTGCACGAGAAAAAGGTGGATGCCGTGTTCACCGATGCCCTGCGCGCCTGGCTGGCCGAAAAGGGCTTCGATCCGATCATGGGAGCCCGACCCATGGCGCGCCTGATCCAGGACAGCATCCGCGCCGCGCTGGCCGACGAACTCCTGTTTGGCCGGTTGGCGAATGGTGGACGGGTGACGATCGATCTGGACGAAGCGCAGAAGGTCAGGTTGAGCTTTGTTGAGGAAACGGCCGAGGTGGTTTGAGGTTCGGGTGTATGCCTCGTTTGGCGAGGCGTGCACCTCAATCCTTGCGCGCGCTGACTACAAACCTACAAACAAAAAACCCTCTGGCGAATCAGAGGGTTTTTTGTCATTCCGTGTTACGGATCAGATCAGTTTCATGTTGGCGGTGAACGCGTAAGTGCCGTTCATGCCGCACGCGCTGACCATCAGGGTGGTGGCGATGAGGGTCAGGGCGGTGAGATATTTGCTCATTTGAAGCACTCCTTAGTATTTGAAGGTTTTTTTGCAACAAAAGTCGCTGCATCCGTATGCTATGGGTTGGCTGGATCGGCTGTCAATTTGCCGCCCTGTTGAACCGTGTGTCATCTGTGATGCTTGTCACGCTAATTGTTTTTTAAAAGGATTTTTCATGGCTGGAGCCAGTCTGCTGACCCTGCTCGATGACATTGCGACCCTCCTCGATGACGTGGCCGCCATGACGCAAGTGGCGGCGAAAAAAAGTGCCGCCATTGCCGACGATGTCACCACCATGACCCAGGTGGCCGCACGCAAAACCACGGGTGTGCTGGGCGACGATCTGGCACTGAATGCCCAGCAAGTGGCCGGTGTGCGTGCCGAACGTGAGCTGCCGGTGGTCTGGGCGGTGGCTAAAGGCTCGCTGGTCAATAAAGCCATTCTGGTGCCCGTGGCGTTGCTGATTAGTGCGTTGTTGCCGAGCCTGATTACGCCGCTGCTGATGCTGGGCGGGGCGTTTTTATGTTTTGAAGGTGTGGAGAAACTGGCGCACAAATTCCTGCATCACAACGCTGAGGCTGAGGCCAAACAGGATCATGCTCGTCATACTCAGGCAAATGCGGCAGAGACGGTGGATCTGGTGGTACTGGAGCAGGAAAAGATCAAGGGCGCCGTGCGTACGGATTTCATCTTGTCTGCTGAAATTATCGTCATTACCCTGGGTACCGTGGCCACGGCGAGTTTTGTTCAGCAAGTGGCCGTGCTGACCGGGATTGCACTGCTCATGACCATCGGCGTGTACGGCCTCGTGGCGGGCATCGTCAAGATCGACGACGCAGGGTTGTGGCTGGTTCGCAAACCCCGTGCGGTGGCTCAGGCATTTGGGCGATTCTTGCTGGCATTGGCACCGTGGCTGATGCGTTTTCTTGCCGTGGCGGGGACAGCGGCCATGTTTCTGGTGGGCGGTGGCATTGTGGTGCATGGGATTGCGCCCCTGCATCATGCAATCGAAAGCCTGAGCGTGGCGCAGTCTTCAACCCAGGACAGCCTGGCCGGGCTAGGGCAGATGCTGGTAAGCAATGGCCTGAATGCACTGGTGGGCGTGCTGGTCGGGGTCTTGGTGCTTGGGCTGGTGCAGTGGGTGCAACGCTTGCGTAAAACTTGAGCCTGTCGGATGCAAGAGCAGCAGAGTGGGCGCACTTTTGAGCCATCACGGGTTTGTGATGAAGCGACATTCCATGCGTGTCTGTGCCTTGGTGATTCATGTGCCGGGCGATAAAAGTTCGATCTAAAGTCGGATTTCCTCGTATTTCTCCGCTTCGTTCGTGGCCGGCTTCGCCAATAATGTGGATCAGGGAATTTCTAGAGGCTGACATGGCGGATATCATCTGCGTCATTGGTAACAAGGGCGGAACTGGCAAGACGACGTTTTCACACATGCTCTGTCAGGGCATGGGGCTGGTGGGGCAGCGTTCTGTTTGTGTGCTGACCGATACCGACCGCGAACCGCTGGACCCGACTCATCGTCGTTATCTGACGGCCGATGCCCGTTCGAGCGAAGCACTGGCCAAGGTGGTCGACAAAATCCGCTCCCTGCCGGCCTGGTTGGGCGTGATCGATGGCGGTGGCAACCGTACTGAAATGGATCGCAAACTGTATGCGTTGGCGGATCTGGTGTTGTTGCCGTTTCGCGATTCCCACGAAGATATTCGTACCGTCACCCGCGATCTGGAACGTTTTCCGCATGCGTATGCGGTGCCCATGCAGTGGCCGACCAACGTCTGGCAGCGCGAAAGTGCCGAAAAGACCGTGGGCGAATTTCTTCATCAGTATCACGACCGTATTCTCGACCCGATTTCTGTGCTTTCGGCCAGCAAGCTGTTGTTGCAAAAACAGCTCCCCATCAGCCTGCCCACGCCGCTGAACAACGCCTGTCGCCAGGTCGCGCATCAGGTGGTCGATTTGCTGCAAATTCAGCTGACGAACGAGCAGATAGCCCCGACGCGTCGTTCTGCGCCGGCCACCCACGCGCTCTATGAGCCGTCGGCGCCCTCGGTGTCATCGGCTTCAGTATCGCCGCACTTGTCCCAACCGTTGAACCGCACTGCGTCACCGAGGCAGCCGCAGCCGCCGCACCCCGTCCGTTTCGCGGCCAGCGCCTGAGTCGCGGGCTGTCCCGCGCCAGGGCTGCCGCAGTGCTGTCCAGCGCAGCGCAAGCGAGACTTTTCGCCGCTGTCCGCACATCGCAGGCTTGCCCAGCGTGGCGGGCTGGGTGAGAATCAGCACTCTTACTCACGCACGGCGCACGGTGTTTTTCCCCTTTGAAAACTCCCGACATCAAGACACGCATGTTGTTTGTGGCGCTGGCGCCGGTTTTGATTGTCTGCCTGGCGTTTTCGCTGTTTGTCATCAATCAGCGTTTCAGTGCGGCTGAGGCGGCACTCGCTGAGCGGGGGGCTGCGCTGGTACGGCAACTGGCGCCTGCAGCCGAATACGGCAGCTTTTCGGGCAATCTGGGCGAGCTGAAACGCCTGGCGGAAGCGGCAGCACGGGAAGCGGATGTTCACGCGGTCAGCATTTTCGATGCCAATGGACAACCGCTGATCCAGCTTGGAAAGCCCCTACTGCAAACGCCACCCAGTCAATTACCCCCCCATTGGCAGGGTGTGAGTGACAGTGGTACCACCTTGTTTTTTCACGCAAAGATTCCGCACACAGCGGCCAGCTTCGATGATCCTTTCCGCAGCGAGCCGGGTAGTGCAAGCGCACAGCCGCCCACGCTGGGGAGTATCAGTGTCGAACTGTCACGCGCCAGTGTGATTCGTACCCGGCAGGAAATCCTGCTGGCCACGGCGATTTTTTCCCTGCTGGCCATGGGTGTGGGCAGCCTGCTGGCACGACGCCTGAGCCGGGATGTCAGCGAGCCCATTTTCGCCTTGCAGCAGACGGTGGCGAGTATTCGTCAGGGGCAACTCGATGCACGGGTGGCACCGCATCTCGGGGATATCCTGAACAGACTTGAAGACGGGGTCAATGAAATGGCCGCAGCCCTGCAAGCCGGGCGTGACCAGCTTGAACAACGCATCCGTGAAGCGACGGCAGAGCTGCGCGATAAAAAAGAAGAAGCCGAGCGCATGAACTTTGCCAAAACACGGTTTCTTGCCGCAGCCAGCCACGACCTGCGCCAGCCCCTGCATGCCTTGACGCTCTTTACCGACGAGCTCGCGCACTATCCTGACATGGCCGCACAAAGTCGGCTGCTCAAGCAGGTGCGAACCGCCGTCGATGCGATGAACCAGCAACTCAGCGCCCTGCTCGATATTTCACGGCTGGATATGGGCAATATCGGCATCCAGCGTCGGGCTTTTGCACTCCAGCCCGTCATGGAACGCATCATGGCGGTGCATGCGCCGGATGCCCAGGCCAAAGGGCTGCGCCTGAGTCTGGTCGCCACCCGTGCCTGTACGCACAGCGACCCACGCCTGTTTGAAAGCATGCTCGGCAATCTGCTCTCCAATGCCGTGCGCTATACCCGGCAAGGCGGCATCGTGATGGGCGTGCGACGACGGGGCGAGCAGTGGCATCTGGAAATCTGGGATTCCGGGATCGGCATCCACCCCAAACAATTTTCGCTGATCTTTCAGGAGTTTTATCAGGTCGCCAATCCGGAGCGCGATGCCAGCAAAGGGCTGGGCATTGGCTTGTCGATCGTGTCGCGGCTGAGCGAACTGCTGCAGCACCCGGTCGATGTGCGCTCCATCCCGGGGCGCGGCACGGTCTTCGGCATGATGCTGCCCATGGCGAGCGCAGCAGAAGTGCCTCTCGACAGCCCGGCCAGCCCGCACGCAACGGGCGAATTCAACAAGACCGTCATTGTGCTGGGCAAGCCCCCGGACGAAAGCGGCTCCTGCATTTGTGGCCTGCTGGAGCAATGGGGCTGCCAGGTGCAGTGCATCGAAAGCGCCGATGCGCTTGAGCAGTGGCAAAGCCGCCGTCCCGATGCGTTGATTTTTGGTGCGAACGAATGTCTGGCGGCGCAGCGTCATGCGGCGCTTTATGCCACGCCACCCTTGCTCATTCAGGTGGGGCTGCCGTCTGCCGGAAACCACACTGGCGAAACTCCAGGCCTGCCGCCTTACAGTCGCCTGAATCTGCCACTGCGCCCGGCACGTTTGCGCGCCTTGCTGCAAAGCCTGTTCCAGACCGCAGACGAGCGCGAAACCTCGGGGTAGCCTCCGCAAACTACATGTGACCCGCGCATCGCCCCACGTATTGCCCCATGCGGCTGAATAAGCCGAGTTGAGCTGAATCGAGACTCAGAGCTTGATTGATTTGTGATCTCTGACCAGCAGGATCGCCTGGGAGCGGTTATCTACCTTGAGTAATTTGAGGATGGCGGAGACATGCACCTTCACCGTGCCCTCGGTCAGCCCCAGTAATTCGCTGATCTGGCGGTTGGTCTTGCCCTGCACCAGTGGTTCAAGCACACGCATCTGGGCGGCCGTCAGACCGTATTCTTCGGACAGTGACAGATTGCCGCGCCGCTTGCTGCGCTGGTTTTGTGCATCCGCCTCATCATGCAGCGAGATGGGCACATACACCTCACCGGCCAGCACCTGACGCAAAGCCCCCAGCAGCACCTCGCCCGGGCTCGACTTGCTGACAAAACCGGAAGCCCCGGCACGCATCGCCCGATCCACCGTATTCTGGTCATCAAGTGCTGAAATAATGACCACGGGAATGGCCGGAAAGCGTTTCCGCAGTACGCCCAGGCAGCCCATGCCATTTAGCCCCGGCAGCATCAGGTCGAGCAGGCAAAGGTCATAGCCTTCATCGCCTTCCTGCTCCAGCAGCGCGATGGCTTCTTCGGCATCGCGCACTCCGTTGCAGACCACGCCGCGTTCAAGCTTTTTCAGGGTCTGCAACAAACCTTCGCGTACCAGCGCATGATCTTCCACCACCAACAATTTCAGCATACTGCGATATCCCGTCCGGATTTGATATAAAACACGATCACTCGCCATCCTAACGCAAGGCCACCATAAATCAAAGTCTTGCCGTTGGGATATCGTTCATTTCTGCACAATGTTGGAGTAACATCAAAGTCTTGTCAGCCCGGAGCGCGTCATGTCAAACGAATCAAATAGCAACGACCCGATGGATTTTCTGAAGTCCATGTGGGGCAATATGGGTTTTTCCCTGCCAGGGATGGTGACCCCCACGCTGGATGTGGACGAACTGGGCAAGCGCATTGCCGACCTGAAAGCAGTCGAGGGCTGGCTGAAAATGAACCTGAGCACCCTGCAGATGAGCATACAGGGGCTGGAAATGCAGCGTGTGGCACTGACCACCGCGCAGGCGATGGGGCAGGCGTTAAGCCAGGCCGCGCAGGCCGCGACACAAAACACGGCCTCGGGCGATGCGGCGCAGGCATCCGCCACTGACAGCGCCGCGCAACTTCAGCAAACCCTGATGAATGCTGCGCTCAACCCGTCATTGTGGCCGTGGAACTTCATGCAGCCGGGCGCGCCCGATGAAGCTGCGTCGGCGGCTGCGGCACCGTCAGAAAGCCCAGCTAAAACCGGGCGGTCGCGCAAGAAAGCGGAATGACGAAAATGATGGATGAACGTTGCTGACGTTCATCGGCCGTCAGGTTTTTTCTGGTGAGCGTCACGGTGCCACGGTGGCCACGGTGCTTGCGTTACACCACCGGGGTGCCGATCTCCCGTTTGCTGCCATCGTGATTCACGCCGACGTAGGTCAGCGTGGCTTCCGTTACTTTGACCACCAGCAGTTCTCGCTGGTTTTCAATGAAACGCTGGGCATACACCTGCACGTCGATGGTCACCGAAGTTTTGCCGACGCGGCTGACGCTGGCATAAAAACTCACTACATCGCCCACCGATATCGGCTGGCGGAACTGAAAAGCATTGACCGCCACCGTCGCAATTCGCCCGCCGGCCGCCAAGGTTGCGGCGACCCCACCGGCAATGTCGACCTGCGCCATCACCCAGCCGCCAAAAATATCACCCGCCGCATTCACATCGGCGGGCATGGGCACCACGCGCAAAGTTGGCTGACGCTCGGGTAGTTCGATATTGCTCATGATTTCACCCTCTTCATGGCTTTGAAGAATCAATTAGTATAGCCCCTATAATCATCGTATCCCCGCTTTTGAGCCGCCGATTCCATGTCCCTCGCCGTCCTCCGTTCTCGCGCCATTGCCGGTATGGACGCGCCCGAAGTCATCGTCGAGGTGCATCTTTCCGGCGGCCTGCCTGCCTTCAATCTGGTTGGTTTGCCGGATACCGAAGTCAAGGAAGCGCGCGACCGGGTGCGCGCGGCCATCCAGAATTGCCGCTACGAATTTCCGCAACGGCGCATCACCGTCAATCTCGCCCCAGCCGATCTGCCCAAAGAATCCGGACGGTTCGATCTGCCCATTGCCTTGGGTATCCTGATCGCCTCGGGGCAACTCAAGGCGCAAGCACTCGACGATTACGAATTTGCCGGAGAACTCGCGTTGGGCGGTGAATTACGCTCGATTCGTGGCGCGCTGGCCATGGTCGCCGCCAGCACCTTGCAGCGCAGCGCGAACAAAACCAGCCCGCGCACCCTGATCCTGCCGCTCGACAGCGCCCCCGAAGCCGCGCTGGTGCGTTCAGCCACCGTTCTGGCGGCGCGAAATCTGCTGGAGGTTAGTGCTCACCTCTCTGGACAGCAAGTGTTGACGCCATTCTCCGTACAGGCTGCCGTTCAACCGCCGGATTATCCCGATCTGGCGGAAGTCAAAGGACAAACTCAGGCGCGTCGCGCCCTTGAAGTCGCCGCTGCCGGTGGGCACAGTCTGCTGATGTCTGGCCCCCCTGGTACCGGCAAGTCGATGCTGGCCAGCCGCTTTGCCGGAATATTGCCGCCGATGAGCGAAACCGAGGCACTGGAAGCCGCTGCCGTTCACTCACTGGCCGGACGTTTTCGCCCGGAACAATGGGGGCAACGTCCGTATCGCGCGCCGCACCACTCGGCCTCCAGCCCGGCTCTGGTCGGCGGCGGCGGCGTGCCGCGCCCCGGTGAAATCTCGCTGGCGCACCACGGCGTACTGTTTCTTGACGAACTCACCGAATTTGACCGACGCGTGCTCGAAGCCCTGCGCGAGCCGCTGGAAACCGGCCACATCAGCATCGCCCGTGCCGCCCAGCGCGCCGACTTCCCCGCACGCTTTCAACTCGTGGCTGCCATGAACCCCTGCCCCTGCGGCTGGCTTGGGCACAGTAACGGCAAATGCCGCTGCACGCCCGATCAGGTCGCCCGTTATCGCGGCAAGCTCTCCGGCCCGCTGCTCGATCGCATCGATCTGATGATTGAAGTCCCTTCACTGAGCGAAACTGAACTGCAAAACCGCGCCAGCGGTGAAACCACGGCCTGCGTGCGTGAGCGCGTCATGGCAGCGCGCAAGCGTCAGCTTGACCGGCAGTGCAAGGCCAACGCCCATCTCGGTTCCAGCGAAATCGACAGCCATTGCACCCCCGACGAAACCGGGCTGAACATGCTCAAACAGGCGATCACCCGGCTATCCCTCTCGGCGCGCGCCTACCATCGCATCCTCAAGGTCGCCCGCAGCATTGCCGATCTGGCCGGCAGCACGCAGGTCACCTCCGCGCACATCGCCGAAGCCATCCACTACCGCCGCAATGCGGATACCTGACCGATACCCGCCTATGTCCATGATCCAACCCCAACCCCAACGCTGGCCGCTATATCTGGCCGGCACGCTGCTGACGCTGCTTGCCCTCCTGGTCGCCTACACCTGGCTCTCTTTGCAATGGAGCTATTCCGAAGGCGAGCGCGCCGGTTATGTGCAAACCTTCACCCACAAAGGCTGGCTGTGCAAAACCTGGGAAGGCGAACTGGCCATGGTTTCCCTGCCGGGCACGCTGTCCGAAAAATTCCGCTTCACCGTGCGGGATGACGCCGTGGCCGAGAAAATCAACAAAAGCATGGGGCAGCGCGTCGCCCTGATCTTCCAGCAACACGTCGGCGTGCCCAGCCGCTGCTTTGGTGAAACCGACCATTTCGTCGTCGACGTGCGGCGCGTTGAATAAACCGCAAGCCGCGAGCCCCGCCCCAGACGAAGCCCGAACAACCCTCGGGCTGGCCGTGTTGCTGGCGACACTCGCCATGCTGGGCCCCTTCTCCATCGACACCTACCTGCCCGCCTTTCCCGCGATGGGCGCGGCACTACACGCCAGTCCCCTGCAAATCCAGCAAACGCTGACCGCCTATCTCGTTCCATTTGCCGCCATGATGCTCTGGCATGGCGCGTTTTCCGATGCGTTGGGGCGGCGCCGCGTCATCCTCGCCGGTCTGGCCGTGTACAGCCTGGCCTCACTGCTCTGCGCGTTCGCCCCCAGTCTTGACCTGCTGCTACTGGGTCGCGCCCTGCAAGGCATGTCAGCCGGGGCAGGCATGGTCGTCGGCCGCGCCGTGGTGCGCGACCTGCACGACGGCCCCGCCGCCCAACGGCTGATGGCCCATATCAGCATGATGTTCGCCATCGGCCCCGCCATCGCCCCCATCCTTGGCGGCGCGCTCCACCACTTGTTTGGCTGGCAAAGCATCTTCGTCTTCCTCAGTCTGTTTTCCGGCCTGCTCTGGCTCACCGTGCAGCAACGCCTGCCCGAAACCCTCGCCCCGGCACAACGTCAAAGCCTGCATCCCCGGCATCTCGGGCGCGCCTACCGCAAAGTCTTCGCCAATCCAGAGTTCATGCGGCTTTCTGCAGCACTCGCCTGCAACTTCTGCGGCATGTTTTTGTACGTCCTCTCCGCGCCCGTCTTCCTCATCGACCACATCGGCCTCACCCCCGGCGAATTCGCCTGGCTGTTCATCCCCTGCGTCGCCGGCATGATGCTGGGCGCGTACATCTCCGGGCGGCTGGCAGGCCGACTCAGCACCGGGCGTACCATCGCCTGCGGCTATGTCCTGATGAGCCTGGCCGCCAGCAGCAACCTTCTCCTCAATCTCATCACCCCCGCCACCCTCCCCTGGGCCATCCTGCCGCTGCCCGTCTACACCACCGGCATGGCACTCGCCATGCCCAGCCTGCAACTGCGTGCACTCGACCACTACCCCGAACAACGTGGCCTCGCCTCCAGCGTGCAAGGCGTCGTCCAAACCAGCACTGCGGCCCTCACCGCCGCCCTCATCGCCCCTCTCCTGTGGAATACCCCCCTCAACCTTGCCCTGGGCATGGCCGGCTTCATGCTGCTGGGATTGCTGGCATTTTCCAGCCGGTAAGCGACACCGGCTGGAAAATGGGGTGGTCGGTTGATCGTGGCTCCTTATTGTCTGGCGTATCAGACATGACGATGATGATCCGCCTCCCAGCCCTTGCAGGCCAATCCAACCATGCGTGGAATCAGATAGCGACCAGCTTCGTAATACGCCACCATGCGTCGCGTAATGCCAAGCGCCAGGGCGGCATCGGACAACGATAGTCGATTGTGGGTGCGCCAGGCCGTGAATTCCTCAATGGGTGTCGCTTCGCCAGCCTGTTCGCGTGCCATGCGCCAGAGCGCATCCGTGCCGATTTCCGCGCCATTGGTCCAAATCAGCGACCAACCCTCCTCACCGATGGCAACGGTATCAAATATGCCGATATCGTCGAGCACTGCCAGTCCGTCCAGGTCTGCGATCAGCGCGGTGAGGTCGACGCGATCAAGCTTGCCGCTGGCCCAGGTAATTTGCACTACCTGCCCGTCGCTAACCGCGACGGTCTTGATATTCAGTTCCTTCATCGTTTTGCTCCTCGTTCTGCTCAAATCTGCATGATGAATTCACGGTTGTCGATAATCCACGCCTTGGCTTCCGCCGCGATCTTTTGCTCCACATGTCCCTTGGTTTTCAATGTCGCCACCTCAATGTACGTCTTGAAGCCAGGGTCGGCGGCATCATTCAATTGTCGCAGTTGCCGTACCAAGCAAGGAACGTGACCCGGGTGGGCACCCAACGTGTTGCCCGTCTCGAATAATGACGGAAGGAAGCCCAACTGGCGGGCGTGAGTGGCTGCCCGTGTGCTCCACAGTGCCTGCTATACAAAGGCCGCCACCAGGCACACTGCCCAAAAGCAGGGTTGCCATGACTGGTGTGCCGGAGAGCAGTAATAGTAGGGACAGTAATGAGCCGCAGGTAATCCAGCCGTTTTTTCGCCCCCGCGCCAGGGCAACCAGGATGGAGGCAATGACAAAGATGGCAAACGCATTCATCCGGGAGGTATAAAAAATTGCCCTACGTTTTCTGCTCCCAGTCTTTGAGGGCGATGTAGAGCGCGACGAACCAGCCGATGACGGGCATCGACCAGCTGCAAACGATGCCGACCCAGATCATCGGCAGCGGGATGCTGTGGCGGTAGTAGAAGAGCAGGAAGGACGGGAAGGCAGCGAACAGCCCGCCCAGCAGGGCAATGGTCAGGATGTCATTCATTGTGTACGGGGCATCGGTTGAGGGAGCGGGGGCATGGCGGCAGTGAATGGGGTCAGTGTCAAGTTATCCGTTGATGGCGCAAAGTCAAGTCAGGATGCAATCCGCCAGATCAGCGATGAAGTTACCCGGCTGAATGACAATCTGGACAAGCCCGGTCATCGGCCAGATCCAGCGCGATCTGGTTGTTGTCGATCACCAGCCGCAGTTTTTCAATGTTCATGGTTTTGTCTCCGTGTTGATCTTGTTGCTATGCTCTAATTGAGGCCATAGGCTGACTCGCTTCGGGCGTAATGGTCGGGGGGCATTCGTGCCACATCGACCCCAGCTGGCCTCACCCCTTTCATATTCAATGCGCGGTTTTTATAACCAGCGAAACCAAAGCCAGCAGCCGGGTTTTGCGACCTGGGCGTATTTCGTACACGGCGCGCCATTTTTCGCCCCCCATCATCTTGACGGCCACAATGGTCTCCAGATGGTTGTGTCCATCATTGCTGCCCGCCCTGATGTCATCGGCCTCGTTCAGTACCGTCCAGGCACTGTTGTAGTCCTCCGGGGTTACGGGGCGTTGCCCTTTGCCATCGTACTGGTGGCTGTTCATGACGTGGCGCGGGGCTTGCGCGGGCAAAATGCCGATGTACCCTTTCACGTCCTGCCCCGTATCCCGCTGGATGCGATCAAAGTTATCCGGGAATCCCAGCCACTGGTCATGGGTCAGCTGACGGTCAGCCAATACGGCCTCGGCAAACAAGGCAGGGGGGTGCTCGGCAGACAGGTAACGGTTCAGATCGCGCGACAGTGCCTTGGCAATCGCAGGCGGATAGTCGATCAGCTTCTTCTCCACCAGCTCCCGCAGCGCGGTGTCCACGTTCGCCCCTGGTGCAAAGTTCCAGCCTTGCGCCAGCAGTGCCGGGTCTTTGTGTTCGGCATCCACCGCCTGCCAGCCTTCGGGCAGGGCTTTGTCTGGCTCGCCGCCCAGGGTGCTTGCATCTTCCGGCGTTTCCACCCCCACCACGCGGCAGCGGCAGCCCCAGTGCGGCGGAATCTGCGGCGGGTAATGCTTTTGCTTCACGGCAATCAGCAAGCGCACGCTCTAGCACTTCCTCAAGGACTGCCATTGCTGCATTCATCTCAGACATTTTTAAGCTCCTCTATCAATCCGCCAAGCACTTCGGCTTCTTCTTTCAGCCGGGCAATATCCTTCGGCCATTTCTTCTCAACAAGATGCTGTACATCGGAAGATTGTTTCAATTCGCGCCCGCCATTGCTGGCGGGCGCGACGCTGCGGCAGGCAGAGGATGAGGACGATGGGCAGGTGGTCGAAGTCTGGCCGGAGCATCACGATGTGTGGGATGCCTGGTGCGTGATGAGTAATCACTGGCGCATCGTTGCCGGCCTGAATGGCGGCGGTTATCTGGGGCTGGATTTGCCCAGCCTGCCGGTGGCGCTGGAAATTGCCGGGGTGAAAAAACGGCGGCGGCTGGATGTGATGCGGGCGTTGCGGTATATGGAAGATGAAGCGCTGGCGGTGATGGGCGCGGCGTGAATCAGGTTTTTTTGAGCAGCGCGATGGCCATGCAGGCCAGCCAGAGTATCAATGCATTCAGGATTTCACCAGAAAACAGGCTTGCCAGCATCAGTAGCGCGCCAAAGATCAGCCAGCCACCCCGCTTGCCACGAGACCAGGCAATGAGGGCAGGTGAAATGACGAATACGGACAAGACGTTCATGCGGGGATTATAGGGCAATGGCACAGGGCGTTAATCTTGCGATAAAGCTGACCTTCGATGGTAAGGAGGTTACCGGCGGGGTCAGCATTTCACGCGATGATTTTCGCAAGCTGGCCGTCGATGCCAAGCGTGCGGGCGAGGCCATGTCTGGCGGAATGACCTCTGCGGCACAAGGTGTCCGGTCGGTCTCAGGTCAGTTGGATGTGCTTAAAAACGCCATGCTGGGCTATGTCGGCGTGACACAGTTAGCCAGTTCGGCGCGGTGGATCGTCGACCAGACTTCGGCTATGACACAGCTCGATGCCCGGCTGTTTCAATCCTCGCCCGCCATTGCTGGCGGGCGCGACAGACGCTGCACCCGGCACGGGGGGATTCCTCAGTGTTTCAATCCTCGCCCGCCATTGCTGGCGGGCGCGACGTGGGTGAGGATGCCGTCTATTTACTGTTCCGCAAGTTTCAATCCTCGCCCGCCATTGCTGGCGGGCGCGACGGCTTCGGCGACCTTTGCCTTGGCTTCTTCTGCGCGTTTCAATCCTCGCCCGCCATTGCTGGCGGGCGCGACATGTGACTTCATGCTATCCCAATATCGGTCATTATTGTTTCAATCCTCGCCCGCCATTGCTGGCGGGCGCGACGGGGCATAAGGACTGGCGGCACCTTCGGCGGTACACGTTTCAATCCTCGCCCGCCATTGCTGGCGGGCGCGACTGCTCATAGGCTCGCTGGTCTCGGTTGTCTCCGGAGTTTCAATCCTCGCCCGCCATTGCTGGCGGGCGCGACTGCTCATAGGCTCGCTGGTCTCGGTTGTCTCCGGAGTTTCAATCCTCGCCCGCCATTGCTGGCGGGCGCGACTCGTTTTGTATGAGCTATCTGTATTTGACAAATGTTTCAATCCTCGCCCGCCATTGCTGGCGGGCGCGACTCAGTGCCACATCCTCATCCACCCACCGCCAGCGGTTTCAATCCTCGCCCGCCATTGCTGGCGGGCGCGACCATTCAACGTCATTGCTATTGGAGGGGATTTCTGATGTTTCAATCCTCGCCCGCCATTGCTGGCGGGCGCGACCCCGCACGCAGAACCCTTGTGCACATCAATAGACAGGTTTCAATCCTCGCCCGCCATTGCTGGCGGGCGCGACAGTTCGCTGATAAGTACTTCATACCTCACAATTTTCCGGGTCGGTTGCGCGATCCACGGAGCGAACTGGTTGAGGCAGCGAAAAATTATAACCGAAGCGTTCCGGATATCCTTATTTTTCATCGGGTTGCCATTTGCGCGAAACTTCCGGAGATGAGACGGCGCTTGAGGTTCGCGCAGTTTCATAAAATCAGCGGGGCTTCAAAGTCGATGGCGCGAAAAATGCCGTATTCGCGGATTTCACAGCCACGCGTGTCGGGCATACGGTAAAGCCGCAGGTTGTCTTGCGTGAGGTCAATTTCCTTGAGTAGGCGGCGCTCCAGTTCTTCCATTTGGGCGAGATCTACCTGGCATTCAAAGACGGATTTCTGCACGCGCTGGCCGGTGCTTTCGCAAACCCGGGCAACGCGACGCAGCCGTCGACGGCCTTCGCGGGTTTCTGTATTGACGTCGTAGCAGACGATGACACGCATATTCAGCGGATGGGGAATGGAAGGTAGGCGGCCATCTCGCCGCGTATCGTGCGTGCCAGCAGGCGTGCCTGTACGAGAGGAACCAGGCCCAGTGGTACGGGCTGTTCGAAAAGGGGATGTGCCAGGGTTTCCTGTTTGCGTTCCTGATAGGCCAGCAGCACGGTTTTGCGTGATTTTTCATTGAGCAGAACGCCACCGCCTTCGCGCAGATCAAAGTCGTTGGGGTTGATTTGGCCACGGTTGATCAGGGTGAGTGCCAGTCGCTCGGCCATGGGGCGAAGTTCTTCCATGAGGTCGAGTGCCAGCGCGGCGCGCCCGGGGCGCAGGGCGTGCAGGAAGCCGATCTGCGGGTCGAGTCCGGCGGCTTCGATGGCGCCGCGACTATCGTTCATGAGCAGGGAGTAGAGGAAGGAAAGCAGGGCATTCATGCGGTCACGCGGCGGGCGGCGGCTGCGACCATCCATTATGAAAGTGGCGCGCTTGTCTTGCCGTACGACCAGATTCAACCCTGCGAAGTATTGCCGTGCAGCAGCACCTTCAATGCCGCGCAGGATGTCGAGGCTGTTGGCGGCGGGCAGGCTACGCAAGGCTGCGGCCAGATCGTCGGCTGCCCGGCTAAGTGTTTGTTGCTCGTCTGCTGCTTGCGCTTCACGCGCGGCGCGCAGCAGAACGCGACGGCTATTGGCAATTTTGCCGGCAACAAAGTGGCGCGCCAGTGTCAGGGTAAATGTGCTGTCGTCTGTGTGTGTGTGCTGGGCGCGACGTAGCAGGACGTTGCCAGAAACGGGGCCTTCGAGTCGCCCCTTGAATCGGCCATGTTCATTGCAGAAAACAAGGCCGATGCCTTCGTCTGCCAACCGGTGCATGAGGGGTGTGGAAAACGTGGCATTGCCCAGGCAAACCACGCTGCCGATGTGGTGCAACGGTACGCGCAGACGCGTTTGCCGTTCGACTTCGAAGTGGATGGTGTCGTTGTCGAGTGAAACCCAGGCTTGAGGCAACGTCACATAGAGTGTGTTGAGGAGGACGGTCATGACGGATCAGGCATCTGGTGCGGGGTCGAATAGCCGGGCGGCCAATTGTTTCAGCTTTTCCGGTGCGGCCATGGCTTCGGGTTGGCAGAGTTCGATCAGCGAGCAGCCCCGGCAGCGCGCGTCATGGATGGGGGGCGGCAGTTGTCCCGCATCCAGGCAATCGCGTATGGCGGCGAGGGTGGTGGCCAGCGCTGTTTTCAAGGCAGCATCGATGAGGACTTCGCGTCGACGTTTTGAGCTGGCATGGAAGATGGCGCCCTTGGGCACGGGTTTGCCGGTCATTTCTTCGAGACAGAGTGCCTGGGCGGCCAGTTGCAGGTCGTCATGGGTGCGCTGGCGTTTGGGGCCGTGTTTGTATTCGACGGGATAGGGGGTGCCGTCAGCTTGAAATTCGACGATATCGGCTCGCCCGACGAGCCCGAGCGTGTCCGACCAGATTGGTAGTGCGCGTTCGGCACGAATTCCGGCACGGATTTCATAGCCGGGGGTGTCGACGGTGGCATGCAGCGCGCGACCGTGCAGGGTGTGATGATTTTCGTTGAAGCTTTGTTCCATGTGGATCAGCGCGCACTGGCGCGGGCAGTAGCTCCAGTGCTCGATTACCGAGATCGGGATGGGGTCAGGTGCTTCCACTATGGGGCGTTTCCAGTAGTGGGCGACGGCGCATGGAGCGTCCGTCGAAGATGTGAAAGTAACCATCGACGAATTGCTGAGCCGCTTGTAGCTCAATCAGCCATTCAGCGGGATCGGTGGGTTGATAGTGGGTGACGCGTAGCAGCAGGATGATGCGTGGCGCGGGTAGCTTGCGTTTAAATACCAGTTCGCCGTAGTCCCGGTCGAACGTCACCAGCGCGCGATCTTCCCGGCGTGCGCGGTTGAGCACGGTTTCGTCGTCGACACTCGGCTGGTCGTCGCTGATGGCGGCAACGTCCCAGCCCGCCTCTCGCAAACGCCTGGTGGCGGGTTGCGGGAAGTTCTCGTTCAGTAGCCAGCGTGGCGGTTGCGTCATGCCGAGGCCTTTTGTATGGCGACGTATTCCTCTTCGCGGAACACTTCGGTAACAAAGGCGATGGCTGCGAGTACATCATTACGCGTGACACGTGGGTAGGATGCCAAAATTTGCTCCATCGTCCAGCCGTCGGCCAGACGTTCCATTAGTAATTCGACGGAAATGCGCGTGCCGTGAATGATGGGCTTGCCGACAAGCACCTTCGGATCAACGGTGATGCGGCTTTTCCAATCCATGGTCATTCCTTTCAAGGTGAGGTGGCCGGTCGTTGAGGTGGTGAACCGGCACATTCTCTCATGTCCTCAGCTGCAATCCGGTTTCAGGCCAGACGACGTAAGGTAACACCCGGTGCGGCTGGTATGGAATCGCCTATTTGCAAAATTTTTCCATCAAATGCGATGGTGTAGGCACTGAAATTGCGAGCAATACCCTCACCGTTGTTTTCGACATTCAATCGTTCAAATAGTGCGTGAGCCGGCGCATTGCCGAGCTCGGATTCGTGTTCGAAGACGTAGAGGCCGCGCGTCGCCATCTGGCCGCGCGCGGCGGAACGATCGTGCTCGAACATTTGCGCCAGTGCCTGCCAGTAGAGTTCGAGATCGTTTTTATCGAAGCCGGTTTGTTTGGCGAGGAAGGACGAAACAAAGCCGTGGCCGCGATAGAGGCCGTAGGGTACGGTGTGTTTGCGGCCCATGGTGCGGTTGTCGCCGTCCTGTTTTTCAGCTTCTGCTTCAGTGGCGACAGCCATGCGGGTGATCGAATGCTCTTGTGAAATGACGGGTTCGACCGAACGGGCGAAAGTCATCTGGATCGGGCCGCGTACCTGTCCGCAATTCACGCCGGTCGACATGACGGCACCAAAGCTGCGCACATCGAAGAAGTTGGCGCACATCCATTTGCGCGCATCTTCGACCGCATCACCGCCTTTACGTTTTTTGCTGTCGCCTTCGAGGGCACCTTCACGGCCAATGGCCTTATAGGCGCGACGATGCTGGTTGTTGAGGATGGCCTTTTCCTTCACATAGATTTCATACGGCGGCTGTTCGTTTTTCACCAGGCCGACGAAGTTGCGCACCTTGCGCTTGAGGCAGACATCGGTGACCAGGCCGTGGCCGGATTCTGCGTCCAGGCGCGGCAGGTTGCCTGCGTCTGGGTCGCTGTTGGGGTTGCCGTCACGGTACTGCGCTGCAGTTGGCGCATCAGCCAGTGCTCCGGCCCTTGTTTTTTCAGGGTGGCCAGCAGCATGTCGATATTTTCAATGTCGGGATGTTCTGGCCAGCGCACGAAGACGCTGGCTTGTGCTTCATCGTCGATGAGCTTGAAGTTTTCAGCCGCTGTGCGGAACTTGATTTCGAGCCGCGCGCCGGGCGTCAGGTCGCGGACGATGCCTTTCTTGTCAAGATCAAGGCCAAAGTAGAGGCGGTCGAAGTAGGATTCGAAAAGTTCCGGTACCAACGGAGACTCGGCGTGGCCGGAGAGCACCGAGCGACAGGCATCGGCACCCTGGCGAATGAGACCCCGCGGCGGGGCTTCCGGCGGGTTGAAGGCAATCAGCTCGCCGCGTTCGAGCAAGCCCTCGCGGTTGCAGCGCCCTGCCGCCTGCGCCAGTGAGTCCAGCCCTGCGTAAGCGCGATAGACCACGGGGAAATCGATATCCACCCCGGCTTCGACGAGTTGGGTGCTGACGACACGCAGTGGTCTGGCATCGCGTCCCTCGCGTTTGTCTTGCAGCCGCTGGCGAATTTCTGTGATGACGGCTGCGCGGTGAGCACCGCACATCAGGGCGGACAGGTGCAGGGTTTCTGGCGGCAATAAATGCCAGAGCTGGCGTGCATCTTTGCGGGTGTTGACGATGACGAGCACGCAATCGCGCTGGTTCAGTTCGGTGGCAAGGCCATGCCAGGGGGTGGGGGCTGCATCGGCTTGGGGAAGGCGTACTTGCACTCGATCGAGTTGCCGGAAGAGTTCATTGGGCTGATCGATGATTTCGGTAACGTGATCCAGGCCGCGCCGGTTACGCTGGGCGTCAAAATATCGCCGACTGGCCAGTGCGGGTTGTGTGGCGGTGCACAGCACGACGGTCACGCCGTAATGTGCGGTCAGCAGACTGAGTACGTCGAGGATCGGCTGGAGGTATTCGGGCGGCAGGCATTGCGCTTCGTCGAGAATGATGACACTGTCGATGAGATTGTGCAGTTTGCGGCAACGTGAGGTTTTGGCGGCAAACAGCGATTCGAAGAGTTGCACATTGGTGGTGACGATCAGCGGTGCGTCCCAGTTTTCACAGGCCAGCCGCGAGCGGGTGGTTTCCTGGCCGGGTTCGGCTTCGATCTGGCTGTGGTGTTCAACGATGTTTTCGGCAGAAAAAATCTCGGCGAAGACATCGGCGGTCTGTTCGACGATGCTGGTGTAGGGAATGGCGTAGATGATGCGACGCTTGCCGTGCTGATGGGCGTGGGTGAGGGCGAATGCCAGTGAAGAAAGTGTTTTGCCGCCGCCGGTGGGTACGGTCAGCGTATAGATGCCGGGCTTGCCGTGGGCGCGTTCTGTGCATTGCTGCAATACCGTCTGGCGGAGGGTGTTGACGGGTGTGGCGGGTGCTGCGGCGGTTTTTCCAGCCATGTGATGCTGAAAGCGTTCACTCAGTGTGGACATCGCTGGATAACCGGATCGGGCGCTGGCTTTGCGCTGTGACATGAAGGCTTCCGTATCGAGAAAGTCGGCATCGACCAGACAAGAGAACAGCATCCGCAGCCAGAGTGCAAAGCCTGCCTTGCCACCGGGCACCTGCCGCAAATCGTCGGCATGATCAGTGTCGGGGTGCGCGATGCTTACCGGGGCATGCTGCAAGGCTTCGTTGAGTTCAGTTCGTGTGGCGTCATCCTGCAAACGGCTGGCCAGATCATGCCAGTCATACAAACCGGCATGATGGCTGGCAATCAGATAGGCCAGTACCCGCCCGGCATCGCCAAAGCGGTCAAGCGCCAGTAACGCGCCTGCGGCTGAATGGGTTTTGTCAGCCCGAGCAACCGGGTCGGATGCGGAGGCTTCGTTGTTCTGGAGTATGTAACGTTGGAAGCCCGGTCGGTATTTCCCCAGATCGTGCCAAAGCCCGGCCAGATGTGCCCATGACGCGCCATGGGGCGGCGCAAAAGAAGCGGCGACATTGGCGGTCGAGCACAGGTGCTCATCCATGGGATGCGGGTGCAGGGTGGTTTCTTCCTGTCTGCAATGTGCCATGGGTATATCGGCGGAGGCATGGGTGAGCGTATCTGGCATTTCCGAGTATCCCACTTTAGATGTTGTTGTTATGCGCTGTGATTTTACTGGGTGGCCTGTGGAATCTGTGGGAGCCTGTGCGACAAAGTGCCTTGTGCCCCATGTTAAAATCAGCAATTCGCTTACTTCTTCTGGCCCGCCATGCAGCCTGATCGCACGCAAGAACTCCGCACGCTCCTTAGTCAGCGCATCCTGATCCTGGATGGGGCGATGGGGACGATGATCCAGCGGCACGGGCTGGCGGAGGTGGATTATCGCGGGGCGCGTTTTGCCGATCATGGCCGGGATCTGAAGGGCAATAACGATCTGCTGTTGCTGACCAAGCCCGAGGTAATCCGCGGGATACATGAGGAATATCTCGCTGCGGGGGCGGATATTCTTGAAACCAACACCTTCAATTCGACGGCACTTTCGCAGGCGGATTACGCGCTGGAACCGTTGGTGTATGAGCTCAATTTTGCCGGGGCGCGGCTGGCGCGTGAGGCGTGTGACATCTACACCGCCCAGACGCCGCACAAGCCGCGTTTTGTGGCGGGCGTGCTGGGGCCGACTTCGCGCACGGCGTCGATTTCGCCGGATGTGAATGATCCGGGTTTCCGCAATGTGCAGTTTGATGAACTGGTGGCGGATTACCTGATCGCCATCCGTGGGCTGACCGACGGCGGCGCGGATCTGCTGCTGGTGGAAACGGTGTTCGATACGCTCAACGCCAAGGCTGCGCTGTTTGCCATCGAGCAGTTCTTTGAAACAGCCGGGCGACGCTGGCCGGTGATGATTTCCGGCACGATTACCGATGCGTCTGGCCGCACCTTATCGGGGCAGACGGCGGAGGCGTTCTGGAATTCGCTGCGTCATGCCCGGCCGCTAACCTTCGGTCTGAACTGCGCGCTGGGGGCGAACGAGCTGCGTCAGTATGTCGCTGAGTTGTCGGGCTTGTGCGACTGCTTTGTTTCCGCGCATCCTAACGCGGGTCTGCCCAATGCCTTTGGCGGTTACGATGAAACGCCGGAGATGCTGGCGGCTTCGATTCGCGAATGGGCGGAGGCGGGCATCATCAATGTGGCGGGCGGCTGTTGTGGCACAACACCGGATCACATCCGGGTGATTGCAAAATCCCTTGAGGGCTTGCCGCCGCGTCGTCCTGCGGGGCTGCCGCAGGAGTTGCGATTGTCCGGGCTGGAGCCGTTCAACATTGGTAAAAAATCGCTGTTTGTGAACGTCGGTGAGCGCACCAACGTCACCGGCTCGAAGGCCTTTGCCCGGCTGGTTCTCAATGGCGAGTATGACAAGGCGATTGCGGTGGCGCGCAATCAGGTGGATGCCGGCGCGCAGGTCATCGATATCAACATGGATGAAGCCATGCTGGATTCGAAGGCGGCGATGGTGCGCTTTCTGAACCTGATCGGTAGCGAGCCGGACATTTCGCGTGTGCCGGTGATGATCGATTCATCGAAGTGGGAAGTGCTCGAAGCCGGGCTGAAATGTCTGCAGGGCAAGGGCATCGTCAATTCGATTTCGCTCAAGGAAGGGATCGAGCCGTTCTTGCAGCAGGCGAAGCTGATCCGCCGGTATGGGGCGGCGGCGATCGTCATGGCGTTTGACGAGCAGGGGCAGGCCGATACCTTCGAGCGCAAGACGGACATCTGCCAGCGGGCTTATCGCTTGCTGACCAACGTGGGTTTTCCGCCCGAAGACATCATTTTCGATCCCAATGTGTTTGCGATTGCTACGGGGATCGAGGAGCATAACAATTACGCGGTTGATTTCATCGAGGCGACCCGCTGGATTCGTGCCAATCTGCCGTTTGCCGGCGTGTCGGGCGGCGTTTCCAATGTCTCATTCTCGTTCCGGGGCAATGATCCGGTGCGTGAGGCGATCCACACCGTCTTTTTGTACCACGCGATTCAGGCCGGGATGACGATGGGTATCGTCAACGCCGGGCAGCTGGGGGTGTATGACGATCTCGATGCGGCGTTGCGTGCCCGCGTTGAAGCGGTGGTGCTGAACCAGTCGCCAGAGGCCGGTGAGCGGCTGGTCGAAGCCGCGCAGAACGTTAAAGGGACGGCGAAAGAGCAGGTGCAGGATCTGGCCTGGCGCAAGGAGCCGGTCGGCGCCCGTCTGGCGCACGCGCTGGTTAAAGGCTTGACCGATTTTGTGGTCGAGGATACCGAAGAGGCACGGCTGGCGGCTGAAGCGGCGGGGGATAAGCCGCTGTCAGTGATCGAAGGGCCGTTGATGGACGGTATGAACCAGGTCGGTGACCTGTTTGGTGCGGGCAAGATGTTCCTGCCGCAGGTGGTGAAATCCGCGCGCGTGATGAAGCAGGCAGTGGCGCATCTGCTGCCGTACATCGAGGCGGAAAAGCAGAAGACCGGTGCGGTGGCGAAGGGGCGCATCGTCATGGCCACCGTCAAGGGCGATGTGCATGACATCGGCAAGAACATCGTCGGTGTGGTGCTGGGGTGCAATGGTTACGAGGTGATCGACCTGGGTGTGATGGTGCCTGCCGACAGGATTCTTGCCGCAGCGCGCGAGCATCATGCCGACATCATCGGCTTGTCGGGTCTCATCACGCCTTCGCTGGAAGAAATGGCGCATGTGGCTGGAGAAATGCAGCGGCAGGGGGTGGACATCCCGCTGCTGATCGGCGGAGCGACGACCAGCCGCGCCCATACGGCGATCAAGATTGCGCCGAACTACCAGCAAGCCGTTGTTTATGTGCCGGATGCCTCGCGCGCGGTGGGCGTGGTTTCCAAACTTTTGTCAGAAACCCAGGCGGAGAAGTTCAAGGCGGAAGTAGCGGCCGATTACGAAAAGTTGCGCGCCCAGCACGCGGCCAAAAAGGGCGTGGCGCTGGTGTCCCTGGAAGAAGCGCGCGCCAATCGTGCGGTGTTGAGTTATGCCCCGGTTCAGCCGCGTCAGACGGGGGTGACGGCGTTGCGCGATATTGATCTGGCGCAACTCGTGGAATACATCGACTGGGGGCCTTATTTCCAGACCTGGGATCTGGCGGGCGGCTATCCGGGCATCCTCGACGATGCCAAGGTGGGTGCGGATGTGGCCGCTCAGGCGCGCAGCGTGTTTGCCGATGCCCAGACGATGCTCAAACAGATCGTGGCTGAAAAATGGCTGACCGCGCACGCCGTGTTCGGCCTGTTCCCGGCCAATAGCGAGGGCGATGATCTCATCGTGTATACCGATGAAAGCCGCACCACGCGGCGCACGACCTTCCATTGCCTGCGCCAGCAGCAGCAGCGGCCGTCTGGCAAACCCAACCAGAGCCTGGCCGATTTCGTAGCTCCGGTGGGCACGAATACTACAAACACGCCCGACTGGATGGGGGCGTTTGCCTGCACTGCCGGCATCGGCATTGAAACCAGGCTTGAGGAATTCATGGCGCAACACGATGACTATCACGCCATCATGCTCAAGTCATTGGCGGATCGTCTTGCGGAAGCCTGCGCCGAGTGGCTGCATCATCAGGTGCGCCTCGATTACTGGGGTTACGCCGCTCATGAACAGCTATCGCTCGATGCGCTGATCGACGAAAAATACGCAGGCATACGCCCGGCCGCAGGCTACCCGGCCTGCCCGGATCACACCGAGAAAGGCACGCTGTTTGCCCTGCTCGATGCGGAAACGAACGCTAGCATCCTGCTCACCGAAAGCTACGCGATGATGCCGGCTGCGGCAGTTTCTGGGTTGTATTTCGCGCATCCCGAATCTCACTACTTCGCCATCAGCAAGATCGGTCGCGATCAGCTCGAAGACTGGGCGCAGCGCAAAGGCATGGACATCGCCACGGCGGAACGCTGGTTGGCACCGATCCTCTGACCCCTGTTTAGCGTGCCTTGCCGCGCATGGCCAGGGTCAGTTCGCGGAGCTTTTCGGGCTGAGCCTCCGTGGGCGGGAGTGCAGTGCCCACCAATAGGCGCACGGCGCGGAAGGGCTTGAAACGCTCGTAATGCGTCATCGCTGGGCCATCCTTGCGTGAGAAGAAGCTCTGCCATAGGCCGCGCAGTGCCAGCGGGATGACGGGAACCGGGGTGCTTTCGAGGATGCGCGTGACGCCATTTTTGAAGGGACCCACTTCGCCCGTCCAGGTGATCGCGCCTTCGGGGAAGATGCAGACCAGATCACCTGCCGCCAGCGCACGCGCGACTTCTGCATATGCCTGTTCGAGCATCTGCGGGTTTTCCTTGGCGGGTGCAATCGGGATGGCGCGGCTTTCACGGAAGATGAAACTCAGCAGCGGCATCTTGAAGATGCGGTGATCCATGATGAAGCGGATGGGGCGCGGGCAGGCGGCTGAAATGATCAGTGCATCCACAAAGCTGACGTGATTGCAGGTCAGCAATGCGGCGCCCTCGGCGGGGATGTGTTCGATGCCGTCTTTCTTCAGCCGGTAGACGCTGTGGATCAGGATCCAGAAAATGAAGCGCAGCAGATATTCCGGCACCAGCGTGTAGATGTAAATGGCGACCACCGCGTTGAATAGCGCCGTGGCGAGGAACAGTTCGGGGATCGTCAGCCCCGCCTTGAAAGCCAGCATCGACAGGCCGGCTGAGGCGACCATGAACAGGGCGTTCATGATGTTGTTGGCGGCGATGACGCGCGATTGATGGGTGGGTTCGCTGCGGGTCTGGATCAGGGCGTACATCGGCACAATGTAAAAGCCACCGAACAGGCCAATCAGGGCGATATCGGCCAGCACGCGCCAGTGGGCGGCCACCGAGAGAAAATGGCTGAGATCTGTGGTGGCGGTGGTTGCCACGGTGGCCGATGGGCTGGCGAAATACAGATCGACGCCGAACAGCGTCAGGCCGATGGCACCGAAGGGCACCAGGCCGATTTCCACCAGTCGTCCCGAGAGTTTTTCGCAGAGCAGCGAGCCGCTGCCCACACCGAAGGAAAACACGGCCAGCAGCAGGATGAATACGCGTTCGTCGCCGCCCAGCACTTCGCGGGCGTAATTGGGAAATTGTGCGAGGATGGTCGCGCCATAAAACCAGAACCACGAGATGCCGAGGATCGATAGCCAGACGGTGCGATTGCCACGGACAAAAACCAGATTGCGCCAGGTTTCGGTGAGGGGATTCCAGTTGATGCGTAGCTGCGGATCGGCCGCCGGTGACAGCGGAATCGCACGGCTGGCCTGATAGCCGAGCACGGCGATGCCGACGACCGTCAACGCGGCCAGCGCACCGCCCTGGGGACGGGTTGCCAGCCAGGCACCGCCTATCTGCCCCAGCAGGATGGCGACGAAGGTGCCCATTTCGATCATGCCATTGCCGCCCACCAGTTCATCCTGGCGCAGTTGCTGAGGCAGATAGGCGTATTTGACGGGGCCAAACAGGGTTGAGTGCAAGCCCATCAGGAAGAGTGCGGCGACCAGTGGCCACAGCAGCTGGGCGACGAAACCCCAGGCGGCCAGCAGCATGACGCCGATCTCGAACAGCTTCACGGCGCGCGCCACGCGGCCCTTTTCATACTTGTCGGCAATCTGCCCGCAGGTGGCCGAGAACAGGAAAAATGGCAGGATGAACAGCCCGGGCAGCAGGGTCGCCAGCGTCTTGCCATCCATCTGCGTGAGCTGGCCGGTATGGAAGGTGACCAGCGTGATCAATGCCGTCTTGAAGACGTTGTCATTGAATGCGCCGAGGAACTGGGTGAAGAAAAAGGGTCGAAAGCGCTGTTCGCGCATCAGTTGAAACTGGTTGCTCATGTCGGGGTGTTTCCTGTAGTTCTCGGTTCGGCGATCAAACGCCCCACACCACCACGACTTGTTTGTGCAGGGCGCGATCCAGCAGCTCCAGCAGCGGCAGGGCGCGCTGGGTCAGGCTGATGGCGGGTTGCGCTGCAGCCGTTGCAGGGGGTGAATGTGGATCGGCGTCGGTGGTGATGAGGCGACGATGCGCTTCTTTATCCTGGGTGACCGCGGCGCGCAGACGGGCAATCGCGTCGGGTAATTGCTCGAGGGTGATGATGCCCTGGGGCGTGATGTCCTTGCCCATGAGCTGCATCATGTGGTGTGCCACATCACCGAACATAATGACATCGCCGCTGGCTTTGGATTGAAAGGTGACGATCATATTAAAGTGCCTGTTCATCCAGCCAGTCGCGGATGCGTTCGGCCACCTGCCGCCAGTCGCGTTCCAGCATCAGGCCGTGGCCGAGTTCCGGGAAAATTTCTGCTTCGGTGCCATAGGTCATGGCGGTCATGTGCACCAGCGAGGGGGCAATCAGATGATCGTGGCCAGCACCCAGCACGCGGATTGGCGTGCGCGTCACGCGCGAAGGGTGAGGCAGGCTGAACAGGGTCATGTCCCAGATGGCGCGCTGCGATTCGCCCTGCGCCTTGCGTAGATAGCGTTGCAGGTCGGCCAGTTCCATCGGTTGAGCGAACAGCGCGTCTTTGAGCGTGCTGCTCGATACCCGGTTGCCGGTCATCAGGTTGTTGAGTTCGACCAGCAGGCCGGGCTTCTGGAACATCAGGCCGAACATCGAGGAAATCAGCCCTTGCGGCGGTACGGAACAGAGCAACACGGCGGCCGGAGCCAGATGCTGCTCCAGATATTTCTGCACGACGAAGCCCCCCATCGAATGACCGATCAGGACGGGCGGCTCGGGCAGGGTGGCGACAATCTCGATGACATCATTCACATAATCCTGAATGCTGAAACTGTCCAGCCGCTTGCGGCCACGGCTGCCCCCATGCCCGGAAAGGCTCAGGGCATAGCTGAAGTAACCTTGCGCGGCAAACCAGTCGAGAAAATATTCTTCCCAGCACCAGGCGGCGGTGTACGCGCCGTGGATGAACAGCAGGGGCGTTTCGTGCACCGGCGTTTTGCCCGTGGGGGCGCGGACGATCAGTTCGAGGCTGGCGTCGTTGCTGCGGGGGTGACGGGGGTCGCTCATCGTGCGGTTCCTGAAACGAAAGCAAGGGGATGCGTCATGGAGATCATCTGGAAAGGTTTATCATGGTGAGTTCGGCAACCCAAAAACGCATTTTATCCGCATCATGTTCAAGTGGTTACTGGCCATTTTCATTGCTGTCTTCATCCTCGGGGTGGCGATGCCTAAACTCGCGGGCTGGCTGCGGCTGGGGCGTTTGCCCGGGGATGTCAGTCTGCGCTGGCGTGGTCAGGTGTACCAGTTTCCATTGGCCAGCACGGTCTTGTTGTCGTTGTTACTCGGCGTGCTGTTGCGGTTTTTGAAGATTTAACGCGGCCACGGCGGCCACCCGTGCTTCGTGGAGGCACGCCGGAATGCGCGTGGTTTGTCCGGCATCCCGGCAGGCCATGGCGATCGCCCCGGCATCCAGTGCACAGACCGCCTGCATGGCCGCCTGCCACATCGCGGCTTGCGGATAGGGTTTTTCAGCGTAGCCCAGTCGTCCCTGATAATCACACTGACAGGCCGCCAGCAGGTCGTCGAAACGTGCCGGGCGACGCAGCACGTCGCAGCGTTCCAGCAGTTTGACCATGGTCGCCGGGCGCAGCAGTTCGGCGCGATGAATGTCGCCGTGATATTGCGCGACCAGCAAGGCCAGGTCGCGGCATTCAACCGGTACCCGCAGACGTTCGCATAAAGGCTTGATGAGACGCGCGCTGACGGCTTCATGGCCGGTGTGGCGTGGCAGAATGTGCGGCGGGGTTTTGCCTTTGCCCAGGTCGTGCGTCAGTGCGGCAAAGCGTGCAGGCAAGGACAACTGCAACTGTGCGGCTCGGTCGATGACCCTCATGACATGCACGCCGGTATCGATTTCCGGGTGGTAATCCGCCCGCTGCGGCACGCCAAACAGCGCATCGAGTTCAGGCAGCAGCCGTGCCAGCGCACCACAGGCGCGCAGGCTGGTGAACATGCGCGCAGGCTGCTCTTCCATCAGCCCCCGCGCCAGTTCATTCCAGACGCGTTCAGGGACGAGATGATCGACTTCTCCGTCATCCACCATCTGGCGCATCAGTGTCAGCGTTTCCGGTGCGATGCTGAAGTCGGTAAAGCGTGCCGCGAACCGGGCGATCCGCAGGATGCGAGCCGGGTCTTCCACAAAAGCAGGGGAAACATGACGCAACAGCCGCGCCTGCAGGTCGGCACGCCCGCCATACGGGTCGATCAGCTGACCATCGGCGGCCATGGCCATCGCGTTGATGGTCAGGTCACGACGCGCCAGATCTTCTTCCAGGGTGACGGCGGTATTGGTGTGAAATACAAAACCGCGATAGCCCGGTGCGGTCTTGCGCTCGGTGCGCGCCAGAGCGTATTCCTCGCGGGTTTGCGGGTGGAGGAAGACGGGAAAGTCGCTGCCCACCGGCTGGTATCCGAGGGACAGCATGGCCTCCGGTGTCGCGCCGACGACCACATGGTCACGGTCGACCACCGGCCGCCCCAGCATTTCATCGCGAACCGCGCCGCCAACGGTGTAGATTTCCATGTCAGCTTACGGCAGATCGGCGGCGGGCGTGCCACTGCTGCGCGGCCCCACCACGCCCAGACGGGCTTTCAGCGACTGCGGTTGATTTTCGAACAGCGCCGTGTAATAGACGGCATTGCTCATTACCTTTTTCACATAATCGCGGGTTTCGTCAAAGGGGATGGTCTCGGCGTAGATTGCACCCTCCAGTGCCTGCTCGGCACGCCAGCGGCGGGCACGTCCCGGGCCGGCGTTGTAAGCGGCGGAGGCGAGCACAGGGTGGTTGTCGAGATCGGCCAGCACCATCCGCAGATAATGCGTGCCCAGAGCCACATTGGTATCCATCAGTGTCACGTCGGCGGGATGAAAGTGAGTCATGCCGATTTTCTTCGCCACCCAGGCGGCGGTCTTGGGCATCAGCTGCATCAAACCCTTCGCCCCGACCCCGGACTGGGCATTCATCACGAAGCGGCTTTCCTGACGCATCAGGCCATACACCCAGCCACTATCCAGCGCCACCTGCCGTGCCTGCGGAATGACATTGTCGCGGAATGGTGCCAGATAGCGTAGCGCGTAGTCATGCTGGGTCTGCGTGCGCTCGGCGGCATAAATGGCGCGATCAAATACGGCGCTGCGTTGCGCGAGATCGGCGGCGGCGAGGAGTTGCCGGTCATTCATTTCGCGCAAGGCCCAGTTCCACTCCCGCACGCCCTCCAGCCGCATGTTGAGGCGAAACAGTGCCAGCGCACGACGCAAACCGGGGTTGCTGCTCGCAGCCGCCTGTTCCTCGCTGCTGGGCGGCTGGGCGCGGGGCGGCGGCACAATGCGTCGTCCCAGTTCTTCATCGGCCAGATTGCCGTAAAAACTGGGCTGACCAGCAATTTTTGCGTACAAGGCATGGGCTTCTTCGTTGCGCCCCTGCTCGGCCAGCGCGCGGCCACGCCAATAAATCCAGTCCGGCTGGGCAAGCAGGGTGGCAGGCATCTGGCCGATCGCCTGCTGTACCCGTGACCAGTCGTGGGCGCGCAAAGCCGCACGCACTTGCCAGGCACGCTGGGCATCGTTCAGGCGGATTTCCTTGCCTTGCGTGGCCAGGGCATACCAGCCGAGGGCTTCCGGCTGATGACGCAAGGCCGCTTGCCAGGCAATCTGCCCCCAGGCGTAGCTGCGCTCGTCTTCAGGAAGCCGGTGCTGCCATTTCTGCAGGCGTGTGGCGGCTTGCGCGGGCTCGCTGCGTGCCAGACGTTGCAAGGCAAACAAGGCCAGCTCACGACCTGCGCGGCTGCTGTAAAACTGAACGGGTAACTGTTTGTCGAGGTAACGCTGCGGCTTGTCGGCGATGCTTTCCAGCAGCTTCAACGCGGGTGGCTGCGTCCCCGGTAAATATTCGGCCAGTGAACGCGCGCTGTTGTAACGTTTGTTTTCCAGCAAACGGCGCATGCGCTCCCAAACATCGTCCACATCGATGCGCGCCGCCGCAACCAGGCGATCCATCAGCGGTCTGCAACCTTCTGGCATATCGAGCACGGAAAACCAGAGCAGGCGCGCCTCATCCAGCGTGGCCGAGCTTGCGTCGCGCGGCGATGCGCTCAGCAGGCGTGCCTGCAGTGCATAGCAGGTCAGCTCAGTGTCGGCCTGTTTGAGTTGCGAAAACTCCGCCGGGTAACGCTCCCACTGCCGCTGCTTACCCAGGGAGCGCAGCCAGTCGCCGCGCAAACGCTCGGCCAGATACGAGCCCCCCTGCCGTTGCAGAAAGTCGGCAATCCCGCTGCTGTCGTGATCGTCCAGACGCTGGCGCAAATACCAGTATTCAATCCACGGATCGAGATCGTGAGCAGTGGTCGCAGTTATGCCATTGTATTCACCGGCCAGGTGAACCCGATCGCCGGTGCGAAACGCCTCGCGCGCCGCGAGAAAACGATCGTCACCCGGTACGGCATGCGCCAGTGCGGGCAGAAGTAGAAACAAGCAGAGCCAGAATTTCATGTTTATAGTTACGCTTTTGACAGCTTCAAGAATATCACATGACTCCTCGCAAACCCGCGCCAGATCTGGATGTTTCCGCTGTTGCCCGGCGTGCGGAACTGCGGCGTGAAAAGCTGGCAGCACGGCGGGCGTTGTCCGCCGAAACGCACCGGGCGTGGTCGCAATCGCTGGAACATCATCTGGAGACCTTGCTGCATCAGCATCCGCCGCAGGTGCTGGGGTTCTACTGGCCGATCCACGCCGAGTTCGACGCTCGCCCGCTGGTCACCCGCCTGCTCGCGACGGGGCGCGTCCTGCAAGCCGGCCTGCCGGTGGTGCAATCGCCCGATCAACCGCTGGCGTTTCGTGCCTGGACCCCCGGTGGTGAGCTACAGACGGATCGTTATGGCATCTCTTTCCCCGCCGCAGGCGCCACGCTCGCTCCCGATGTTTTACTGATCCCGGTCAATGCCTTTGATGCACAAGGCTACCGCCTCGGCTACGGCTCCGGCTTTTTTGATCGCACCCTGGCCGCACTGAAACCACGTCCTTACACCATCGGTATCGGCTTTGAACTGGCACGGGTCGCCAGTATTTTCCCTGAGCCACATGACGTGCCACTTGAGGTCATCGTGACCGAAACCGGGGTTTTTCAGTCTCTCGTCACGTCATCATCAACCCCATGAAAAAGCCGACGCCTTTTGAGCGTCGGCTGCCTCTTGCCGCTGTAGCAGTAGAGGTTGGGGAGAGGTCAGAATTGTTCTTCTTCGGTTGAGCCGTGCAGCGCGGTCACTGAGGATGCGCCGCCTTGAATGACGGTGGTGACATCGTCGAAGTAGCCAGTGCCGACTTCCTGCTGGTGCGAGACGAAGCTGTAGCCACGGTCGCGCGCAGCAAATTCGGGTTCCTGCACCTTTTCGACATAGGCGGTCATGCCGCGCTGGGCGTAGTCTTGCGCCAGGTCGTACATGTGGAACCACATCGAGTGGATGCCGGCCAGGGTGATGAACTGGTATTTGTAGCCCATGGCACCCAGCTCACGCTGGAACTTGGCGATGGTGGCATCGTCGAGGTTCTTTTTCCAGTTGAAGGACGGCGAGCAGTTGTAGGCGAGCAGCTTGCCGGGGAACTTGCTGCGTACCGCTTCGGCAAACTTGCGGGCGAATTCGAGATCGGGCGTGCCGGTTTCGCACCAGACCATGTCGGCATACGGCGCGTAGGCGAGGCCACGGCTGATGGCCTGTTCCAGACCCTTTTTGGTCTTGTAAAAACCTTCGGGCGTGCGCTCGCCGGTGACGAAAGGGATGTCGTTGGCATCGACGTCGGAGGTCAGCAGGTCAGCCGCTTCGGCATCGGTACGGGCGAGGATCACCGTCGGCACACCCATCACGTCGGCCGCCAGGCGGGCGGAGACCAGCTTTTGCACGGCTTCTTGTGAGGGCACCAGCACCTTGCCACCCATGTGGCCGCACTTCTTGACGGAAGCGAGCTGGTCTTCGAAATGCACGCCACCCGCGCCGGAACGGATCATGGCTTTCATCAGTTCGAAGGCGTTCAGCACGCCACCAAAACCGGCTTCGGCATCGGCCACGATGGGCGCGAAGTAGTCGATGTAACCGGCATCACCCGGGTTGATGTTCTTCGCCCACTGGATTTCATCGGCACGTTTGAACGAGTTGTTGATGCGCTCGACGACCTTCGGCACGGAATCCACGGGATACAGCGACTGGTCGGGATACATCGCTGCGTAGCTGTTGTTATCCGCCGCCACCTGCCAGCCAGAGAGGTAAATCGCCTTGATCCCGGCCTTGACCTGCTGCATGGCCTGGCCGCCGGTGAGTGCGCCGAGGCAATTCACATAGGGTTCGGTGTTGATCAGGTTCCACAGCTTTTCGGCACCGTTGCGCGCCAGGGTTTGTTCAGCCACCAGCGAACCACGCAGGCGAACCACATCTTCAGCACTGTAAGGACGCTTGATGCCCTTCCAGCGGGGGTTTTCGGCCCAGTCTTTTTTCAGTTCGGCAATTTGTTGATCGCGGGTTTTCATGGGGTTTGTCCTTATCTTTTGTATCGTCAGTGGTTGGGAATGTGATGTTCGAGGAATCGCCGGCGCGCCTTGGGAGCGCGCTGGGGTCGATGTCCATCACGAGGCAGCCAGAGATCGGGTCTGACGAACCAGCAAGGCAACGGGGGTTGTGTTGCCTTCTACGAACCGGGGGCTAACGGTTGCTAGCATCCAGTGCGTGATAACGAAAGTATAAGACAGATTTTGCAGGGCAACATGTAAAACAAGCGTTTGAAAGTATTTTTTTAACCCTTTGTTTTCAGTGTATTGGTGTTTGCTTTTCATATAGTGAAAAAGCATTCCCATACGCGAAATCTAAACTATGCTGCACTGCGTCATGGGGTGGGCTGGATCAGGGCGGATGGGCTGACAATCACGCCATCTTCATCGGCGTACAAATAATGTCCGGGGATAAAACGCACGCCACCAAAGCTTACGGGAAGGTCGGTTTCGCCGATGTTTTTCTTGATGCTTTTGCGCGGGTGCGTGGCCAGGGCAAATACGCCGATGGCCATCTGGCTGATCGCGCGCGCGTCGCGGATGCAGCCGTACACCACGATGCCTGCCCAGCCATTGCTCACCGCCAGCTCGGCCAGTTGATCGCCCACCAGCGCGCAGCGCAGCGAACCGCCGCCATCCACGACCAGTACACGGCCGTGGCCGGGCTGGGCGAGCGCGCTGCGAACCAGAGAATTGTCCTCGAACAGCTTCAGTGTGCTGATCGCTCCGCCAAACGCGGCGTGGCCACCGTAGGAGCGGAACATCGGCGCGACGACCTGCAGCGTTCCCGCGGGCAGCGTGCCTTGGTCTTCGTGCGCATCGAGCAGATCGGCAGTTTGTTGGGGCATGGCCTTCATCTCCTGTCTCCTAAGAAAAAACGGCATTTTCGGGCGGCGCGGATGTTTGAATCAAGTGTTGTTTGCGCTGCCTGCGCTGTCTGCGTTACGGTTGCCGGGATGGTAAATGTGGAGTTGTGTCGCACGCCGGTCGGCGACGGTGACGAGACGGTCTGCCGTGACCCCGGGGATAGCGAAGCTGTTGCTGATGAGTTGCGCGCCAGGGCGCATGCCCGCGCGCGCGCGTAAATGCAGGCGGGGCATGGGCGCGGGCGAGAGGAAGGCATAAATGACATCGAACTCCGCCAGATTCAGCCGCCAGAAATCACCGTGGCGGATGTCGAGATTGGGCAGGCGTTGTGCCGTCAGCCGCGCCCAGAGCCAGGGCAGGGGCGCATGCTCGATGCCAACGAAATGGCAGTCGAGCCGCGCGCGTGCCAGTTGGCGCAATAGTCCACCACTGCCACAGCCCAGATCCACTACCCGGCAGGGCGTGGGCGGCAAAAGTTGCAGCACGGCCTCTGTCGTGGCGTGGTTCGACAGATACAGCGGTACCTGGCTGCGATCCGTGCGCCAGTAGGTGAGCAGCAGCAGCACAAAGGCTGCCAGGTACCAGCCGGGGGCAATGCCTTGCTGGATCAGCCACAGTGCGGCGGGCAGAAAGGCGAAGTTCAGTAACAGCCACCAGCGTGGCATGCCCAGTGCCTGGCTGGCGAATGCCGCGCACAGCCCCTGTGCGAGTGCGGCCTGTATGGGCGAGGTGATCAGCCCCGGCGAGGCAAAGGGCAACAGGGCGACCAGCCCGGTGCCCACGAGTTGGGCGCGCAGGGCTTGCCGGAGCGGAGAGTGAGTGTGAGCGGGAGCGGCAGACATAAGCCGGGAATGATAGCGCAGGCGATGCGTATAATTCGCCGCTTATGTCTGCGATGACCTCTCCCTTACTGGCCGGGCTGAATCCCGAGCAACACGCCGCCGTTACGCTGGTGCCGCAACACGCCCTGATTTTGGCCGGGGCGGGCAGTGGCAAGACGCGCGTGCTGACCACCCGTATCGCCTGGCTGCTGTCGCAAGGAAACTGCGGCCCGCACAATATCCTGGCGGTGACGTTTACCAACAAGGCGGCCAAGGAAATGCTTGCGCGCCTGTCGGCAATGATGCCGATCAATGCGCGAGGCATGTGGATAGGCACTTTTCATGGCCTGTGCAACCGCTTGTTGCGCGCGCATCACCGCGAGGCGGGCTTGCCGTCGCTGTTCCAGATCCTTGATCAGGGCGACCAGCTTTCAGCGATCAAACGCTTGCTGAAGTCGCTCAATGTTGACGACGAAAAATTTCCGCCCCGCGAGTTGCAGCATTTCATTAACGCCCGCAAAGATCAGGGCGAGCGTGCAGCGGCGGTGGAGGCCTGGGACGATTTCAGCAAAAAGCGCGTGGAACTGTATGCGGCTTACGAGCAGCAGTGCCAGCGCGAAGGCGTGGTGGATTTTGCCGAACTGTTGCTGCGCTCTTATGAGCTGCTGGAGCGCAATGAATTTATTTGTCGCCACTACCAGCAGCGATTTCGTCACATTCTGGTCGATGAGTTTCAGGACACCAACCGCCTGCAATACCGCTGGCTGAAGCTGCTGGCCGAGGGCGGTGCGGGGGCGGCCGTGTTTGCCGTCGGTGATGACGATCAGTCGATCTACGCCTTTCGCGGCGCAGAAGTTGGCAATATGCGCGATTTTGAGCGCGAATTCCGTGTCGAGAAGGTGGTTCGTCTCGAACAAAATTATCGTTCGCAAGGCAATATTCTCGATGCGGCCAACGCCATCATCAAGAATAACGCCGCACGACTGGGCAAGAATTTATGGACGGAAGCGGGCAGCGGTGAGCCGATCCGCGTGTTTGAGGCCGGCAGCGATTTTGATGAAGCGCGCTGGATTATCGAGGAAATCAAGGCACTGGCGCGCGACGGCCATGCGCGACGTGAAGTGGCCTTGCTGTATCGCTCCAATGCCCAGTCGCGGGTGCTGGAACACGCGCTGTTTTCTGCCGGGCTGCCGTATCGTGTATATGGCGGGCTGCGGTTTTTTGAACGTCAGGAAATCAAACACGCGCTGGCCTATCTGCGGCTGATCGCCAATCCGGACGACGACACGGCATTTGCCCGGGTCGTCAATTTCCCGGTGCGTGGCATCGGCGCGCGCTCGCTGGAGCAGCTCGGCGACGAGGCGCGGGCAAGGCAATGCAGCCTGTTCCAGGCCGTTGCTCATGTTTCCGGCAAAGTGCAGACGGTACTGGAACGCTTCACGACATTGCTGGCGCAGATGCGCCAAGGTGCGGAAGAATTGCCCCTGCCCGAACTGGTGGATCATGTACTCGAACTTTCCGGCCTGTGCGAGCACTATCGCAACGATAAAGAAGGTGAAGACCGGCTCGCCAATCTCGATGAACTGATTAACGCGGCTGCCAGTTTCGTTAGCGAAGAAGCCACCCATTTCCAGATCGCCCATGTCCCGGTGGACGAGGGCGTGGAGCCACTATCGCCACCGTCACCACCACCGCCGGACAGCGATCTGGCCGCCTTTCTGGCACATGCCGCGCTGGAAGCGGGCGAGCATCAGTCGGGCGACAGCGACGATGCCGTGCAGTTGATGACGGTGCACGCCGCCAAAGGGCTGGAGTTCAACATGGTGTTCATCAGCGGGCTGGAAGAGGGCTTGTTTCCGCATGAAAATGCCGCGCTCGAAGCCAAGGGACTGGAGGAAGAACGTCGCCTCATGTATGTGGCCGTGACGCGGGCACGTCAGCGCCTCTACCTGTCGTTCGCGCAAACCCGCATGCTGCACGGGCAGACGCGTTACAACGTGGCATCACGGTTTCTCGATGAAATCCCGGTGGCTCTGCTGAAGTGGCTCACCCCTAAAATCGTGCAACCGACATCGCGGATGGGCAGCCCGTCACTGCCGTTGGCGGCAGCCAGCGCGCGGCCACTGGCTGCCGCCGCTGCGAGCAACGGATTCCATGTCGGGCAGAACGTCATGCACAGCAAATTCGGCCAGGGCGTCATCGTCAACACCGAAGGTTCAGGGCAGGATGCGCGCGTGCAAGTCAATTTCAAACACGCCGGCCCCAAATGGCTGGCACTTTCCGTGGCGCGGCTGACCCCCGCCTGATTCCCAGTGGGGTCAGGTCTTTAATTATCATATTTCAGCCGGAAAATATGATAATTAAAGACCTGACCCCATTTTCGATATAGAGGTTTGCGTATGGCTAATAGGGCTAATGGAAAATCCATCATTGTTACTGGTGCTTTTGGTCGGCTGGGCCAGATGGTGCTGGCTGAGCTGAAGCAGCGTGGGTATCGCATGGTGGCCATGGATCTCGATAATCCGGTGAATCGCAAGGCGGCTACCCGGTTGGCGGCTTCGTATGATGAAGTGATCTGGGCCGATTTGCGGAAGGTGGATTTCAAGCCGTTGCTGCCGGGGGTGACTGCGGTCGTGCATCTGGGCGCGCTGTTGCCGCCGCTTACGGAAACCGCGCCGGAGCTTGCGCGTGCGGTGAATGTCGAGGCAACTTTCCGGCTGGTGGATGCCATCGAGGCGTGTGCCGAAAAGCCGTTGCTGGTATATCCCTCGTCGGTGACGGTGTTCGGTTGTCCCGAGCCGATGACGCGGCTGATGCGGGTGGATGATCCGGTTTCGCCCAGCGACAATTACACCCGTCACAAGGTTGAGATTGAGCAGCGGCTGGCGGCCAGCACGATTCCGTGGTGTGTGCTGCGGGTGGGTGTTTCGGTTGATTCACGCACGCTAGCCGCCGATCTGGTGACGCTGCGCCAGTTGTTCAACGTGCTGCCGGATAACCCGCTGGAATATGTGCATCCTTGTGATGTCGCTACCGCAGTGGCCAACAGCATTGATAACCCGCACGCCGTGGGGCGTATTTTCCTGCTTGGTGGCGGGCACGATTGCCGTGTGACCCAGCATGCCTTCCTCAGCACGGCGTTTATGGCGATGGGGGTGAATCTGCCCCGTGACATGTTTGGTCAGGCGCGGTTTTACGCTTCCTGGATGGATACGGCGGAGTCGCAGGAAATCCTGCGTTTCCAGAACCATCGTTTTGCAGACTATCAGGCCGAGATGCGTGGCCGCCTGGGGGGGCTGCGCTGGCTGATGAAGCCGCTGTCGCCCGTGGTGCTGTGGGCGATGCGGAAGATACTCAAGGGCTGAGCGAGAGGGGTTAGCCGCGCTGGCGGCTCGCAGTTTTTGGTGTTTTGCCGGAGGATTTGGCGTTCACCCGACGTGTCAGTTCGTCGTAGAGTGCCTCAAACTCCTGCGCCAGCTTGTGCCGTGCGTCGAGGTGCAGCATGGGCTTGGACTGCTGGTGCGATTCCTTGATTTTGACCGAGGAGGACAGCAGGGTGTCGAGCACGGGCAGTCCTTCTTCGCGCAGTTCGTCGACCAGTTGCTGCGGCAGGCTGGCGCGGGACTGAAACTGGTTGATGATGATGCCTTCGACCTGTAAGCGGTCGTTGTGGTCGGCGCGGATTTCGGTGACGTTGTCGAGCAGTGCGTAGAGCGCGCGGCGGGCGAAGGCATCGCAATCGAAGGGAATCAGGCAGCTGTCGGCGGCAATCAGTGCCGAGCGGGTGTAAAAGTGCAGCGCGGGCGGCGTGTCGATCCAGATCTGATCGTAACCATTCGTTGCGTCGAGCGCGTCGAGTGCTTCGCGCAGCTTGTAGATCTTGTAGCGGGATTCGAGTTTGGCCTGCAGTTCTTCAAGCGAGGGGTGCGCGGGCAGCACATGCAGGTTCTCAAACGGGGTTTCGAGGATGAACTCCTCGGTGGTGCGCGGGCGCAGCTTGAGGCTCAGCATCTGGTCGAAGAACTCGGTGGCGCTGATTTCGAGTTGATCGGCGGCCGCACCGAGCAGGTAGTGAGTCGAGTTGGCCTGCGGGTCGAGATCGATCACCAGCGTTTTTTCGCCCCGCGCTGCGCTGATGGCAGCCAGGTTGCAGGTAATGGTGCTCTTGCCGACGCCGCCTTTTTGGTTGAATACGACCCGTTTCATGATGCCCCCATGGATGGTTTGAGCTGTGCATTTTGCCACACCACGCCAGTGGCATGCAGTTATGTGCGTCTCAGCCAGAAAGCGTTCGATCGGCGTATTTCACCGCATCACAGCATCCTTCGAAGATCCGCATAAATGCTCGTTCCCGGCGCGACCGGCTCTCAGCGCCGGTGCGGTGGCAGCGGCAGCAGCATGGGGATGCGCTGCGTGATTTCGCGGTACTGCGGGCGGCGTTCCAGGCTGCGTTTTTCCATCAGCGGAATGCTGACCAGCACGAACATCGTCAGCATCGAGCCAGCGCCGATGAACAGCCAGTGGCGGCCTTCGGGGTAGGCCGCGTAGCCGAACAGCGCGAGGCTGAACCAGAACGACACCTCGCCGAAATAGTTCGGGTGGCGCGACCAGCCCCACAGGCCGCTGCTGATGATCTCGCCGGGCTTGCGTGTTTCGATGAAGCGATGCAGCTGGCGGTCGGCGAACAGCTGGATGGTCACCGCGCCGAGGCCGATCACGCAGGCGAGCGCGTCGAGCCAGCCCACCGGTGCGTTGCCCAGGGCGACCGCCGCGTACATCGGCAGCATGCCGAGGAAGACCTGCAGCGTCGGGAACAGGTGGATGCCGAAGAAGTCGGTGAACATCTCCAGCCGCGGGAACTTCTGCCGCACCAGCGGATAGCGCCAGTCCTCGTGCCCCAGCCCTTCCCAGTGCTTGCCCCAGTTCCAGGTCAGGCGGATCGCCCAGTACCAGACCACTGCCGAGACCAGCAGATAGCGCAGCAGCGGCACCCCGGCGTCGATGGCGCGGGTCTCCCACCAATACACCAGGAACAGCGGCGGAATCACGCTCCAGTAGGCGTCGTAGAAACTCGAATTGCGGAAGGTGCGGCTGAAGGCGAAGATCACCGCCGTTGCGATGACATCGGCGATGAAGCTGTTTAGCAGCACGTTGTTGTCCGCATTGACGAGGTAGATGCCGGCGGCGGCGACGCAGGCGAGATAGGCGACGCCGATCCAGGCGAGGGCTTGCGGTTTGCGGGGGGTGCTCATCGGGTCTCCTTGTGGGTGGGCAGTGTTTTCACGAAATACTCGCTCATCATCACCGTGGTGATACGCCATAGCTTCAGCATGCGCGTCACCGAATGCAGCATGATTGCCATGTGCATGAGCAGTTGCCAGCGGTTGCGCGCGCCGTAGAAGAGCAACTTGTTTGCCACGTGTTCGCGTGATGGCCAGGCTTCCTCGACGATGCCGTCGATGTGCACCGCACCGGGTGTGACGGCCTCTTCGACGACGTTGCGCACGTAGCGGCAGCGCGGCTGCATCCATTCGCTCATCGGCGATTGCCGGCCGAACCAGCGCCGCATCCATTCGTCGCGCGGGATGCGCGGCGGCCGTTCGAGCAGCGTCACGGCGAGCACGCCGGGGCTGCGTTGGCCGTCGGGCCAGTCGCGCGGCCCGGCGTGGCGCGTCTCGCCGTAGTCGCAGTAGAGCCACGCGTCGACGCGATAGCCGGCGATGTCGAAGCCGGCGGCGCGCAGCACGTCTTCGTGGGCGGCGCGCTGGCTTTCATCCTCCAGCCACAGATTGACCTGGGCCGCCCACGGCCGCGGGCCGAGCAGCCGCGGCGCCGGCGAGGGCGTGTTGACGCGGTCGTCGGCGATGTTCATCTGCAAGGCGGCGGCGCCGATCGCCAGCAGCTGCGGCGCGCACTGTTCGAGCAGCGTCAGGCGGCATTCCAGCGGCGCCATGCGTCGGCGCGGCCAGAGCAGATAGACCAGCTTGTTCATGTCGCTCCGTTCATTCCGCTGCGTTCGGCGAATGCCCGCGCCGCGTCGCGCAGGTCGCCGACGATGGTGCTCACCCCGGCAGCGTCGGCATGGCGGTGTGGCAGGGCGTCGAAGCTGCGAACTTCGCAGCCGGCGGCGCTGAGCCGTTTTACCAGGGCGCGGCCGACATAGCCGGTGCCGCCGGTGACCAGGCAGCGGCGGCTGATGCGCTCGGCGGTGAACGACGGGGGCGCGGCGATCGGCGCGACCGTCGTGACGGGCAGCGCAGCGTTCAGGTTCGCGCTCATGTCGAGTAGATATCCTGCGTCGCGCCGCTGAAGAAGCTCGTGCGGCTGCGCCGCGTCATCAGACGCGAGACGGCATTCACCAGACGGTTGATGCGGCCAGCGATGTGCACCGGGCCATGCGGCAGCGCGGCGAGCCCTTCGCGCGCCACGTCGGCGGCGGTCATCGGCATCGCCTTGCCCTTCTTGGCGTCCGGCGTGCTGTTCTCGAAGCCCGGCGTCGAGGTCGCGCCGGCGACGCAGGCCAGCACGTCGACGCCCAGCGGGCGCAGCTCGACCCACAGGCTTTCGGCGAGGATGGTGTTGAAGGCCTTGGTCGCCGCGTAGCTCGCCACCATCGCCGAGCCCTGGAAGCCGGACATGCTCGACATCAGCAGGATGCCGCCGCGCCCGCGCGCGATCAGACGCGGCGCGATGTGCTCGACCAGCGTGACCGGGCCGCGGCAATTCACGTCGAGCGTGCGCTGGTGATCGGCGAGCGGCACGTCGAGGAACTTGCCGATGTGCGAGTAGCAGGCGTTGTAGACCAGCAGGCCAACGTCGAAACCCTCGATGGCCGCGGCGAAGCGTTGCGCGAGATCCGGCACGGCCAGATCGAGCGACACCGGACGCACCTCAACACCGTATTGCGCGCGCAGCTTCTGCGCATCGGCTTCGAGCAGCTCGGCGCGGCGCGCCAGGGTGATCAGGTTGACGCCCTTGGCCGCCAGCTGGTCGGCATAGGCCTGGCCGATGCCTTCCGACGCGCCGGCGATCACCGCCCACGGGCCGTAGCGGCGGCGAAAATCGTCGTTGTTCATGTCTTGCTCCTTACCTGGCGGGCGCCATAGATCTTGCGGTTCATGTCGCTGAAGAAGACGGCGCGGCGGCGCCGCGTCATCATTGAGCCGAGCGCGTGGCCGAGGCGCGGCGCCCAGCCGGCGAGATGCGTCGGCTTGCGGCGGCGTTCCAGTTCGTCGAGCGCGCCGCGCGCCACGGCTTCGGGGCGCATCGGCATCGCCTGCGCCTGTTTCTCGGGCGGCGTCACCTGGTAGAAGCCGGGCGTCGCCATCGCGCCGGCAACGCAGGCGAGCACGTCGACACCGTGCGGCGCGAGTTCGTACCACAGCCCTTCGGCAAGCACGGTGTCGAAGGCCTTGGTCGCCGCGTAGGTCGCCAGCAGCGCCGAGCCCTGAAAGCCGGCCATGCTCGACATCAGCACGATGCCGCCGCGCCCGCGCTGCTTGAGACGCGGTGCGACGGTGGTCGTCAGCGCCAGCACGCCGCGGCAGTTCACGTCGATCATGCGCTGGTGGTCGGCCAGCGGCGTGGCGACGAACTCGTCGATGACCCACAGCGCGGCGTTGTAGACCAGCAGGCCGACGTCGAGATCGGCCGTCGCCGCGTCAACGCGTTCGGCGAGATCGGGCGCGGCGAGGTCGACGGCCAGTGGCCGCACCTCGACGTGATGGCGCCGGCGCAGCAGTTCGGCGTCGCGTTCCAGCGGCTCGGCGCGGCGGCCGAGGGTGACGAGGTTCAAGCCGCGCTCGGCAAGCACATGGGCATAAGCTTGCCCCAGCCCTTCCGAGGCGCCGGCGACGATGGCCCAGGGGCCGTAGCGTCGATAGAATTCGGGGAACAGGATCATCGTGTCACGCGCTCCATCCGCTTCAAATGCCTTGCAGGGAAAAAAGGACTATCAACGATAATGGGCATTCCGTTCGCGGTGAGCTTGTCGAACCATGAACGAGCGCGCCGCGAGCGCCATTCACCCTTCGACAGGCTCAGGGCAAACGGGAGGGACATGGCAATGCCCCTGGCTCGATACCCCTTCGTTGTACCCATTACAAGGATTACATTCTCATGCCCATCACCTTCCCCGCGCTTGGGGGAATCCGACATTCGATTGTGAAATTCCGCCAGTATCGGATGGTGGCGGGTGGCGTGCAATGACCGGCGCTTCCGTTGCCGTCGGCTATGCCCGCCTGCTGTCCGACTATCTGCGCGGGCAGGGGCAGGGTGCCTCGCTGAGCGCCGGGCAGGCCGCGAAAATCGAGGCCATCACCGCCAGCGCAGCCAGCGACGCGCATGCGCCGACGTCGCGCGCCGAGTGGCTGGCGATGATCGCCGCGCTCGGCGAGCAGGCCGACGATCCCGCGCTGCCGCTGAAGATCGGCGCGGCCTTTCAGTTGCGCCATCTTGGACTGGCCGGCCATGTGCTGATCAATTGCACCACGCTGGGCGAGGCCGGCCGCCAGGTGGTTCGCTACAACCGGCTCATGGGCGATGTCGGCAATTCGCAGCTGGTACGGCGCGGCGCATGGGTCGAGGACATCTTCCAGTGGCCCGAGGCCGGACCGCCGCCGACGGCACTCGAACAGCTCTGGGCGGCGGCCACCGTGACGCTGGGGCACTGGCTGAGTGGTCGCGACGATCTGACCTGGCAAGCGCATTTCCGCTTCGCGCCGCCGCGCGACCTGGCCGAATACGAACGCATCTTCGGCATCGCGCCGCGCTTCGGCCAGCCCGTCACCAAGCTGGTGTTTCCCGCCGCCGTGCTCGATTTGCCGATCGCCATGGGTAATCCGGAACTGCGCGTCATCGCCGAAGCGCAGGCCGCCTCGGCACTCAAGGCGCTCGACAGCGAACCGGAAATTCTGCGCCGCACACGGCGGGCCATCGAGCAGCGGCTCGGCAGCGAACACGCCGCGCTCGACGACATCGCCGCCCTGCTCGGCATGTCCGGACGCACGCTGCATCGCCGCCTCGCCGATTGCGGCTGCAACTTCCGCGAACTCGCCGACGCCGTGCGCCGCGCGCGCGCGGAGAGTTGCCTGCGCGACCCGGCCATCTCACTGGCGGAAATCGCCTTCCTGCTTGGCTACGGCGAGCAGAGCAGCTTCCAGCATGCCTTCAAGCGCTGGACGGGACAGACACCGGGGGAGTTTCGCTCAGGGGTGGGCTAGATATCGCTGCGCCGTAGACCATTTGAATGGTAATGAATGGTCATGGTGTCCTGCTTATTGAGCAGGCCGGATTAGGTTTGAAGTTCCGTTCGGGCTGAGTCTGTCGAAGTCCTTCGACAAGATCAGCCCGAACGGTTCACACATCGCCGTGCCGGATCAATAGAGATCGACTTTCATTGCACACCGCTAGATAAGACGCTGGATGGCAGTGAATTTAGCAGTTGTGCCGTATGGGGCGTGACAAAGAGTCCGCGCCGCCCAAATTCGACAGCTATTTTCGAGAATCGCAATGCCTGAATTTCCCGTGCTACGCCGTTCGATCTGCTCCGCCACCTGCAGCGCGGCTACTTTACGCCAGCGCACGGCAAATTTTGCCGAAGTCGCTCGTTTCCATGGGTCAGGTTCGCGATGACCGGCAGACAGGCCGCCGAGCGGCAGCGGTGGAGGGGGTGGCACGTTTCCTGCATTGTGTTGCACGAAGCTGCCGTAAGCCGTCACGTCAGGCAGCGTAACCGCCCACCAAGGTGAGATTTTCATGAACAGCCGTATCGACCAGGATTTGCAGTTCAGCCAGACTTCACTCAATCTGCGCGCCTACCGGCAGGAGTTGCTGGCCTCGAACATTGCCAATGCCGACACGCCGAACTACAAGGCGCGCGATATCGATTTCAAGTCGGCGTTGAATGGCGCGCTGGGCAAGAGCCAGGGCAGTGCCCTGTCGCTGGCGCAGACGACGGCGGGGCATCAGCAGGTGCCCGGCAGTAACCGTTTTGGCGCGGCACTGATGTATCGCGGCGAGTCGCAGTCCAGTGTGGATGGCAATACGGTAAATATGGACACGGAACGTGCGGCCTTTGCCGAAAACGCGATCCAGATGGAGGCGTTGATTTCTTTCGTCAATCACCAGTTCAAGCTGATGAGCGCTGCCTTGCAGCCCTGATTTTTGATCCCCTGATCTTTATTTGAGCCAGACACCATGAGCATCTTCAATGTTTTCAGCATCGCGGGCTCTGCACTGGGCGCGCAATCGGCGCGGTTGAATGCGGTATCCAGCAATCTGGCCAATGCCGACAGCCTGACGGGGGCGGATGGCCAGCCGTATCGCGCCAAGCAGGTGGTCTTTGCCGCCACGCCGGTGGGTAACGAAGGCGGCCAGGGTGTGCGCGTCACCCAGGTGGTCGAAAGTGCGGCGCCCTTGCGGCTGGTGTACGAGCCGAACAACCCGCAGGCCAATGAGCAGGGTTATGTTTCGATGCCCAATGTGAATGTGGTGGAAGAAATGGTGAACATGATTTCGGCATCGCGGGCGTACCAGACCAATGCCGAAATGATGAATACCGCCAAGCAACTGTTGATGAAAACACTGACCATTGGTCAGTAATCTGAAAGGAAACCGACATGAGCACGACCTCCGATATCAATTCCGCCACTTACGACGCAATCAACAGTTCTAATCAGGGGGCGGCGACAGCGGCCAAGGCTAAAACAGCATCGCTGGAGTCGTCCGCTTCGGCTCAGGACCGCTTTCTCAAGCTGCTCACCGCGCAGCTGAAGAATCAGGATCCGCTGAATCCGCTGGATAACGCGCAGATGACTTCGCAGCTGGCGCAGATCAGCACGGTCGATGGCATTACCAAGCTCAATTCCACCATGCAGGCCATGCTGAATAATTCGGCAGACAGCCAGACCTTTCAGGCGGCCGCGCTGGTGGGGCATGCGGTGCTGGTGCCGGGTAATCATCTGGCACTGAAAGCAGGCCAGGCCGTAGGCGGGGTGGATATGGCCGGGGTAGCCGACAATGTGGTGGCGACCATCAAGGATGCCAATGGCCTGGTGGTGCGTACCCTGGATATGGATGCCTTGCCGGCTGGAACCTCGAATTTCGCCTGGGATGGCAAGACCGATGATGGCGCGGATGCGGCAGAGGGTGCCTACACGGTAAGTTTTGCCGCCAAGCAAGGGGGCGAAAAGGTTGAAGCCAAGGCACTCGAATATGGCGCAGTGACCAGCGTGGCCAGAAGCAACCAGGGCGTGACGCTGACGGTGGGCAGCAAGGACATGGTGGTGAGCCTGGCTGACGTGCGGCAAATCATTTGACACACCAGCCCTTCACCCCTGACCTTCCGGCAAGCTGGCACAGGAATTGCTGGCTTTGTAGTCAGGTAGTCCAGACACCCCACATCAATAGTTTCAACAGGAGACGATCATGAGCTTCCAGCAAGCACTTAGCGGCCTGAGTTCTTCCGATGCAACCCTCGCCGCCATCGGTAACAACATTGCCAATACCAGTACCGTGGGTTTCAAGGGAGCGAGTGCCCAGTTTGCCGATGCCTTTGCCGCCTCCATGCAGGGCGGCGGAACCGCGTCGGTGGGGATCGGTGCTCAGCTGGCGGCCATCCGTCAGCAATTTACCCAGGGTAACCTGACCACCACCAACAATCCGCTGGATATCGCCATCAACGGGGGCGGCATGTTCCGCCTCGACAACAACGGTGCCATCAGCTACACCCGCAACGGCCAGTTCCTGCTCAACAAGGAAGGCTTTGTGATCAACAACCAAGGGCTGAAGCTGACCGGTTATGCCGCCGATCCGGTGACCGGCACCATTGTGCCAGGCAATATCGTGGCGCTGCAGGTGAATAACAACGCGATTCCGCCGGTGGCCACCACACTGAGCCAGATACAGGTGAACCTCGATTCGCGCGCCAAGCCGCCGGCTTCGATGATGCACGGCAGCATGACCGGCAACGCAGCCGCCAACCTGACGGTGGCCGCCGTGCCGGGCAATGCGCTGGATATTACGGTCGATGGCGTGGCCGTGACCGGGGTGGCGATTACCCCAGGGATTTATGCTTCGGTGGGCGCGCTGGCACTTGAAGTGCAGAACAAGCTCAATACGGCACTGGCCGCCACCGCGCCGACGGTGCAGGTGGATGTCACGGTTGATGCCACCAATCAACTGGTGGTGACTTCCCGCAGTGTCGGCTCCAAAGGCATGCTGGGCACAGGCTCCACGGTCACAGCGGCGGGTGGCGCGGCCGCCGCCGCTCTGTTCGGAGCCGCACCGGTCGAGGTGGTGGGCACCGATAATTTCGATATTGCCAATACCAACAGTTACACGGCAGCGACGGCGCAGACGGAATATGATTCGCTGGGCAATCCGCACACCATGTCGCTGTATTACGTCAAGACTTCGCAGCCAGGCATCTGGCAGATGTACACCTCGCTGGATGGCAAGGTGCTGATGGATCCGGCGGTGGTGGGTCCCCCCGCCATTCCGGCCAAGCCAAATTGCGTCGATCTGACCTTTGGTGGCTCGGGCGCACTGAGCACGCCGGCGCCGGGCACGAAGCTGCAAAGGCTGTTCGACATCAGCACGGGGGCGACGACACCACTGCTGTTTGGTCTCGACCTGACCGGCACGACCCAGTACGGCATTGCCTTTGGCACCAACCAGTTGCTGCAGGACGGCTATACCTCCGGCAAGCTCTCTGGCATGTCGGTTTCGGCGGATGGCACGGTGCAGGGACGGTATTCCAACGGTAAATCACGCAACATGGGGCAGCTGGTGCTGGCTAACTTCAATAACCCGAACGGCTTGCAGTCGCTGGGCAACAACCTGTGGGCAGAAACTTCGGATTCCGGTTCGCCGATTCCAGGCGCACCCGGCTCAGGCAATCTGGGGGTGGTGCAATCCGGTGCGGTGGAGGAGTCCAACGTCGATATGACCAAGGAGCTGGTCAACATGATTACTGCACAACGTTCGTATCAGGCCAATGCACAATCGATCAAGACCCAGGATCAGATCATGCAGACGCTGGTGAACCTGCGTTAATCCAGAGGCTGACGAACGATGGATCGCCTGATTTATACCGCCATGACCGGTGCATCGCAAACGATGAACCGGCAGGCGGCGGTGGCACACAACCTGGCCAATGTTTCCTCGACCGGCTACCGTGCCGAAGAGCATCGGCTGCGCGCCGTGCCGGTGCAGTCGCAGGCCTTGCCGACGCGGGCGTTCGTGGTCGATGCCAGCACGCATACCAACTTTGCCAGCGGGCCGTTGCAAGCGACCGGACGTGGGCTGGATGTCGCCGTGCAAGGTGCTGGCTGGATTGCGCTGGCGATGCCCGATGGCACGGAAGCCTACACGCGCAATGGCAGCCTGCAGCTCGATGTGAATGGCGTGTTGCAGACGCGCAACGGCATCCCGGTGCAAGGCGATGGCGGGCCGATCAGCGTGCCGCCGGATGTCAAGACCTCCATCGGTGTCGATGGCAGTGTGTCGGTGGTGCCTGCCTCGGGCGCGCAAAACACTGTGAATGCGATAGGCCGCATCAAGCTGGTGAATCCGCCGGAAGCCGATCTGGTGCGCGGTGGCGACGGCTTGTTCCGGCTGAAAAGCGGCAATGCCGCCGATCCTGATCCCAAGGTCGGGCTGGCCAGCGGCCATCTCGAAGGCAGCAACGTGAATGCCGTCGAGCAGATGGTCAGCATGATTTCGCTGGCGCGCCAGTTCGAGCTGCAAACCCGCTTGCTGACCACCGCGTCCACCAATGACCAGGCAGCGACACAGGTTATTTCCAATCTTTGACAGCCAAGGTAAGCCCCCATGATTCGTTCGCTCTGGATAGCCAAAACCGGTCTCGATGCCCAGCAAACCCAGCTTGATGTCATTTCCAATAACCTCGCCAACCTCAGCACCAATGGCTACAAGCGTTCGCGCGCGGTATTCGAGGATCTGCTCTACCAGACGCTACGTCAGCCCGGCGCGCAGTCGTCGCAGCAAACGACGATCCCCTCCGGTCTGCAGGTCGGCACCGGGGCACGCCCGGTGGCAACGGAAAAGAACTTTACCCAGGGCAACCTGAGCCAGACCAGCAACGCGCTGGATATCGCCATCAATGGCTCGGGGTTCTTCCAGATCCAGATGCCTGACGGCACGTTGTCTTACACGCGTGATGGTGCGTTTCAGAAAGACAGCACCGGCCAGGTGGTGACCTCCAGCGGCTATCCGCTCTCGCCGGCGTTGACCATACCGGCGGATGCGACGTCGATCACCATTGCGCGCGATGGCGTGGTTTCCGTCGTGCAGGCGGGGGCGAAAGCGCCAACGCAGATCGGCACCATACAGGTCGCCAATTTCGTCAATCCGGGCGGTTTGCAGAGCATGGGCGAGAACCTGTTTGTTGAAACCGGCTCCAGTGGCACGCCGTCGCCCAACACGCCGGGCACCAACGGAACCGGCCTGCTCAATCAGGGCTATGTCGAAACTTCCAACGTCAATATGGCCGAGGAACTGGTGACCATGATCCAGACCCAGCGGGCGTATGAAATGAATTCCAAAGTAATTTCAACTTCGGATCAGATGCTGGCCAAGCTGGCTAATCTTTGAGCCATGAGCGGGGACGAGCGGTGAAAATTTCGGCGATACTGCGGGTCGTGTCAGGGCTGGGGCTAGGGCTCTTGGCAGGCTGTGCCACCAGCGTGCCGCCCACCAGCGTGCATCAGCCGATGACAGCGCGCGCCGAGCCGCGCAACTATGCAGCCCCGGCGAATGGTGCGATTTACAATCTGGCCTCGGCGCGCCCTTTGTTCGAGGATCGGCGCGCGCGGTTTGTCGGTGACATTCTCACCATCAATATTGCCGAGAAAACGTCAGCATCGAAGAATTCCGAAAACAAGACCACACGCTCGACCAGCGTCAAGGCCGCAGTGCCGACGGTCAGTGGCCTGCCGATCAAAACGCTGCAAGGCACGAATCTGGCCGCTTCCGGCAGCAACGATTTCGATGGCAAGGGGCAGAATACCTCGGCCAATGATTTCACCAGCACGCTCACCGTCACCGTGATCGAAGCGATGCCCAACGGCAATCTGCTGGTGTCGGGCGAGAAGCAGATCGGCCTCAAGGAAGGCGAGGAGTTCATCCGTTTTTCTGGCGTGGTCAATCCCAACACCATCACCGCCTCGAATACCGTGCAATCGACTCAGGTGGCCGATGCGCGCATTGAATACAAGGCGAACGGATTTATCGACTCGGCACAGGCGATGGGCTGGCTGAGCCGTTTCTTCCTGACTTTCCTGCCCTTCTGAACATGAAAGGATCTGCCATGATAGGTCGCTGGATGAGGCTGCTGGGGGCGGCATTCCTGTTGCTGCTCGCCGGCGCGCCGGTGCATGCAGAACGCATCAAGGATCTCGCCACGATTGCCGGTGTGCGCCATAACCAGCTGGTGGGTTATGGCCTGGTGGTGGGGCTGGATGGCAGCGGCGACCAGACCACGCAAACGCCGTTTACGGTGCAAAGCATCGTCAATATGCTCTCCAACATGGGCGTGGCCTTGCCGCCGGGCACCAGCCTGCAACTGAAAAATGTCGCCGCCGTGATCGTCACTGCCGCGTTGCCGCCGTTTGCCCGTGCCGGTCAGCAGATCGACATTACGGTGTCTTCGATGGGTAATGCCAAATCCTTACGCGGTGGCACGCTGATCATGACACCGCTGAAAGGCGCAGACAGCCAGGTGTATGCCATGGCGCAAGGCAATGTCGTGGTCAGTGGTGCCGGGGCTTCGGCGGGCGGATCGAAGGCGGTGGTGAATCATTTGTCGGTGGGGCGGATCGCCGGTGGTGCGACCGTGGAGCGTGAGCTGGCTACGCCGCTGGGGGTGGGCGAATACGTTTATTTTGATCTCAAGAATGCCGATTTCGGCACCATGCAGCGTCTGGTGGCCGCCATCAATCAGGCGGCACCTGGCACGGCCAGCGCGGCAGATGGCCGCCAGGTCAGGGTGCGTGCGCCGGTGAGTGCCGATGAGCGCGTGGCGTTCATCGGCCGGATCGAAGATTTGTCGCTGACACCGGTACAGCAGGCGGCCAAGGTCATCATCAACAGCCGCACCGGCTCTGTGGTGATGAACCAGGGGGTGACGCTGGATAACTGTGCCGTGGCGCATGGCAGCCTTTCAGTGACCGTGAGCGCAGAGAACGCGGTCAGCCAGCCCAATCCACTGTCCACCGGCCAGACGGCCGGGGTGAGCAACGCGCAGATCGACATCAAGCAGGAGGGCGGCGCACTGATCAATGTGCGCCCCGGGGCGAATCTGGCCGAGGTGGTGAAAGCGTTGAATGCGATTGGTGCGAACCCGGCCGATCTCATCGCCATTCTTCAGGCGATGCATACGGCGGGTGCGTTGCGGGCGGATCTGGAAGTGATCTGACGCGGCGAAACCGCGTGCAGGCAGGGAAAAGCCGCTTTTATCCGGCTTGAGCCATGCGCCGAAGGAGGTAGGCTATGCAGATGACCGTTGCCGATTATTCTTCACAGACCCAGCTTGCGCTGGATGCGCGTGGCCTCAACGACCTGCGGCGTGAGGCACGCGCCGATACGCCTGCAGCACGCAAGGCGGTGGCGCAGCAGTTCGAGGCGCTGTTCCTGCAAACCGTGCTGAAAGCCATGCGCGATGCGACGCCGCATGACGGGCTTTTTGACAGCGAACAAACCCGCATGTACGAGTCGATGTACGACCAGCAACTGGTACAGGTGCTGGCGACGCGTGGGCGTGGTATGGGCCTGGCTGCCCTGGTCGAAAAGCAGATGTCGCAAGGCAGCGCGGAACCGGCCTTGCCTGCCGGTGTACCAGCCGGATTACCACTGCACCGCCCTGAGCGCAGTCTGCCTTTGTCCTTGTCTCCGGCCAGTTCCGGTTTGTCTTTGTCGGGCGTGCAGGGCGTGGCCACTGAACCGCCTGCCGCGACGTTGCGCCCTTTACCGGATGCGCGACTGCTGCCCGCCGCTGACAAGGAAGCCCAAAGTGCTCATGCCCCGGCGGCATCCCCGGCGACGCGCGATTTCATCGAGCAGCTGTGGCCACATGCGCTGGAAACCAGTCGTGCGACGGGAATTCCGGCGCACTTCATGGTGGCGCAGGCCGCGCTGGAAACCGGCTGGGGTAAATCCTTGCCACGGCTGGCGGATGGAACCTCCAGTCATAATCTGTTTGGCATCAAGGCCGGGGCGGGCTGGAGCGGCCCGAGTGTGACGGCTTCGACGACCGAAGTGGTCAACGGGCTCGCCCAGCGGCAGAGCGCGCGCTTTCGTGCCTATCCTTCGTATCAGGCCGCGTTTCAGGATTACGCCCGTTTGCTGGCGGACAATCCACGTTATGCCGATGCCCTGGGCGCGCGCGATGCCGCCAGCTTTGCCCGAGGCTTGCAGCAGGCCGGTTATGCCACCGATCCGCAGTACGCGCTCAAGCTGAGCCGGATCATCGAAGGGCAGGCCTTGCGCCCGCTGTCCTTGCCGGGCTGATTCCTCGAAAGCTGGCATGAAGGTTGGCCCAAAGGCTGGCACGAAGGTTGCTGTTATCCAGGTGAAAACTCGATCGACTCAACCCGCGGCAAGTTTTGCCGTTAACCGAGTGAAACTTTGGAGCAATCATGGGTGCCAATGCATTGAATATCGGCGTGACTGGCCTGAACGTCGCCCAGATGAACCTGAATACCACCGGGCAGAACATCGCCAACGCCTCAACGCCGGGCTATACGCGGCAGCAGGTGGTGCAGCAGGCGAATCAACCGATGTATACCGGGGCGGGCTTTATCGGCCAGGGGGTCAATGTCTCGACCATCAAACGGGCGTATAGCGATTATCTGACCACGCAGGTGCTGGGCGCACAGGCGGGCGCGTCGGAAATGGATCGTTATGGCGCGCAGATCGATCAGGTCGTCAATCTGATGGCGGATGCCAGTTCCGGGTTGAGCCCGGCCATGGCGGGTTTCTTCAGTGCGCTGAGCCAGTTGAGTGCCAATCCGTCCTCAACCCCGTCGCGGCAGGCTTTTCTTTCCGAAGCCCAGTCGCTGGCGGCGCGTTTCCAGAGCCTCGATTCGCGGCTCGGTGAGATTCGTGCCGGGGTTAATACCCAGATTGCCAGCGAAGTGTCGCTCATCAATACCTATGCCCAGCAGATTGCCAGCATCAATCAGCGCATCCTGGTGGCGCAGGCCTCGGGTACCGATCAGCCTGCCAACGATCTGCTTGATCAGCGCGATCAGATCATCAACGATCTCAACAAGGAGATCCGCGTCACGGTGCTGCCGCAAAGCGATGGCAGTTATAGTGTATTCATCGGCACCGGCCAGCCGCTGGTGGTCGGTAATGATGCCTCGACGCTGGCCGCAGTGCCGGATGGCTACGATGCCCTGCGAACCGTGGTGGCCTTGCAGTTGCCGACCGGTGGCTCCTTTCAGTTGCCCGACAATCAGTTGAAGGGCGGCGCGCTGGGCGGCCTGCTGGCATTTCGCAATGAAACGCTGGATACGGCACAAAATACCCTGGGTCGCACGGCGATTGCCCTGGCCGATTCGTTCAATGACCAGCACAAGCTGGGCATGGATCTGACAGGCGTGCTGGGCAAGGATTTCTTCTCGATTCCTGCGCCCCAGGTGCTGGCCAGCAACAGCAACACCTTGCCCAATCCGACGGTGACGGCCACGATCAGCGACGTGACGGCATTGACGACTAGCGATTACCGGCTGACTTCAACCGGGGGCGGCAATTACAGCCTGCTGCGGCTTGCGGATAATGTGACGGTTCTCAATAACGGGCCGTTGCCCGCCAGCATTGAGGGCATGTCGATCAGCCTTTCCAGCCCGCCCTTGAATGGCTCCAGTTTCCTGATCCGCCCCACTCGCAGCGGTGCCAGTGACATCGGCGTGGCGATTACCGATACGCGTAACATCGCGGTGGCCGCGCCAGTACGCACGGGCGTTGGGGTGACCAATTCAGGCACGGCAAGTATTGCCGCCGGAAGTGTGACGAGTACCACCGCTACACCGCCTCCGGCGGCCATCACGCTGCGCTATCTGAGCTCGCCCACGCCCAGTCTGGATGGCTTTCCGGTCGGCGCACTGGTGGATAACGGCGGCGGGCAGTTGATCCAGATTACCAGCCCGACGACGAAGGTGCCCTATGCCATGGGGGGCAATCTCAGTTTCAACGGCATTGCCGTCAATATTACCGGCGCGCCGGTGAATGGCGATTCCTTCACCATCAATCCGCAGCCTGGCACCACGCCGGGGGTGGCCAATACCGGCTTCGCCGCGTTGTTTGGTGCGCCCTCAACCACGGTGCAGGGCGCGGCCAGAGGGGTGGCGGCACCGGGCTTTCCTTTGACCATCGCGGCCGGGGTGAACGACCAGTTTGATCTGGCGTTGAATGGTGTCGCGGCGGCAACCCAGACACTGGCGGCGGGAACCTACCCCACCCGTCAGGCACTGATTGCCGGACTGCAGGCTGCCGTAGGGGTGGGCGCGACGGTGAGCGCGGATGCCAGTGGCCAGCTGATGATTACCTCGAACCTGCAAGGCGGCGCCACGGCAGCAGCGGTGACGCTCACGGCGGGAAATGCCGGCATCAATGCCCTGTTTGGTGGTGCCGTCACGACCGGCGATCGCGCGGTGGAGGAAGGGGGGCTGGTGCTTGGCAACCCGATGCTCATCAAGGCCGGGGTGAATGACCGTTTCAGCATCAATGTCGATGGCGCAGGCGCGCAAACAATACTCGTCCCCTCGGGCAGCTATACCCCGGCAGCGCTGGCGACGCAGTTGCAAACCACTATCAATGCACAGTTTGCCGCCCCCGGCGTGAGTGTGGCCGTGAATGGCGCGGGTCATCTGGCGGTGATGTCGAATACCCTGGGCGGTGCGACAGGGGTCAGCCTGGCGAGTGTCGCCAACGGAACCGGTGTGATGAGCACGGTGGGGGCAACGGTGACGCAACTGTCCAGCCTGCCGGTGGCTCCGCTGACCTTGCGTTACGACCAGGCGACCAATACTTTGTCAGGCTTTCCGGTGGGCACCAGCGTCAGCGTGGCGGGTGCGGTGGGCAGTCCCTTCGCCATTGATTCGCCGCTGACCCAGATCAATTATGTTTCGGGTGCGGCGATCAGCTTCAATGGGGTGTCTTTCACCATTAAGGGTGCGCCGAACAATGGCGATACCTTCAGCGTGGGGCCGAACAGCAATGGCGTGTCGGACAATCGCAATGCCCTGCTGCTGGGGCAGTTGCAGACGACGAAGATCATCAATGGCAACTCGACTACCTTCCAGGGCAGTTATGCGGCCATGGTCAATCAGGTGGGTAACAAAGCGCGCGAAGTTCAGGTCAGTGGCCAGGCACAGCACGCGCTGGCCGATCAGGCGAAGAGTTCGCGTGATTCGGTTTCCGCCGTGAATCTGGATGAGGAAGCGGCCAACCTGCTGCGCTTCCAGCAGGCTTACCAGGCGGCTGCGCGCCTGATCTCTGTGGCCAATAAACTGTTCGATACTTTGCTGGAAATCTGATTCGAAGGAGTATTCATCATGCGTATCAGTACCAACATGATTTATGAAGTGGGGGTGGGCGCCATCGGTCGGCAAACCAGCCAGATGCTGCAAACACAGCAGCAACTGGCGACCGGGCGACGGGTATTGACCCCGGCGGATGACCCGGTGGCTTCGGCAGGCATTCTTGAGACCTCGCAGGGCGTGGCACTGACCAAGCAATATACCGCTGCGCTGGATAACACCAGTGACACGCTGGCGCTGGCCGAAAGCCAGTTGCAGGGGGCGGGCGATCTGCTGATTCAGGTGCGAACGCTGGCGGTGCAGGCGGGCAACAGCAGCCTGAGTAACAGCGATCGGCAAAGTATCGCCACGCAGATGCGTGCGAGCTTCGAGCAGCTGATGGGGATTGCCAATACCCGCGATGCCAGTGGACAGTACATTTTTTCTGGCTTTCAGGGCAACACCCAACCGTTTGCGGGCACGGTGAATGAAGGCGTGGCCTATGCCGGGGATGATGGTCAGCGGTTTTTACAGGTGTCGCCTTCGCAACAACTGGCGGTCAGCGATTCGGGGAATGAGATTTTTAACCATGTCCCCAGTGGAAATGGCGTGTTTGCTACCGATTACGGTGCGGCAAATGTTGGCACGGGCATCGTTAATGGCGGTAATGTCCTGGTGCCCAGTCAGTGGCAAAGCCCGAACAACAGTGGCAACCTGCAGGTGAGTTTCTGGACGGATACCGCGGGTCAGAATGGGCCGCCCAACACCACGTATTACGATCTCGTCGATGCTGCGGCGAATCCGCCGGTGTCTCTGTTTACCGGCACGCCACCCGTGCCGGGCGGGCCGACCAACACCTACAGCCATGCCTATGTGGCCGGTCAGCCGATCAGCTTCAGCGGCCTGGCTGCGCCATACAACGATTTTGGCGTGACGGTCACCATCTCGGGCAAGCCGGCCAGTGGGGATAGCTTCAGCGTCAAGAGTAGTTCCGGGCAAAGCGTATTTGCCACGCTGGGGCGTTTCATCAAGGCGCTGGAGCGGCCGCTGAGCGGGGCAACCGACGACACGACGCGGCTGGGCAATGAAGTGGCTTCCATGCTCGGCAACGTCGATCAGGCGCATCAGAGCCTGCTGACGACGCGTGCCGCCATCGGCGCGCGGATGGGTACGGCAGATGCATTGCAGTCGGTGAATGGCGATGTCAGCCTGCAGTATCAGCAGACCTTATCGCGCTTGCAGGATGTGGATGTGACCCAGGCTATTTCGGATCTGACGCGGCTGAACACCCAGTTGCAGGCCGCGCAACAGTCGTTCGTCAAAATCTCGCAGTTGTCGCTGTTCAACTATCTTGGTTAACCGGCATTTTTTGCGTCAGGCCGCGCTGTGGCTGAGCCTGATAGGGTGCTGGGGTGGTTCTGCCGGGATGACGCAGGCGGCCGGGCTGATCCCGAATTCGACGCTGCATATTTCCGCATCGATGGGCGTGCCGCTGGAAAAAATCGTGTTCTGGGGGGCGTATGCCGGCGCGGCGTATCTGATCCTTGATCCGCTGGCACCCAACTGGGAAATCGAACAGGCACCGTTGCCAGAGGATCATGTGCATATCGCGCTGAAAATGCGGCGTTTTTATGCCGGCGGCGCGGGCGAGGCGCGGCAGTTATTTCAGCGGCGTGCCCGCGAGCTGGTGCAGTATGGCAGCTTCAGTGGCTATGAAATCCAGGAATATAGCGAGGGGATCGAGTCCTCGCTGATCGGCTCGCAGCGGGTGGCGCGCGGCGTGATCCACCTGACCGGCAAGCGCGACGATCAGGGTAAGGATGAGGCCGGGGCTGCCAATGTCGACAATGCGGACAATGCGCCGCCCGCGCGCAACACCTCGGCAAGCGCGACGAATCCGCGTTCATAAAGCCGCAGCATCGCATCGCCCAGGTGGGGCAGTGCCAGGGTCAGCATCACGAACCCGGTGATGCTGGTGACCGGAAAGCCGATGGCGAAAATGTTGAGCTGGGGTGCGATGCGCGCCAGCACGCCCAGTGCGATGTTGGCAATGAACAGGGCAGCGATCAGCGGTAGTGCCAGCATCAGCCCTGCCGAAAACAGGGTGGCAGACCAGGCGAGTAGTGCGCTGAATCCGCCGGCGGCAAAAGGTTGCGTGCTGACGGGCAGTAGCCGGAAGCTTTCGGCCAGCACTGAAAGGATCAGCAGATGCCCATTCATCGCAAGGAACAGGAGCGAGGTGATCAGCCCCAGAAAAGAGCTCATCACCGAGGTTTGCGCGCTGCTGTGCGGATCGAAAAAGGTGGCGAAGGAAAGCCCCATCTGTAGGCCGATCAGTTCCCCGGCGATGTCGACTGCGGTGAACACCAGCCGCAAGGTCAGCCCCATGATCGTGCCGATCAGCATTTGTTGCCCGAGTACCGCCATGCCGGCCCAGGAGCCGGGCGGGATGAGTGTGCCTGCGTCTTGCGGTAGTGCGGGCGCGAGTGCCAGGGCGATGGCCAGGCCGGTGATCAGACGGAGCCGTGCGGAGAGCCCGGCGCTGTTGAAGATCGGCGCGGTGGCCAGCAACGCCAGAATGCGTGTCAGCGGATAAAGATAGACGGCCAGCCAGGTATCGAGCTGGGCGGAGGTGATGGTGATCATCCGATCAGGTTCGGAATGCTTTCGTAGAGGCGGCGCATGTAGTCGGTCATCACCGTTAGCATCCACGGCCCAGCTGCGATCAGGGTGACAAAAATGGCGACCAGCTTGGGGACGAAGGACAGGGTCGCTTCATTGATCTGGGTGGCTGCCTGAAAAATGCTGACCAGCAGACCCACTGCGAGTGCCACGATGAACAGGGGCATGGAGATCAGCAGCAGGATTTCCAGGGCATTGCGCCCCAGTTCGACAACGGTAGTGGGGGTCATGGCAGGCTCATCCGAAACTTTGTACCAGTGAACCGATCAGCAGTGTCCAGCCGTCGACCAGGACGAACAGCATGATCTTGAACGGCAGGGCGACGATGACGGGCGACATCATCATCATCCCCATCGACATTAGCACCGAGGCGACCACCATGTCGATAATGAGGAAGGGGATGAAAACGATGAAGCCGATCTGGAAGGCGGTTTTGAGTTCCGAAGTCACAAAGGCCGGGATCAGCACGCGCATCGAGACGGTTTCGGGGGATTCCGGTTTGGGGAGTTTGGAAATTTTGGTGAATAGTGCCAGATCAGGTTCGCGGGTCTGCTTGAGCATGAACGCACGCAAGGGAACGGCGCCACGATCGAGGGCTTCGGCGAAGGTGATTTTGTTTTCGGCCAGGGGGAGATAGGCTTCGCTGTATATCTTGTCGCCGACCGGTGCCATGATGAAAAAGGTCAGGAACAGTGCCAGCCCGACGAGCACCTGGTTGGGCGGCGAGGATTGGGTTCCCAGTGCGCTACGCAGCAGGGAAAACACAATGATGATGCGGGTGAAGCTGGTCATCATCAGCAGGATGGCGGGTAGAAAGCTCAGGCTGGTGAGCATCAGCAGGGTCTGGATGGAGAGTGACCATTGCGTGCCGCCTCCTGCGGCGGGGGTGCTGGTCACGGCAGGCAAGGCCTGTGCCCAGACGCTTGAGGGCCAAAGGCTGAACATGAACATTCCGAATAATGCAAACACGGCGAACAGCGCGCCGCCGGTCGGCATCCAGCGGGTGAATGATGAGTTAGCGCGCATGCCGGTTTTCCATGAGTTGCTTCAGGCGAGCCGCAAAATCTTCACTGAAGTGGCGTGAGGTGGATGTGCCGGGCAGCTCTGTTTCAGGCAGTTTCTGACGCGGCAGTTCGTGCAGCTTGCTGATGTGTGTGGCGGTCACGCCCAGTACCAGCCAGGTTTCACCGGTTTCGACGACGACAACCCGTTCACGCGGCCCCAGTGAAACAGCTGAAATGACTCGCAGTAAAGCGGCCGCGCCACGGGGGGCGGCCAGGCGTTTGAGCAGGTAGAGGCTGGCCGCGAGTAAGCCCGCGACCAGCAGCAGGCCAAAAATCACCTGCAGCCAGCCGCCTCCCGGTTCAGCGGAAGGGAGCGTGGTCGGGGCAGGAGCCAGCGATTCGGCGCGAGCCAGCACGGGCAGCGCGCCTATGAAGGCGAGAAAATTCAGATAGGGATTCATCGGCTCGCACGGAGATTGCATGCCCGGCGAGCTTAACCCGTGGCTGTATTGGCAAGTCGGCGAATAAACGGGCGAAAACGGCTTAATTCAGTTCCCGGTGCAATGGTGGTTCAACGGTGGTTGAACGGTGGTTCAAAGGTGCTTCTGATTGGAAAGAATGGTCAGCAACGCTTGTCATCCCCGCGCAGGCGGGGACCCAGCGGGAACGGCGTGTGGTGTCTGCGGCCTGCCGGATGCCTGCTGACGTTCATTGCTAATCAGGAAGGTATTGCAGCGGCAGCGACATCAATTTCAAACGCGGGTAAGTGGGCTCAATCCGGTTCAATCCGGTTCAATCCGCTGTTCAGGATTTATCCTGCGATCAGCGTCAGCGGTTCAGTTTGTTCATGCGCTCGGCGGGCGTGATGATGTCGGTCAGGCGGATGCCGAAACGTTCGTTCACCACCACCACTTCGCCTTGGGCGATCAGCGTGCCGTTGACCAGTACGTCCATCGGTTCGCCCGCCATGCCTTCAAGTTCGACCACCGATCCATGCGCTAGTTGCAGCAGGTCGCGGATGGCGATGCGCGTGCGACCGAGTTCCACGGTCAGGCTGACCGGGATGTCGAGGATCATGCCAAAGTCGCTGAGATTGCCGGATTTCGAGCTGTCATCGCCGAACTGCTCGAAGACTTTGGCGGTGGCCGCCTGGGCTTCGGTCTGCGCGGATTCAACGGCGCTTTGCTCGCCCATGGCGGCCGCCCAGTCGTCGTCGCTTACCTGTGATTCATCTGTCATGATGGGGTTTCCTGTGGCGTGCCCTGAGGAGTGTCCTGGGCGAGGAATTGATCGATTTTAAGCGCGTACTGGCCATTCTTGACGCCGTAGCGGGCGGATAGCACGGGCGCACCATGCACGGCCACAGTCAGGGATTCATCGATATCGAGGGGGATGATGTCGCCCACTTTCATGTCCATGATCTGCCGGAGCGTGATTTCGGTTTGCCCTAGCGGGGCGACCAGTTCGACCGTGGCGGTTTTGAGTTGCTGACGCAATAGTCCCGTCCAGCGTTTGTCGGACGAAAGCTGCTCGCTGTGCAGGCTGCTGTAGAGCGTGTCGCGGATCGGTTCGATCATCGAGTAGGGCAGGCAGATGTGCATTTCCGAAGCAGCGCCGGAAAACTCGATGGTGAAGGTCACGGCCACCACGATTTCCGAGGGCGTGGCGATATTGGCGAACTGCGTGTTCATTTCCGAACGCACATACTCGAAGCTCAGCGGGAAGATCGGTTTCCAGGATTTTTCGTATTCGGTGAACACGGTTTTCAGCAAGCCCTGGATGATGCGCTGCTCGGTGGGCGTGAAATCGCGGCCTTCAACACGGGTATGGAAACGACCATCGCCACCGAACATATTGTCGATGACCAGAAACACCAGGTTGGGATCGAGCACAAACAGGCAGGTGCCGCGCAAGGGTTTGGCTTGCACCATGTTCAGATTGGTGGGCACGACCAGGTTGCGGACGAATTCGCTGTATTTCTGGACGCGGATCGGGCCAACCGAAACTTCGGCGTTACGCCGCATGTAGTTGAACAGGCCGATCCGCAGATAGCGTGCAAAACGTTCGTTGATGAGTTCGAGCGTCGGCATGCGGCCGCGCACGATGCGTTCCTGACGACCAATGTCGTAGGCGCGCACGTTGCCTTCGGCGGCCGCTTCCGCCGGGGCTTCATCGGCTTCCCCCGTGACGCCCTTGAGCAGGGCATCGACTTCTTCCTGGGAGAGAAAATCCTGGCTCATGCGGTCTGGGTTTTGTGCTTACTGCACAATGAACTGGGTGAGATAGACGGCGCGCACCGCATCATCCTCGCCGGCCTTGAGCGTGCCGGGCGGGCGTACCGTGCCATCGAGGATGGTATTCACCTCGTTGCGGATTTCGGTGGTGAGCAGTTCGATACCCTGCGGCGTGGAGATTTCAGAAGGTGTTTTGCCCAGCAGGATCAGCAGGATTTTGGCGCGGATCCTCGACATATAAACCTTGATATGTTCGGCGGCGGCGTTGTCCTGCACTTCCATTTCAGCCGTGGTCTGCATGTATTGTTCCGGCTTGCCTTCGTCGGGCTGCAGCTTGACGGTGAATTGGTCGAGCTTGACGACGATCGGTGGGGCATCCGGTTTTTTCTTGGCTTTCTCGACCTTTTCGGTCTTGCCTTCTTCGCCTTCGGCGGGCGGGTGGCTTTTTTTCATGAGGATCATGGCCGCACCGATGACCAGCACCAGAACAACGGCAACGATGATGATGATCAGCGTTTTTTTGCTCTTGGCAGGGGGCGCGGCGGCTTCGTTTGCTTCGGCTTTTTCGGGGGCTTTGGCCATGCTGTTTCCTCGTGTCGTTCGCTGCGGTCGGGTTCAGAGCACCAGCCGCAGCGGCTGTTCATGCGGGTGAGTATGGCACGGGGCGTGGATCAGGCAAAGGTGTCGACCAGCCCGCGACCTTGTCTCGGCCATGAAGGCGATCCGTTCAAGTGTGACATGTTACCGTCAGTCAGCGGTTCCAGTGCGCCAGAAAAACGTGAGGAATCCTCCCTGTTTTCCCAGTTCGCCGCAGATTGTTCGGGGTGGTTGCGGCCTGAATCGGCGCCGACGTGGGCTTGCCCCAGGCTCAGACCCGCATCCGCGAACATTTCACGCAGGCGCGGCAGTGCTTCGGCCAGTGCCTCACGCACGATCGGGTTGGCGGCCACAAAGGTGGCACTGGCCTGGTCGCCCTTCAGGTGGATGGAAACCTCCACGCGGCCGAGTTGCGGGGGGTTGAGCACCAGTTCGGCACGCTGTTCCTGGCGACCGGCCATCCAGACCAGCTTGTCGCCGACTTCATGTTCCCAGCCACGGGTGCCGACTGGGGTTTCGATCTTGAGCGGAACCTCAGCGTGGTTCGCACCGCGCAGGCCGGTTTCATTCAGCGCGCCGAGACCGGAAGACGCAGTGTGTGCAGTGTGTGCAGTTTGTGCGGCCTGGAGTGTTTGATCGAAACGGATCTCACCCGTCGTCGCGCCATTTTCTTTGCCCTGTGCCAGTGCTGCGTCGAGCGGCGTGGCGCTGAGGGACGCGATGTTGCTGGATTTGCTGGAATTGCCGGATGTGCTGGCCGCAGGGCGTTCAGTGGCTGCCGTTAATGGCTGCTGTGCGGCAAATTCTGCCGCAGTGTCGTCGTGGCGGTTTTCATCGCTGCCTGCCGCTGCGCTGTCATGTTTCTCCGGCAGAAGGCGGGGGATATTGTTGGGATCGTTGTCGCTAGCGCGCGGGTTGGCCGCGAGGGGCAGGCTGCGTGCGAGCGTTTCATCGGGGTTTCTGTCAGTCCGCTGGGGTGCAGTGGCCGGGGTGGCCGGGGCGAAGAATGCCATGAGTGCCGTGACGGCGGCGGCATCGGTCAGCGTGGAACTGTCATCGTCCCGGGATTCGGCGCGTGAGGTGGCCTCGCTTGCGCGGGTGGTGTCAGGCGTGATGGTCGAATGCTGCGTCACGGGTATCTTCGGCGATAGGTCGGTTCCGGCCTCTGCAGTCATCGCCACGGCGGTGCTGGGCGATGCCGCGCTGTCGGTAGCCGCCACGGCTATCTCATCCGCTGGCCGCTCATCGGTGCTGTGGTTCAGGAGTGCTACCAATGTGAGCGGGCGTGCGGCATGCGCTTCGTCGGCTTCGGCTGCGGCCGCTGCGAGCAAGGGGATGCGGGGGGCGAAGGGCGTGGCCGTAGCGGTTTGCGCGCTACGCGCAGCCTCCGCAATGGGGGCTGCGCCGTCTGTGGGGGGGGGCGTCGACGCGGGCTCGGCGTTGGCGGGTGAGCTGGATGGGGCGGGTGAGCTGGATGAGCTGGAACGAACCGATGGGGCGGCCTGATTCGTCTGACGTTTCAGGACGCTGGCAAAGCTGCCGTTCCCCGATTCTTTTGCCGGGGCATCGTTGCGGGCGGCAAGCCCTGCCGTGGTGGCCGAGGCGTTGCCGCTGCTGTAACGCGAGGCTGTCTTGGGGGGCGCAGCGCTGGACGCAGCGAATGAGGGGAGCAGGGCAGATTCCGGCATGATGCATTCCTTGTCGAAGAGCCGTTGGGAACGGTCGGTTGCCCTTCGTAATGCAAGGTGCGTGCCAGTTTGATTTTTGCCGGATCAGGAGGAATCTTCAGGAGGAATCTTTTTCCGCGCTCAGGAAGCGGCGTGCCGCGTGTTCGTCGAGCAGTTTCTGCTCTTTGCGGTTTTCCAGGCTGCTCTGGTGGGACTGATGACGTTGCGAAAGCGTGTCGTAGGCTTTGACCTGGCCGCGTTTGTCGAGCCAGTCCTGCTGTCCTAGCGAGGTGCGTTGCCGGGAATGTTCGGTCATCTGTCGAGCCTGGTCGATGGCCTCGTCGAGTCGCAGGAGGAAACTGCGGTAGTTGTCGAGCTGATCGCGGCCGATGCCTTGCTGGCTGCTGCTGATGAAGCGCCCCTGATACTCGGCTCGGTATTGCTGCAACAGCAGCAGCCGCGCACTGGCTTCCTGTTCGCTGGCCAGCAGTTGCCCCAGTCGCTTGGCCGCATCGTCCATGCGTAACTGCGAGAGGTCAAGCAGGGTCTGGAGGGGGAAGGCGTGGCTCACGATGGCGATGTTGCAGAGGAAAAACGTGGAATGACATCTCTAGTGATGTCTCTATCTTAGTGCATAGTGGTGGTTACGCGGTGTCGGCCACTGTAAATAATTGCGACAGCGCATGGAGACTGCCGGAATAGTTGGATTGCTCATCCAGTCGTTGTTGAAGAAAGCCCTCCATCAGCGGTTGCAGGCGTATCGCTAGATCGAGGGTCGGATCGCTGCCTGCCGCATAAGCACCCACGGCGATCAGGTCGCGGGCGCGCTGGTAGCGTGAGTAAAGCTGCTTGAAGCGGCGCACCTGATCGAGATGGGTCGGGTCGATCAGACTGGTCATGGCGCGCGAGATGGACTGCTCGATATCAATCGCCGGATAGTGCCCCGCATCGGCGAGGGTGCGCGAGAGCACGAAGTGGCCATCGAGAATGGCGCGTGCCGAGTCGGCAATCGGATCCTGCTGGTCATCACCTTCGGCCAGCACGGTGTAGAACGCGGTGATCGAACCGCCGCCTTCCGGGCCGTTACCGGCGCGTTCCACCAGTGCGGGCAGGCGGGCGAATACGGAAGGTGGATAGCCGCGCGTCACCGGTGGTTCGCCGATCGCCAAGGCAATTTCACGCTGCGCCATGGCGTAACGCGTTAGTGAGTCCATGATGAGCAGCACCTGCCGCCCCTGGTCGCGGAAGGCTTCGGCGATGGTGGTCGCGTAGCTCGCCCCCTGCAGACGCATCAAGGGACTGGTGTCGGCCGGTGCGGCGACCACGACCGAACGTCGCAAGCCTTCCTCGCCGAGGATCTGTTCGATGAACTCCTTGACCTCACGGCCGCGTTCGCCAATCAGGCCAACGACGATGATTTCGGCTTCCGTATAGCGCGCCATCATCCCCAGCAGCACGCTCTTGCCCACGCCAGAACCGGCAAACAAGCCGAGTCGCTGCCCTTTGCCGACAGTGAGCAGCGCGTTGATGGCGCGGATGCCGACATCCAGGCTATGGCTGATCGGCGCGCGCGACAGCGGGTTGATCGGGCGGCTTTGCAAGGAGCGTGTCTGCGACGCATTGAGCGGCCCCAGGCCGTCGAGCGGGCGGCCGTTGCTGTCGAGCACGCGACCGAGCAGGGCATCCCCCACCGGCACGCGTTTGGTGCGATCGATGTGGCGACGCTGCAGCGTCGGGCGCGCACCGGGTATCGGCGGGCTGACGGTACTTTCCAACGGGGTGATCAACGCCCCCGGCGCGAGTCCCTGCACGTCCTCGCAAGGCATCATGAACAGTTTCTCGCCGGAAAAACCAACCACTTCGGCTTCAACCTCCCGGCCACCGGGTACCTGGATGCTGCAACTGGCACCCAGCGGCAATTTGATCCCCGTCGCCTCCATCACCAGCCCGTTGATGCGCGTCAGTCGCCCGTAAGTCTGAAAAGGTGTCGCCTGGCTGATCTGGCTGCGGCAGTCCTGCAGGAACTGCTGCCATTTGACGAGATGGGGATTGTCGTCACCCACATCACCCTGCGGCTGGGGGCTCACCTCGCTGTCGGCCGCATCGTGGCTCATGAGGTCATTCCGTCGGCGTGTCGCTGGCCAGCCAGGGGGTATCACTGCCTAGCGTTTCAACCACACGTCGCCAACGGGTTTCCAGGCTGGCATCAATCTGCCCGCCACCGGCATCGATGAGGCAGCCACCGCGCTGCAAACGTGGATCCTCGCGCAGGCGGTGGCCGCTGTGGTTCAGTAATTCGTCTGCATGACGACGGATCAATGCCGCATCTTCCGGATGCACCGAAATCGTGGCGTGCGTGTGATGGGATTGCGCCAGTGCCTCGCGCAGAATGTCGAGGATCAGTGCGGGCTGCACCGTGAGGCTGTGGCGGATGACCTGCCGGGCAAGCTCCAGCGACAACGCCAGTATTTCGTCGGCCACCTGCTGATCCAGCGTATTCAGTGCTTGATCAAGCTGACTGATCAGGGCGGCGAGCTGCACCGCCTCATGGCGCGCCTGCTGCTGCCCCTCAGCGTAACCGGCAGCATAACCCGCCGCCAGCCCGGCCGTCCGTCCTTCGGCTTCGGCCTTCTGACGCAAACGCGCGATCTCCTCAAGCGTAGCCGCAGGCAGTGCGCTGGCCGTGGCCGGATTTTGCGGTGCGCCCGAAGCAGAGCCCGCAATGCCAGGCGTGTCGAAACTCGCCAGCTGCCAAGGCGTCCAGGCATCCTCATCCGCAGTATCCATATCTTGGCTCATGGGGATTATGGAGATTATGGGGTCAGGTCTTTAATTATCACATTTTCAAAATGAAAAATATGATAATTAAAGACCTGACCCCGTTGTAGAGGGTTAGATGAACGCATCTTCTGAGCCGCCGCCGCCGAGCTGGATCTGGCCTTCGTCGGCCAGGCGGCGGGCGATCTTGAGGATTTCTTTTTGTTCGCCTTCGACTTCCGAGAGGCGCACCGGGCCTTTGGCTTCGAGATCCTCGCGCAGCATTTCGGCCGCCCGCTGCGACATGTTCTTGAAGATTTTCTCACGCAGTTCGGGGGTGGCACCTTTCAGGGCGACGATCAGCGAATCGGACTGTACTTCGCGCAGCAGCAACTGGATGCCGCGATCATCGACATCCATGAGGTTGTCGAAGACGAACATTTCGTCGAGGATTTTCTGTGCCAGGTCAGGATCGTATTCGCGCACATTGTCGATGATGGCGGTTTCCTGCGCCTGGCCGACGAAGTTGAGGATTTCTGCGGCATGGCGCACGCCGCCCATGGCGGTTTTCTTGATGGACTTGGCACCGGCCAGCACGCGCGTCAGGGCTTCGTTCAGTTCATACAAGGCCTGCGGTTGCACTCCGTCCAGGGTGGCGATCCGCAGCAGGACATCGTTGCGTAGACGTTCGGTGAATAGCTTGAGAATGTCGCCCGCATGGTCGAATTCAAGATGCACGAGGATGGTGGCAATGATCTGCGGATGCTCGTTGCGGATCATGTCGGCGACCGTGCCCGGATCCATCCACTTGAGGCTTTCGATGCCGGCGGTGTCGTCGCCTTGCAGGATGCGTGAAATCAGGTTGGATGCACGATCGTCGCCGAGTGCCTTGGTGAGCATGTTGCGGATCATCGCTTCGTCGGCAGTAACGCCAGTACCTTTGGCGGTATGGGATTCGAGTTCGTCGAGTACGGCTTCGATGCGGTCGCGCGGCACGCCTTTGATTTCGGCCATGGCGTGGCCGAGTTTCTGCACTTCCTTGGGCGTCAGGTGCTTCAGCACCTCGGCGGCCTGATCTTCGCCCAGCGACAGCAGCAGCATGGCTCCTTTTTCGATGCCCTCGTTACTCATTGCCGCCTACCCACTCCTTGATGACGTTGGCCACCACCTTGGGATCCTGCTTGACCAGATCGCGTGCACCGGCGAGTTTGTCATCGTAGCCGCGCACGGGTGGGCCGCTGGTTTCGAGGACGACTTCCTGCGCCTGGTTGGCCAGCTCCAGCGCACGTCGCCGTTCTTCGGCAGCCCCCATCCAGGCTGCGAACAACGGTTTGATCAGCTTGTTCCAGAGCAGCATGGCGGCAATCAGCACGGCCAGATATTTGACGCTTTCACGCGCCATGGCGATGAATTCAGGTGACTTCCACAGCGGTGTTTCGGCGATGACTTCCCTTTCACCGGCGTTGAAGGAAACATTGGCCACATTGAGCGTATCGCCGCGCTCTTTGTTGTAGCCCATGGCTTCACGCACCAGATTCTGCACTTGCTCGATTTCATCCGGCGAGAGCGGCAGGCTCTTGGTCTTGCCTTCCTTGTCGGGTGTGCTCTTCTTCTGGTTGATCACCACGGCCACCGACAGCCGCTTGATCAGGCCGGAGGCGCTACGCGTATGTTTGACGGTCTTGTCGAGTTCGTAATTGGTGGTGGCATTGCGGCTGCTGTTGGCGTTGCTGGCGGCGCCGGGCGGATTGGCGGTGTTTGCTGCGCCGGTTAGCGGTGGCGTGGTGATCGGCGCGATGGCCGGCACGGGCGGCTGGTTCGACAGTGCGCCCGGCACGCCACTGGCGCTGGGGGTGGCACTGCCCGCTTCGGCGGTTTGCTGGCTGCGGATGGCGGCATTGGGCGGCGGGTTGGGCGAGTAGGTTTCCGCCATCTGCTCGGTTTGTGTGAAATCTACATCGGCAGCCACCTGGGCGCGGACATTACCGGGGCCGACGACCGGCTCAAGAATGGCCTCGATGCGGCGGATGGTGCTTTGTTCCAGATCACGCAGGTATTTGAGCTGCGTCGGGTCCAGCCCGTGATCGCGCGTATTGTCTGCGTTCTGTGACACCAGATTGCCGTTCTGGTCGATGACGCTGATGTGGGTGGGCATCAGTTGCGGCACGCTGGAGGCCACCAGATGCACGATGCCCGCGACCTGGCTGGCATCGATGGCGCGGCCAGGAAACAGGTTGAGCACCACCGATGCTGTGGGTTTTTGTTCGTCGCGCAGAAAGGCGGAGGTTTTGGGTATCGCCAGATGTACCCGTGCGGCCTGTACTGCCTGCAGGCTCTGGATCGAACGCGCCAGTTCGCCTTCGAGTGCGCGCTGGTAATTCACCTGTTCCAGAAACTGGCTGGCGCCCAGTTTCTGATTTTCCATGATCTCGAAACCGACCAGTCCGCCTTTGGGCAGTCCCTGCGAGGCCAGACGCAGCCGCGCATCATGCACCTGCGCTGCCGGAACAAGAATGGCACCGCCGCCTTCAGAGAACTTGTAAGGCACGTTCATCTGCTGCAGTGAAGCCACGATCTGCCCACCGTCGCGGTCGGAGATGTTGGAGAACAGCACGTTGTATTCGACGTTCTTGCTCCACGTCCAGACACCGACCAGCACGGCGATCGCCATGGCAATAGCCACGATGCCGCCCAGTTTCTGGTTGGGCGTCAGCTCGTTCAGCGTATTCAGCGAGAAGGGCAAGGTCTGTGCCGTATCGGCCATAGGGTCGTATCGGGGGTATGTGTGCGGTCAGGCGGTGCTATTCGGGGGCTATTCGGGTGCTATTCTGAGTGGAATTCCGGGCGAATTTTCAGGTTTCCGGGCAATATTTCAGCCAATTCTGAAGATTTCTTGATTATGCCCTGTCAGGTTAGCCCCTGTTAAGGGAGTAAAGGCGGATTTCTGCGGGTATTCCGCGTCTGGCGTGTGGCTGGATTCTTGTTTCACTGCACCGAATCTGCCATCATTGACCGATTCGATGCGGAAGACCATGAACGAACCATTTGACCCTGAGCGGGTAACGCCTGGCGAACTGACTGAAACCCAGGAAGAAGGCCTGCGGCTGGCCGAAGCCTTCCGGATTTTTAATCAGGCTTCGGAAGAGCTATCGACCGCCTACACCAGCCTGCAGGCGCAGGTGGCCGAGCTGACCAGCGAACTGGCTGCTGCCAACGGGGCTTTGCGTCAGCAATATCAGGAAAAGGCTGCCTTGACCGAGCGTCTGTCGTTGCTGCTGTCGGCGTTGCCTGCCGGGGTGATGGTGCTCGATGCTGCTGGGCAGATCGTCGAGGCCAATCCGGCGGCCGGGCAGATGCTCGGCGTTTTGCCCGGGCAGAGCTGGCCTGAACTGGAGCGTACCCAGCTGGTGGCCTGCGATACGCCGGGTGAATTTATGGTGTCTGTTTCATCGGCCAACTCATCGGCCAACTCATCGGCCAACGAGGCCGACGAGGCCAACGAAGTTTTGGGGGCAGCGGCAGCGCGGCGGCTGGCGGTGGTCGTCACTGCCCTGGATTCGGCGGGTGGGCGCATCGTGCTACTGCACGATATTACCGAGGCGCATCGTCTCACCACGCATTCTGCACGCAATCAGCGGCTGGCCGCCATGGGTGAAATGGCCGCCCAGCTGGCGCATCAGCTGCGTACCCCGCTGGCGGCCGCGTTGCTCTACACGGCGAATCTGGAAAACCCGGACGTGGCCACGGACACCCGCATCAGCATTGCCCAGAAAGCCGTGGCGCGACTGCGCCATTTGGAGCGGCTGATTCAGGACATGCTGCTGTTTGCGCGGGGCGAAGTGCTGGGACGCGAAGCCATTGATGTGACGGAGTTGCTGCATGAGCTGCAACACACCATCGAGCCTCTGGCGCATGCTCGTCAGGTGTTGTTGCGAGTGTTTGCCGACGCGCCGGAGGGCGGGTTGCCGCCGCTGCAAGGCAACCGCAAAGCCCTGGTGGGCGCACTGGCCAATCTGCTGGAAAACGCACTGCATGCGGTGAGCCAGGCCGGGTCGTTGCGGCCGGGTGAGGTGTCCCTGCGGGCGAGCTGCGTAGCAGGACAGCTGCGGCTGTGCGTGTGCGATAACGGGCCGGGGATGGCACCGGAGCTTGTGGCGCGCCTGTTCGAGCCTTTTTTCACGACGCGCACCGAAGGCACCGGTCTGGGGCTGGCCATCGCGCGGGGCGTGGCGCGCGCCCACAACGGCAACATCGATGTTCATTCCACCCCCGGGGTGGGTACGGAATTCATCGTCACCCTGCCCCTGCAGGCCGGGCACGGAGAGGAAGCATGAAAGAAGCACTGAAGATACTGGTCGTCGAAGACGACGAAGCCTTGCGCGATGCCTTGCTGATCACGCTGGAAGCGGCCGGGCATCATGCCCAGGGGGCTGACGGCGGGCCGCAGGCACTGCAACGACTGGCGCGCGAGGATTACCACATGGTGGTCTCCGATTTGCGGATGTCGCCGATGGATGGCCTTGAATTGCTGCATGAAATCCGCAACCGTTGGCCGGGCTTGCCGGTTTTGCTGATGACCGCCTTTGGCGATGTCGACAAAGCCGTGGCCGCGATGCGCGGGGGGGCGTGCGATTTCATGATGAAGCCCTTCGAGCCCAAGGCGTTGATCGAGCAGATCGCCCGTTACGCGACCCCCCCACTGGACGACAACGTGGTGGCGGGTGATGAACGAACCCGTTCCGTCCTGCTGCTGGCTGCGCGCGTGGCGAAAACCGATGCCACTGTGCTGCTCACCGGCGAATCCGGGGTCGGCAAGGAGGTTTTTGCCCGTTACATTCACGACCAGTCGGCACGTCATAAAGGCGCGTTTGTCGCCATCAACTGTGCGGCCATCCCCGACAGCCTGCTGGAGGCAACCCTGTTTGGTTACGAAAAGGGGGCTTTTACCGGCGCGCAGACGGCGCAGCCCGGCAAGTTTGAACAGGCCAATGGCGGCACGCTGCTGCTCGATGAAATTTCAGAAATGCCGCTGGCCTTGCAGGCCAAGCTGCTGCGTGTCCTGCAGGAACGTGAGGTCGAGCGTGTGGGCGGCAAGAAGCCCGTCGCGCTGGATATCCGCGTGCTCGCCACCAGTAACCGCGATATGGCCGGAGAAGTGAAGCTGGGGCGGTTTCGGGAAGATCTCTATTATCGGCTCAACGTTTTTCCGCTGGAAATTCCGTCACTGCGCGAACGTCCCGCCGACATCGTGCCGCTGGCGCGCCATTTTGTCGCGCTGCAGGCGCGTCGCAGCGGGCGAACGGCAAGCCTTGCCGCTGCGGCCGAGGCAAAACTTGCCGCCTGGCCGTGGCCGGGGAATGTGCGTGAACTGGAAAATGTCATCCAGCGGGCGTTGATCCTCGCACCGGCGGAATCCATCGAGGCGGCGCATCTGCTGTTTGCTGCCAGTGCTGGCAATGTCTTTCCGGTCGCCCCGGTGGCAGCACCCGTCGCTTCTTTGCCGGTGTCGTCCCCTGCGCCCGCCGTTGCTGCGCCACCGGCAGCAGCGACCAGCGGGGCAACGCGCATGGAAGACCTTGAACGTCGCCACATTCTCGACACGCTGGCGGCGGTGGGTGGCTCGCGTAAAAAGGCCATCGAGCAGCTGGGTATCTCCGAACGCACGCTGCGCTACAAGCTCAAACAGTATCGTGAAGAAGGCTGGCTGGACGACAAAACCAGCGAGCACGAATGAACATGAAGCAGCTGGCACATGGTTTGCTACTACAATCCTGAAAAGCGTAAGGCTCGATGATCGAGCCGGGAGATGAATCATGTCGATCGATACTCATAAACTGGATCAAATGCTGGCCGAGCTGCGCCCGGTCGGCTCGGTCACTTCCAGCAAACCCGCCAGCGCGGCGGCGGGCGCGGCGGGTGGGGCGGATTTTTCCACCGCGCTGAAAACCGCCATCGACGAAGTGAATCAGGCGCAGCAGTCGGCGCACCAGATGACGCAGGAGTTCGCCACCGGCAACAGCAATGCCAATCTGCAGGATGTCATGGTCAATCTGCAAAAGGCCAACCTCTCCTTCCAGCAGATGGTGCAGGTGCGTAACAAACTGGTGACGGCTTATCACGACATCATGAACATGCAGGTGTGACCGGTCTTTTGTAAGGGGCAAGGTTTGCCCGCTGCTTTGTTCAAGTATTGCGCCCGCTGGCAGGGAAGGGTATCTTTGCGACCCGCTCACACTCAACGCAAACCGTGAAACCAGCGAAAGAGGCGCAGGCAGTGGATCCGCGCGTATCCCCGAGTTCCACGACGGCATCCCCAACCGAAAACACCAGCACCCTTGATCCGCAGGATTGGGACGCTTTTCGCGCCCAGGCGCACCGTATGCTGGATGACATTCTCGATTACCAGCAGAACATCCGCAGCCGCCCGGTCTGGCAGCCCGTGCCGCAGGCCGCACGTGCGGCTTTCCAGCAAGGCTTGCCGCAGCAGCCGACGGCACTTGAAGCGGTGCATGCAAGCTTCATGGACGACATCCTGCCCTACGCAATCGGCAATGCCCACCCGGGTTTCATGGGCTGGGTGCATGGCGCGGGTGCGCCGGTGGGGATGCTGGCCGACATGCTGGCTGCCGGGCTGAATGCCAACCTGGGCGGGCGTGAGCAAATTCCTGTGGAAGTCGAACGGCAGGTCACGCGCTGGATGCGCGATCTGTTTTCCTTCCCTGAAACCGCCAGCGGCCTGTTTGTCACCGGCACCTCGATGGCTAATCTGGTGGCCTTGCTGGTGGCGCGCGCGCACGCGCTGGGGGTGGATGTGCGTCGGCAGGGGCTGGTGGGGCACGGCCGCCAGCTCACGGCGTATGCTTCGGCGGGCGCGCACAAGTGCATCTACAAAGCCATCGACATGGCCGGGATCGGCAGCGATTTCCTGCGCGTCATTCCGATGGATGCTGATTTCCGCATGGATGTGGTCGCACTTGAACGGGCGATCGCGGCCGACCGCGCGTGCGGGCTGCAGCCCTTCTTCATCGCGGCGACGGCAGGTTCGGTCGATGTCGGTGCGATAGACCCCTTGCCACAACTGGCCGCCATCGCGCAGCGTGAGCGGCTGTGGTTTCATGTCGACGGTGCTTTTGGTGCGCTCGGCATGCTGGCGCCGCAGGTGGCACCGCGCCTGGTCGGCATCGAACAGGCGGATTCCATTGCCTTTGATTTTCACAAATGGTTGCAAGTGCCGTACGACGCAGGCTTTGTGCTGGTGCGCGACGGCGCGCTGCACTTCGATACCTTTGCGTTGCCGGTGGCCTATCTGAGCCGTGACAGCCAGGGCATGGCCGCAGGCTCGCCCTGGCCGTGCGATTTCGGCCCGGATCTGTCGCGCAGCTTCAAGGCACTGAAAACCTGGTTCACGCTCAAGACCTATGGCACTGAACATCTCGGGCGGATGATCGACACCACCTGTGAGCTGGCGCGCTATCTGGCCGGGCGCATCGATGCCGCGCCCGAGTTTGAACGACTCTCTCCGGTCGCACTCAATATCGTCTGCTTCCGCTATCGCTGCGCGCCGGGGGTTAATGTCGATGCCGTGAATGCCGCACTGGTGGTTGCCCTGCAGAAGTCCGGGATTGCCGCGCCCTCGACCACCACCATCAATGGCCATTTCGCCATCCGTATTGCCATTGTCAATCATCGCACCGAACGTCGCGACATCGATGCCATGCTGGCCGCCGCGCTGCGTCTCGCGCCGCAAGTGCTGGCGAGTGGTGCGGGCGGGCAGGCGGGGGGCTTCGGGATACGCCAGGACGAAGCGGAATGACCATTTCCGCACTGCTGGGCAACGCCGCGCTGATGCGGCGTGCCATGGCGGGCGAGGACTTGCGGCCACTCGGCCAGACGCTGCTGGAACGCGCCACGAACCACCCGGAAGACGCTCACGCGCTGATGGATCTGTCGATGATCCTGCAACTGACCGGCCAGCGCGAGCTGGCCTTGCAGGTACAGCGTCAGGCACTGGAACTCACCACGCACTATCATCTGCCCGCCACGCAACCCCGCGCAGGCCAGCCGCCATTGCGCCTGCTGGCCTTCATGACCCCGGGCGACCTGATGACCAACACGCCGCTCGATTGCCTGCTGGAACACACGGACGTCGCGCTGGACATGCTCTATCTGGGCGATGGCCTGTCGCCCCCGGACGAACTGCCCGAGCATGACCTGCTGTTCATCGCCATCGGCGCATCCGACCGCACCGCGCCGCTGCTGGCCGAACTGGCCGAAGTGACGCGCGACTGGCCGCGCCCCGTCATCAATCGCCCGGAACGCACGGCCTGGACAGCGCGTGATGCCGCCTGCGTCCACCTGCATGACGCGCCGGGGATCGTCATGCCGCTCACGGCGCGGCTGTCGCGTGACAAGCTGGCGTGCATCGGCCGTCATGAATTGCCGCTGACGGACATATTGGCCGATGGCCGCTTTCCGATCATCGCCCGACCTGTCGATACCCATGCCGGCCACGGCCTGATGAAGCTCGACACCCCCGCCGAGATCGCCGTTTTTCTCGCGCAACGCCCCGCAACGGAAAACGAATTTCACATCGCCCGCTTTGTCGATTACCGCAATGCCGACGGCCAGTATCGCAAGTATCGGATCGTGCTGATCGCGGGTCGCCCCTATGCCTGTCACATGGGCATATCGCAGCACTGGATGATTCATTACCTGAACGCCGGGATGGATGAAAGCGCGGCCAAGCGGGCGGAAGAAGAACGCTTCATGGAAAGCTTTGAACGCGACTTCGCACCGCGCCATGCGGCGGCGTTTACCGCGATGTACGAGCGTCTGGGGCTGGATTACCTGGTCATCGACTGCGCTGACGCTCCCGCCCCCGCTGGCGGATTGCTGGTTTTTGAAGTCGACACCGGCGCGGTGGTGCATGCCATGGACCCCGTCGCGCTGTACCCCTACAAGCCTGTGCAGATGCAAAAAGCATTCGACGCATTTCGCACCTTGCTGGGCGCGCAATGAACGAAGTGTGTGACATGTATGAAATGCACCCCCCGGCACTGAGGCCATAAACTGATGCCTGTGCAACTGGCACCGACCGCGCAGCTGCTGGTGGAGGGCGGCGATGAGCGCATCCTCCCCGATCCGCGTACCGGGCGGAATGCCTATGGATGTTCTGTGCTGCCGGAACCCGCGCTGTTAAGTTTTGGCTCGTCGACCGCCTCGACCCTCTCGGTGGGCGGCTATGCGGCAGCCGATGCCCTGCGCGCACGCCTGCAACAATCGCTCGCACACCAGCCGCTCGACATGCTGTATCGGCAGGAAACCGCACGCATCGGCGAGGAATTGCGCCATTTATTGCAACTGGAGCCGTCGCTTGCCCTCCATCTGGCGGCCTCCGGCACGGACGTACATCGGCTGGCCGCGCGCCATGTGGTCGCGCAGGGGGACGCACTAACCCCTTTATGCGTGATCGGCGTAGACACCACAGAAACCGGGCGACGGGTTCCCGAAGCATTGGCCAGCGTGGCCACCCGGCAGGTGACGATTGCGCTGCGGGCAGCCGATGGCCAGCCGCGCACGGCCGCTGAAATTGATGCGGATTTTGCCGAGGCCGTCACCCAGGCACGTCACGCCGGGCAGCGCGTGCTGCTGATCCTGACCGACGTAAGCAAAAGTGGCCTGATTGCCCCCTCACCCGCGTGTGCCCTGCGCCTGGCGCAGCAGCACAGCCGCGTGCCGGACGCATTTCATGTGCTGGTCGATGCCTGCCAGTTGCGCCTGGCAGCGGCCACTTTGCGCGCCTATCTGGCACAAGGCTGGATGGTCGCGCTGACCGGTTCCAAATTCATGGCAGGGCCGATGTTCTCAGCCGCCTTGTTACTGCCGCAACGACGCAGTGAGTGCATGCTCACCTGCAACGAACCCGCAGCGGTCAATCTGGGCTTGCTCCTGCGCTGGGAGGCCGCACTCGTCGAAATGCGTGCCTTCTGCGCCCTGAATGATGCCCGGGTGAGCGCGCTGCTGGACGCGCTGGCCGACTGCGTGCGCCAGCGTCTGGCGAATACCCCCCGTCTGCAGGCGTTGCCAACCTCCCCGCTCGAACGCACGGGATTACCGCTGGCGCAGGCACGCCCAGCGCTTTGGGACACGCGGCAGACCATCTTCCCCTTCCTGTTGCGTCACGCCGATGGTCGTTGCCTGAACCGGGCGCAAACCGAAGCCGTTTATCGCCACCTGCAAGCAAGCCCGGCAACCCCGCGCTGCCAGCTGGGCCAGCCGGTGGCGTGCGGCGAGTGTGAGGGTCAGCCGCTGTCGGCATTGCGCCTGTGCGCCAGTGCCGCCTGGGTGGTTGAAGCCGCACAAAATGATGCCGCTTTGCAGGCCGCCCTTGCAAAGGTCGGGCAAGCACTGGAGCGGGTGATTGCAACCATCGACGAAGTGATACGGGGTACGGACGGAACGGGCTGAGGTTTACGATGAATCAGGAAAACCTGGGCCGGGCGGGTAAAATCCGCCCCTTGTTCATCCGGCAGGCAGGGGTTTTCCATGTGGTTCCGCAATCTTCAGATGTACCGTTTGACGGCAGACTGGCAGCACGATGCGGCCAGTCTGCAGACCCGGCTGGCCGCCCATGTGTTTCGCGGTTGTGCGGCCAGCGACCTGCAAGCCTGCGGCTGGGTGCCACCGCGTGGCAACGAGGGCGAACTGGTCATCTCGGTCAATAAGCAGTTGTTGATTTGTCTGGGGGTGGAGCAAAAGCTGCTGCCTGCCTCGGTGGTACGTCAGTACGCGCAGGAGCGTCTGGCCGATCTGGAAGAGCAGCAGGGTTACAAGCCGGGGCGCAAGCAGGCCGAAGAGGTGCGCGAGGCGGTTACGGCGGAATTGCTGCCGCGTGCGTTTATCCGGCGCAGGCTCACTTATGTCTGGATCGATCCGCAAGGCCGCTGGCTGGCCATCGACGCGGGCAGCCCGGCCAAGGCCGAGGAAGTGATCGAACATCTCAAACTTTCGCTGGGCGAATTGCCGCTGACCTTGCTGCGTACCCAGATTTCGCCCACCACGGCGATGACCGAATGGCTCGCTACGGGCGAAGCGCCGGCGGGTTTTACCATCGACCGCGATTGCGAATTGCGCGCCGCCGGAGAAGACCGTGCCACCGTGCGTTATGCGCGACACACGCTGGAAGCGGCTGAAATCGCCAACCATATCGCTGCAGGCAAATCCGCCACGCGGCTTGCGCTGACCTGGCAGGAGCGGATTTCATTTGTGCTGACCGAGCAGTTGCAGGTCAAACGGCTGGCGTTTCTCGATGTGCTGAAAGAGGAATCGGAGCGTCAGGCAGAAAATGCCGATGAGCTTTTCGAGGCCGATTTCGCCATCATGTCGGGTGAATTTGCCCAACTGCTGCCGCAGCTCATCGAAGCACTGGGCGGTGAGGGTGAATGAGTCGCATGCGGGCATGATGCGTTACATCCGCCACGACACGGCGGCCAGTATCGACGCCATGTCGTGCGTCGAAGGCGAGCGACCCGTGCCGGGCGAGGGCGAAATCCTCATCGAAGTCGCGTATGCCGGCGTCAATCGTCCCGATGTGCTGCAGCGGGCGGGCAAATACCCGCCGCCGCCGGGAGCCTCGCCGGTGCTGGGGCTGGAAGTGGCCGGCCGCGTGGCCGCGCTGGGTGCGGGCGTGAGCGAATGGCGTGTGGGCGATCGTGTCGCGGCACTCGCACCGGGCGGCGGCTATGCGGAATACTGCCTCGCCGCGGCGGCGCATGCGTTGCCTGTGCCCGCAGGCGTTGCCCTGGCGCGGGCTGCGGCACTGCCGGAAACCTGGTTTACCGTCTGGGCGAATCTGATCGACCTGGCGCGGCTCAAACGCGGTGAACGTCTGCTGGTGCATGGCGGTGCCAGCGGCATCGGCCTCGCCGCCATCCAACTGGCGCGGCATGTCGGGGCAGAGGTTTTTGTCACCGTGGGCAGCCCGGAAAAAGCCGCGTTCTGCAAAGACTTCGGCGCCGATCATGTCCTCGAATACCGGCAGGAAGACTTTCTCACGCGGGTCAAGGAAATCACCGGAGGTGAAGGGGTCGATGTGGTGCTCGATATGGTCGGCGGAACGTCGCTGCAAAAAGACGTGAGCGTGTTGCGGCGCGATGGCCGCCTGGTGATGATCGCCTTTCTTGAAGGCAGCAAAACCGCGTTTGATTTCATGCCCGTCATGATGAAACGCCTGACGCTCACCGGTTCCACCATGCGTGCGCGCAGTCTGGCCGAAAAAGCCGCGATTTGTGCCGCCTTGCGCCCCGTCGTCTGGCCAGCACTCATGGCCGGCAGCCTGAAAACGCATGTCTGCGCGACTTTCCCGCTGGTGCAGGCCAGCGAAGCGCATCGGCTGATGGAAAGCGGACACCATATCGGCAAAATTGTGTTGCAGGTGAATGACGCGCTGGGGTAGCTGGATTCGCTGAGTTCGCAGGGTGGCCGCAGACCGCAGGAATGCGCGCGCCAGAAGGGGAAACTAACCCAACCCGGATTCCCGTGCTTTGCGCTCGCGCTCGGCCTTGATGATGAAACGCTGTAGCAACATCTGCTGCTGGCCCGACAAATCAATGAACTGACAACCCGCCCGCTTGTGGCGCGCGCCGGTACGCAAGGTGATTTCACCGATGCTGCGAACGCGCAAATGGGTGGTCAGCACGCCCACGCCGGGCAGGTCGATGCGGCAGTTCTCCAGCAACATATCGCTGCTGAAGGTGAACTCTTCGGTTTTGGCAACAACCCCCACCCCGCCACCGCTGATGTCAATGACGTTGACATCGACAGACAACTGGCTGCCATCATAGGTTTTCAAAGGCACGGTGCATTTCAGCGGGTGCAACACCGGCATGACGAAACGATAAAACTCACGCCGCTGCAAACGCAACAAGGCTTGCGGCGTGTTGGCCATAAACGCCGGACGAGCCTCGAACTGAACCGGCTTCACGCCATCGAGTACAAACTGAATTTTGATCTTGTCGAGCAGGGCAACACAGATCAACCGACCGGCAGCTAAAGCGCGCTGATTCATCTCTTTATCGTTGCCCACGTCGAGTATCAGCGTATAACCATCGGCCGCAATCTTCAACAAGGCCGTCATCAGAAAATCGTTGCCCTGATTGAAATACGCCGTCATCAGCACGTTACGGTCGAGCAACGAGCGCAAAACCCCGAGAATATCCGGCCGTGCACGCAGCGTGTAATCCTTGCCATCATCCGCCGGAACGGGTTCAAGCCGGGATTGAGCGTGCGCCGCGACAGGAAGAGAGGTAATGAGCTGATCCGTCATGCCAAAGTCCGTTTGCAAACCCGTGCAGTTTAGCCTAAATGCCTGCAATGAATGGGGTCAGGTCTTTAATTATCATATTTTGCCCTGGTTCGAAGGTATTGCAGCCACGCCCCACGGCAATCGCAGGCATGACGCGTCCCCCAGAGTTGGCGTATGAACACGATTCAAATGCACCGTCATTCCCGCAAATGTCCCGTCATTCCCGCGCAGGCGGGAATCCATGGTGCAGCCGAAGAGCGCGCTATTGCTGGATCCTCGCCTGCGCGGGGATATCAGGAACGGAGCGTGTGGTCTGCCGGATGCTTGCTGACGTTCATTGCTTGTTCTCACGCGTTATAAATCATCAAGTTAGCTGAAAATGTGATAATTAAAGACCTGACCCCATGGGTTTTTCCTGCTCCAGGCGATAAATCCAGGCGAGTAGTTCGGCGATGGCGACGTAGAGTTGCGGGGGGATGTGGTCGTCCAGGTTGGATTGCATCAGCAGGGTGACCAGTTCCGGGGATTCGTGTACGAATACCCCGGCTTCGTTGGCGCGGCGGATGATTTCTTCGGCGATCAGGCCACGCCCTTTGGCGACGACGCGCGGTGCCATGTCGCCGGGTGCGTAGGCGAGTGCCAGGGCGAGGGCGCGCTCGTCCGTTTCGGGGTTTTTCGGGTTGGCGGCCATGGTTTAGCGTGAATGTTACGCGTGCGACACGGGACGCGCTGAACGCGCTGCTTGTCGCCGGTGGATGCCAGGTGGGAAGCGCGGGGAGGTCGCTATGCTGTTCATGGTGTTCATAATGTCATGGGGTCAGGGCTCACCTTCGTCAGATTCAGTCGGTGTATGGCGAACGCTGAAGCCGCGCAGGGGAACCCCAGCGGCCGAGAGCGCGGATTCAAGCTCGGCGGCATGGGCGCGCATGACGCTGGCGCTGGGGTCGGTGTCGGTATTCAGGGCGATCCGCACACCGGCAGGCCCTAGGTGTAATGCGGCTTCCAGCGTGCCCAGTCGCGGGGTGCTCAGGCGCAGGGTGGTTTGCCATGGCTCGGGTTCTTCAGCGTTGTTGCCTGAACCCTGGTTCTGCCATTCAAGCTGCCAGTGCATTTGTTGTTGTGGCCATACTTCGCCGTGCCAGAGCAGCCGCTGCGTGCCAGCGGCGTCGAGTTGTTGTTGCACCAGCGTGCGCAATTCATCCGGCAGCGCGGGCATGGGTTTCATCTGGGTGGAAGCCAGCGTGCTGGCGTGTGCGTTGTTGCGGGTGGCTTCGTCAGACGGGGTGGCGGGCGTGCTCTGTGCGGCCAGACTGCCTGCGGCGGGTTGATCCGCAGCACTGCTGGTTTGCGTTGCATGTGCGCCAGGCGGGGCATGTAGCGAGTTTTGCGTGGAATTGCTGGCTTGTTCGGGCGACGCGGGCGACTGTGCCTGATTGTTTTGATAGAGTAGCAGGCTTTGCATCACGCCGTTATTCAACGGGGCGGGCGTGGGTAGTGTGGGCGGGGTGGTCGTTTGTGGCAGGGCAGCGGCAGGCAAGCCGCCGGGCGAAGTTTGCGCGGCGGTGGCCGGGGTACCGGGGGCAGGCATCGGCATCCCGGCACCCGGCGTGGCAGGCGTGGTGAATGGTGCGGCGGCCTGCGCGCTGGCTGCCAAGGGGAGTGCGCCCGCCTGTGTCAGTGCGGGCTGGGCTACGCTGGCCGGGGCGGGCTGGGCGGCTTGATTGGCGAGGGTCGTTTGGCCAGGCACAGGAACCTGCCCCTGCGGCTCTTGCCGCAAATTGGCCAGCGGCAGTTTGCCACTGACCCATTGCGCCTGATGCGCCTCATAAAACAGGCCGCTTTGTGTGACGGCCTTTTGCAGCGCGGGGGCGAGTTCCGCGCCATTTTTCGGCGGATTCGCCAGCAGCGGCTGCCCCCGGTTGAGTGGCGCGGCTTCGGGCGTTTCGCCTTCGTTGATCAGAATCGAGCGCAGCATCTGCCCGGTCTGGCTGAGGGTCGTGTTGGGGCTGGCCGCCTTGCCGGCTTTGGCAGGATCGGCAAAGGCCGCGATGATGGCCTTCGGCGTCTGCTCGACCACCACCAGTTCCAGCACATCGCCACTCTTGACGTTTTCCGGCAGCGACAGCGTGACCTGCTTGCCGCCCACCAGTGCCAGATAAGTGTTCTGCGGCAACGCATCGCGGATTTGTGCCGTAAACACCTGCCCTGCCTGCAAGCGTGGCAGATCGGCCGCGATCTCCTTGGTTGGCGCAACCTGCTGCGTCTGCAACTCGTTGTCGAGGCGCAAACGCAGGCCGACATCGGCTGGGATCAGCGGCATGATGCCCCCCTGTGCGGCCATCGCAAGCAGGCGGCATCCACCGCGAGCGGCATGAAGGCGCGAACAAGATCAGGGGCGGCGCGCATGAGAGGCCTCGACGCTCCCGTCGGCCTCAACCGGCGCGTTGCGCCCGGCGTAAAGGCGCGCGCTGCGGGCTCTCTTGCCCAAGAAAACGGCAAACCGGCTCCATCCACGGCTCGGTATGGCGGCGGATTTCCGCATCGTCGTCGAGGATGCGCTGGATCAACACGGCTTTCTGCTGCATTTCGGCATGGCTCAAGCTAGTGTCATTTTCAGGCAGAGAATCACGCAAGGCCGCCACGGCACGCGCCAGGCGGTTCAGGGTTTCCCAGTCGCTGGCGCGTGCGGCTGCGGCCATGCGGGAAGAGAGCGCGTTCATCTCTTCGTAAAGCGTAATCTGCGAAGTAGGCATAGGCAGCATGGTAACGGCCGAAGCCTTCGCAGATTTGCGAAATGAAGGGCGGGTTTGAGGGCTATTTCTACCAAGGGGCAACCTTGGGGTCAGGTCTTTAATTATCATATTTGTACCCGGCTGGCAATGAACGTTAGCAAGCATTCAGCATTCAGCAAACCCCACTCCCCACTCACCCCCCCCCTTACTCACGTCATTCCCGCGCAGGCGGGAATCCATAAGCTGCGAGCACCTTTGGACGAGGCTGGATCCCCGCCTGCGCGGGGAAGACTCGCGCTGCTGACCATACTTGCGTATCAGGCATTTCCACCTGAAATGTGATAATTAAAGACCTGACCCCATTGAGCCTGACCCCATTGGATCCATTGGGTTTTCCGCCCCATAGGCCGCGTCGATGCGGCGGCGGGAGGCGGTGTCGTTCATCAGCTGGCGCAGGTCATCCAGGTGTGGCTGCACGCAGGTGCTGATGGTTTCGTGGTGAGATTGTATGGTTTGGATCAATGCCAACATAGCCTCGGCATTTTCGGCGGTAAGCGCCTGGGCGTGCAAAGCGGCAGTGGGGCTGTGCAGCAAACGCTCGCGCACGGGGGCGAGTTGCTCTTCCAGAGTAACGAGGGCATCCCAGTCGTTTGCCTGCGCGGCAGCGGCCATTTGTCCCGTCAGCTCAGACATGGCCTGATAAAGCGGCAACCGGTCGTCGGCAAATTGAGTGTTCATCAGCCCTCCAGCCTCCACCTTCCAGCCAACGGCTCAGGCCACCTGCGCGGCTGGGTTCTGCGTGCCGCGCACGGCGGGGTCATCGGCAATCTGCTGCCAGGCGCTGCGGATGTCATTCAGCAGGTTGCCGACTTCCTCCAGTGCCTGCCGGTCGTTCTGCAGGTTGGCGTGCAACAGCCGTGAAATCATGTAGCCATACAGCGCATCAAGATTTTCAGCCAGCTCGCCCCCGGCGGATTTGTCCAGGCTGGCACGCAGGCCGCAGCTGACGATGTCAATGGCGCGGGAAATCGACGTCCCCTTTTCCGCAACCTGCCCCGCCGCCATCTGCTGGCGGGCGTTGGTAATGGCGAGTAATGCACCGTCAAACAGCATGACGATCAGCTTGTGCGGGCTTGCGGCCACCACGCCGGTTTCAACCCCCACCCGGGCGTAGGCCTGCGCTGCTTTTCCACTCGAAGAGAACACGATGGGCTCCTTTATCTCTTTCAGGCGATAGACGGCTTACCTGTTATTTGCCGGGGTTTGTTTGGCAAGCTGGTCAAGCTGTTGGGTAAGGTAGTTTGTGGTTTGTGTCATTTTTGACATCAGGGTATCGAGCGCGGTGAATTGGCTACGGTAGCGGGATTCGATCGAGGTCAGTTTGACCTGCAGGGCGCTGCGCTGTTTGCCGATATCGGCAATCGAACTGTTGATACCCTCTGTTTTGCCACTGATGATACCTGTCGGACCGATCATGCCGCTCAACGCATCGCTGAACCGTCGACCGATGCCGGTGTTGCCGGACGTGTTCGAGGTGAACAGGCCGACCACATCCATTGCGGGGTTATCCAGCGCGGCCTGTAGCTTGGTGCCATTGACGGATAACGAACCATCCTTCTGCACCGAGACCCCCAGATCCGAGAGTGACGACACGCCGCCACTCAGCCCGCTGACCTGCGCGCCAAGGATGGATTTGAGCTGTGAGCCGATGTTCCGAACCGCACCATCACCCGTCAGGATGGAGGCCTTGCCGGTGCTGGCGTTGAAGGCCGTGGTGTCATGCAGCATCTTGTTGACGTCGTTGTAGGCTTTGATGAAACCGTTCAGTGCATTGGAAATACTGGACGTATTTCGGCTGACCGTAACATTGGATGTGCCCGTTTTTGAAAGACTGAAACTCAAGCCTTCAATTACATCACTGAACGTATTGTTCGAGCGGGTGACCGACAAACCATTAATGCTGAGTTGAGCGTCGTCTGCTGGCTGCATGCGTAGCGTTGCCCCTGCCACACCCGCGCCCCCGGCGTAGGCCAGGTTGGTCAGTACATTCGTGCCGCCAGAACCAGCGTCTGTGGCCGCGACGGTAAAAGCGCCGGCACTACCGGTATTGCCGGCGGTCAGAACCAGACGGTTGGTGGAACCATCATTGACGATCGTGGCGGTCACACCGGCGCTGGCAGCATTGATGGCGTTCCGGATTCCGTCCAGGGTGTTATTGGTGCTGTCGATCGTCACCGTCTTGGTGGTTGCGCCGACGGTGATGTCGAGTGAGCCGGTGTTGAAGGTGTCGGTAATCGCCGCATAGGCGGTGTCGCTGCGGATCGTCAGATTTTTGGCGAGCTGGGTCACATTGACCGCATAGCTACCCACGGCGGCCGAGTTTGCCGCAGTGGCCGTCAAGACGGTGGGGTCAGAGCCTGACGCCGTGCGCGAAGTGAAGGTGCTTGATGAAGTCAGTGTGCCAACCGCCGTTTGCAACGAAGACAGCGCACCTTTTAACGAGCCAAAGGCCGAAAGCTTGGCCTGATAACCGGCCTCTTTGGTATTCAGCGCGGCCAGTGGGCGTTGCTCTACTGACATGAGCTTGCTCACCAGCCCATTGACATCAAGGCCGGAGCCCAAGCCGGGGGATGAAAGAGCGGGAGTCGAGGCCATGGCGATCACCTGTCTGGAACGTGGATGTCTCTATTATCGGCCATGCTGGAAAAAACTGTAGCCGAAAAATGAAGAACTAAGAACGAACAAAACAAATGGGGTCAGGTCTTTAATTATCACATTTTTGAAAAATGTGATAATTAAAGACCTGACCCCATGGGGGTTGTTTTTCAGGCTTTGCTTTTGAGCAACACGCCGTGTGTGTTCTGGAATTCTTCGAGCGAGTGGGCGAGTTCGAGCATTTCTCTGGAGGGGATCTGGCGGATCACCTCGTCGGTGTGGGCATCGATCACTTTGACGACCATTTCGCCGGAGTCTTTGTCGAGCGAAAAAACCAGGTTGTTGGCCTTGTTCTGGAGGAACTCTTGAGTTTTTTGAACGGCTTCTTGTACCTGCTTGATGCTGGGGGCAGTCGCAGAGGCGGCGGAGGCGACCTGAGTGGGCGGTGCGTTGGGTGTCAGGGACGCAGTATCGGCACGCGGCGCGATGCTGCGGGCGGGTTGTTCTGCATAGGCCTGGGCGGATGCGCCGGGGGTGGCGACAGGCTGGATGGACATGGTCTTCCCCTTTCTTCTGTACCTGCGGCGGACGGCCCTTTCGGGACGCCCGCCGCAGCGGTTTTACTGAATTTTACGACTCAGCCTGACGATTACTTCAGCAGGCTCAGCACCAACTGCGGCATCGAGTTGGCCTGTGCCAGCATCGCCGTACCTGCTTGTTGCAGAATCTGGGCACGCGAGAGGTTGGCGGTTTCTGAGGCGAAGTCGGTATCCATGATGCGGCTGCGCGAGGCAGAGAGGTTTTCCGAGGTCGTCTGCAGATTGGTCACCACCGAGCTGAAGCGGTTCTGGATGGCACCCAGCGAGGCACGCGAGCTGTTGATCTGGTTCAGTGCCGAGTCGATCACGCTGAGGGCGCTGGAGGCACCGGCGGCGGTGGTGAGATCAAGCTTCGACACCCCGGAGGCGGCGGTCAGTGTGGCGGCTGTGTTGCCGACCGTCAGGCCGCTAGCACCTGCACCCGTGCCAGCGACGTCAGAAACCGTCAAGCCGGTGCTGGCCGTGCTGCTCAGATTCACGGAGGAGTAGGTGGTCACCGTGCGGCTGGACACCGTCATGGCAGTCAGGCCGAAGTCTGATGCGTTGGTGGCAGGCGAAACACCTGAAGAGACCAGAGCACCCGCCAGATGAACCTCGATCTGGGCGCCATTGGAGGAGGTCAGCGAATAGCCTGTGCCTGCTGCGTTGATGGTGGCTGTAACCCCGGTTTTGCTGGTGACGCTATTGATCGCGGTGGCGAGTGCGGTGGTTTGTGCGGCGGGAGTGCCGCCAGCGGTAACTGCGCCGATGCTGACGCCGTTGATCGAAAGATCACCGGCTGCGATGCTGGTCGCATTGGCCGATATGGTGGCGGAAGCCCAGCCGCTGTTGAGCTTCTGGTCGAGCGTGGTGTTGGTGGTGACATCAGAACCCACACCCAGGCCAGAGATGGCGCGGGTAACCGCAGCACTGTTGGACACCGAGATGTTACGGCCATCGGCGGCGGTCAGTGCGACAGCGCCGGTGGTGTTGTCAAAAGACGCGGTCACCCCGGTGAGCGAGGACTTGGCATTGATGGCTGCGGTCATCTGGCCGCCACGCTCCACTGCGGTGCCTGCAGCAGCAATCGCACCGATGTCGATATCGTTGATCTTGACCGTGCCAGTGGCAATGGCCGAAGCAAAGCCGGTTGCGGCGGTGCCGGTCAGTGTGGTGGTATTGACCGTGGCGGTGACCCCGGTGTTGGCCGCGTTGATGGCATTTGCTACGGCAAGGGCACTGGTGCGACCACCGAAGGCGGAAACGCCGTCACTCGACGTGGCACCGACATTGACGCCGTTGATGGCGAGATCACCCGTGCTCAGACCCTTGCCATTGACTGCTGCGCCGTTTTGCGTGGAGGCGTAGCTGGTGCTGGCACCGACACCGAGTGCATCGGACTTGGCGCTGGCGATCTTGTCAACACTGATGGTCTGGCCGGAGTTCGCCCCCACCTGGAAGGTTTGCGAAGTGAAGGTGCCGTCGAGCAGATTGACACCGTTAAAGCTGGTCGTCGTGGCCACACGCTGGATTTCGTTGATCAGCTGGGTGGCTTCGTTGTTCAGCGCGGCGCGGTCAGAGGCACTGTTGCTGGCGTTGGCGGATTGCACGGCTAGTTCGCGGATGCGCTGCAGGTTGTCAGAAACAGCACCCAGCGCACCTTCAGCCGTCTGCGCCAGCGAGATACCGTCATTGGCATTCCGCGCAGCCTGATTCAAGCCATTGATTTGCGAAGACATCCGCGACGAAATCGCCATGCCGGCCGCATCGTCCTTGGCGCTATTGATCCGCAGACCGGAAGACAAACGCTGGAGCGACATCGCCAGCGAGTTTTGCGAGGTGGACAGATTGCGTTGCGAGTTGAGCGACGCAATGTTGGTGTTGATAACTGAGGCCATTTTGATTCTCCTTTATTTGTCAGAGAGTTACACGGTCAAGGCGTTAATTGGTCGCCGCCTTTGATTCAGGTAACGGCCCCGGCTTTGGAAACTTGAGGCAAAGCGGCAAAAAAAGATGAAAAAATGGAAAGATGGGGTCAGGTCTTTAATTATCACATTTTGGGTGGGAATACCTGATCAGCAGGAATGGTCAGCAACGTGAGCCGTCCCCGTGCAGGCGGGGAGCCAGCCTCGCGCCGGGGTGCTCGCAGGTTATGGATTCCCGCCTGCGCGGGAATGACGGGAGTGGGGAGCAATGACGGGAGGACCCGATTTCATTTTGACTCCAATGATTGACACATTGTGGGCGAAGGCGCATATTTGTATTCTCTCGGCATGTAAAGGAGCCCGGCCATGAATGCAAAGGTCAATCTGCTGGACTGCTCGCGGGAACCCTCCGACGAGCAGCTTGAAATCCTGATGCAAAGCGTGGTAGCCGAGGCTCGCGCCAAGGCCACGGTCGCCAACAGTGCGCTGATGCACACCTTGCACAAGCAGGTGGCCGAAGTGCGCTCGCGCTACCACCTGTCGTGTCCGCGTGCGGTCGCTACGGCCGCATGACGGGGCAACGCCCTACCCTGATCGTCGTCGCCGGGCCGAATGGCTCGGGCAAGACATCGCTTACGACCAAGGTGTTGCAGCACAAGTGGATCGAGGGCTGCACCTACATCAACCCCGACAATATCGCCCGCGATGTCTACGGGGACTGGAACTCCCACGAGGCCGTGATGGCTGCGGCCAAGCACGCCGAGGCCGAGCGTGAGCGCTGCTTGCGTTTGCGTGAAAGTATTGCTTTCGAGAGCGTGCTGTCCGCATCAGATAAGATAGACTTCATCAAGCGTGCCAAGGATGAGGGCTACTTCATCCGTCTCTTCTTCGTGGGCACAGACCACCCATCCATCAACGCGGCTCGCGTAACGCAGCGCGTTATGGAGGGCGGCCACGATGTCCCTATTCCCAAGATCATTTCCCGGTATTCCAAGTCCATCGCGAACTGCGCAGCAGCAGCTGCATTCGCGGATCGAGCCTACGTCTACGACAACTCAGTGGATGGCGACGAACCCAAGCTGCTTTTCCGCACGGTTGAGGGCGAGATCGTGAAGGTCTACGAGGCGATCCACGACTGGACACAGGTGGTCGTCGAGACGCTTCCGTATGGCCGCGAGCCATCGTGAAAAGATGGGGTCAGGTCTTTAATTATCACATTTCGGTGCAAATACCGGATCGGCAGGAATGGTCAGCAACGTGAGCCGTCCCCGTACAGGCGGGGAGCCAGCCTCGCGCCGTGGGGCTCGCAGGTTATGGATTCCCGCCTGCGCGGGAGTGACGGGAGTGACGGGAATGGCTGATGGGGTGACCTCATTGGGTTTACCGATCTTCACGGGTATGCCAGATGCGCAGGATGTAAATGGTGTCGTTCTGAATTTCGTAGCGCATCTCATCGTTGCCGATGAAGATGCGACGCACCTCGCGTGGTTCGAATTCTTCCAGGCGCTCGCCGATCCGCGGGTTGCCACGCAGGCTTGACGGTGCAGCCGTTAGCAACCGGACGATGCGTGCCGCTGCCGCCGGATTCACTGATGCCAGAAAATCATGCAGTCGAGCCAGATCGGATAGCCCTTTGCTGGCCCCACTTCAATTCCATCATCGCGGTATCGGTAGCGGATGGTCTGTGTTCAAACTATCGGCCCAGGCTTGCACGGCTTGATGATCGATGACATGGCCGGTATCGACATCTTCGAGTGCTTCATGAGTCAGACGACTGCGTTCTTCTTCCTGTTCGATCCAAAAAGATGGGGTCAGGTCTTTAATTATCACATTTTGGGTGCAAATGCCTGATCGGCAAGAATGGTCAGCAACGTGAGTCATCTCCGTGCAGGCGGGGAGCCAGCCTCGCGCCGTGGGGCTCGCAGGTTATGGATTCCCGCCTGCGCGGGAATGACGGGAGTGGCTGGGGTTTCCAGGGATTGAATAGTTGGGATTCTCAGGGTTTCAGGTTTCGTTGACGATCCTGCTGATCGATGTGTAGTGCAGGCCGGTGTGGCGGGCGGTTTCGGTGAAGCTGTAGCCGTGTTCGAGGCAGGCCAGGCGGATGGCCTGGTTGCGGGTGGCTTTGTCGGGCTTGGGGGTGCTGGGGAACAGGTTGTCGAGTGCGGGGCGTCCGGCGTGGCGTTGGGGGCTGGGGATTTCTTCGGGGTTGCCGGGTTGTTGGGCAAGTGCTTGCATGCGGTGGATGAAGCCTTCGCTGCCTAGAAAGACTTGTCCTTTGAGTTGTTTCCAGGGCTGGGATGCCTGGCCTTCGAGCACGAATTGCTGATATGCCGGGAGGGTTTGTGCGCGGTGTGTGCCGAAGTGTTCCAGCAGGCGTTCTGCGGCGAGCCAGGTGGGGCAGTCGGTCAGCCCGGCGGTGGCGCAATAGCTGCTCCAGGGGTGCGCTTCGGCGGTGGCGCATAGGCCGGCGCGCACCGGGTTGAGGACGACGTAACGCGCCAGTTCGAGTAGATGGCTGTCGCGTTCGACAAGGATGGCTTTGTAACGCCCTTGAAACACATGGCCGACCCGGGTGTGCCGGTGGTTGTGACGTTGGGTGTAGATGCCGTTCAGCTGGCGCATGCCGCGTGAGAGATTGGCTTCGGGGGTTTCGAGGATCAGATGGTAGTGGTTGTCCATCAGGCAGTAGCCGTAGCAGATCCAGTGAAAGCGTTGGATGGTGCGGATGAGTTCTTCGAGAAACGAGGTGCGGTCATCGTCATCCAGAAAAATCGCCTGTTGCGCGTTGCCGCGTGAGGTGACGTGATACAGCGCACCGGGAAATTCGAGCCTGAGCGGGCGTGCCATGCGATTTCCTTAATGGGGTCAGGTCTTTAATTATCACATTTTTTGACAAAATGTGATAATTAAAGACCTGACCCCATGGGGTTTTCGAGCATTTCGGTGGCGTGGCGTTTGGTGGTTTCGGTGATTTTGACGCCGCCGAGCATGCGGGCGATTTCGTTGATGCGGGCGGGGTGGTCGAGGGGGGTGACGTGCGAGAGGGTGTGGCCGTTGTGTTCTTCTTTGGCGATGTTCCATTGCGAGTCGGCGCAGGCGGCGACTTGCGGGAGATGGGTGACGCAGAGGACTTGATGGCTGCGACCGAGGTCGTGCAGCAGGCGGCCGACGATTTCGGCGACGCGGCCACCGATGCCGACGTCAACTTCGTCGAAGATCAGGGTGGGGGTTTGCGTGGCCTGGCTGGCGATGACCTGGATGGCCAGGCCGATGCGGGAGAGTTCGCCGCCGGAGGCGACTTTGGCGATGGCGCGCGGGGGTTGGCCGGCATTGGCGGTGACCTGGAATTCGATGGTTTCGAGGCCGTGTGCGTTGCCGCTGGCCAGCGGGGTGAGCTGGATTTCAAAGCGGCCGCCGCTCATGGCCAGTTGTTGTATGGCGGCGGTGATTTGCTGGCTGAGTTGTTGGGCGGTGTGGTGGCGGCCTTGGGTGAGTTGTTGGGCGACGGTGAGGTATTCGGCCTGGGCGGCGGCGGCTTGCCGGGCGAGCTCGGCACTGTCGGTGAGCAGGGTGAGTTCGTCGAGACGTGCTTGCTGGCGGCTCAGCAGCCCGGGTAGTTCGTCGAGGCTGACATGCTGTTTACGTGCCATCTGGGTGACGCTGGCGATGCGGGTTTCGAGTTCGCTCAGACGTTGCGGGTCGATGTCGAGCCGCCGTTGGTAGTGGCGCAGGGCGTGGCCGGCTTCCTGGAGCTGGATCTGGGCGTTGCCGAGGAGTTCGAGGGTTTCGGTCAGTTCGTGGTCGTATTCGAGGAGATCGTGCAGGCGATGGATGAGTTGGTCGAGCTGGGGGCTGAGTGCCTGGTCGTCGTCTTCAAGTTGGGCGAGGCTGCTGCCCACGCCTTCGATGAGGCTGGCGGCATGCGCGAGGCGGCGGTGTTCCTGGGTGTCTTCTTGCCATTGGGTGGGTTCAAAGGCGAGGGTTTGTAGTTCTTTGACTTGCCATTCGAGCGATTCGCGTTCGCGCAGGGTGGCGGCGATGTCACGTTCGGCGTTTTCCAGTGCGTTTTGCAGGTGTTGCCAGTGACGGTATTTTTCGCTGGTTTCGTGTGCTAGTGCGGTCAGCCCGGCGTGCTGGTCGAGTAGTTCGCGCTGGGCTTCGGCGCGCATCAGGGAATGGTGGGCGTGCTGGCCGTGGATGTCGCAGAGGAATTCGGCGGCTTCGCGCAGTTGCGTGAGGGTGGCGGGGGCACCGTTGATGTAGGCGCGTGAGCGGCCATTGGTTTCGACGATGCGACGCAGCAGGCATTCGCCATCGGCAGCGAAATCATGGGTGTGCAACCAGCGGGTCAGCGGGTGGGCTGGAGCGGATGGCAGATCGAAGGTGGCGCTGATTTCGGCGCGTTCTGCACCATTGCGCACGCAGCCGGTTTCGGCACGTTCGCCCAGGGCGAGAGAGAGCGCGTCGATGAGGATGGATTTGCCCGCACCGGTTTCACCGGTGAGGGTGGTGAAGCCGGCGTCGAATTCGAGTTCGAGGCGGTCAACGATGACGAAGTCGCGGATGTACAGACGGCGCAGCATGAGGGGCGGGGGGGCGGAAGGTCGCGCGTGAGGTGAATTATCGGCGGGCGGTTTCGCTCCAGTGCAGCTTTTCGCGCAGCATGGCGAAATAGCTGTAGCCGGGCGGGTGCATCAGGGTGATGGCGTGGCGCGAACGTTCGACACAAAGCTGGTCGCCTGCGCGCACGTCGAAGTATTCCTGGCCATCGAAGTGGATACGGGCATCATATTGGGCGAGCAGGCGGATTTCGATGCGGCTCTGGTCGCTGATGGTGATTGGCCGGTTGGTGAGCGAGTGCGGGCATAGCGGCACCAGGGCGACGCCTTGCACGGCGGGGTGCAGGATGGGGCCATTGGCGGCCAGCGCGTAGGCGGTGGAGCCGGTAGGGGTGGCGATGATCATGCCATCGGCACGCAGTACATAGATGAATTCGCCATCGACGCGCACTTCGACTTCGATCATGCGTCCGGTGTCGCCTTTGTTGATCACCACGTCGTTGAGGGCGAGGGTGCTGAAAACCGGCTGGCCATCACGGCGTACACAGGCATCGAGCAGCAGGCGTTGTTCGGGCGCAAACTGGCCGTCGAGCAGCCCGGCGATGCCTTCGAGCATGGACTGGTGGGCAATGTCGGTCATGAAGCCAAGCCGACCCTGATTGACGCCCGCCAGCGGCACATCGTAGGCCGCCAGCCGTCGCGCGGCGTTGAGCATGGTGCCGTCGCCGCCGACCACAATCGCCAGATCGACTCGTTCGCCAATCTGGGCGAATGAGGCGACCTGGCAGCCATGACAGCCGACCGATGCGGCGGTGCTCTCTTCGATCAGGACGTCGAGGTTTCTTGCGCGCAGGAATTCGGCCAGGTCGTGCAGTGCCCCGGCAACTTCCGGGCTCTGGTATTTGCCGATCAGGGCGATGGTGCGAAAGGCGGTAGACATCCTTGAATTAAACCACAAAGCGTTATCACGATCAGTATCTGTGTGTGATGTCAGCACGCCGGCTTGCCGCTGTCTTCCGGTGGCAGGTGGGGAGAAGCGGGGTGGGAAGTGCGGGGGTCGGGGTGGTCTGGATTGAATATCCGCCGTATTCGTTCGTCAAGATGGATCCATAAATGGTCGTTCTGCAGATAGGCCTGGAGCAGCATGGCGCGATTGGCCTCGATTTCACAGAGCAGGCGGTAGTTTTCTTCTGCACTCAGCGGCATGGCGGCCTCGCTTGCTGGATTTTCCGTAGTGCTTCAATGTCGATCCTGATTGAAAAGAATGGTCAGAAACACCCGTCATCAGGGCGGTCGCACGAATGATACGCCAGCCCTTTCAGGGCTACCGTCATTCCCGCGCAGGCGGGAATCCACTCATCGCGTGCGCCTTTGCTGCACCATGGATTCCCGCCTGCGCGGGAATGACGGCGGATGTTGATGCGCCGGAGGAGGGCAACGAATGGGTTCCCGCCTGCGCGGGAATGACGGCGGATGTTGATGCGTCGGAGGAGGGCAACGAATGGATTCCCGCCTGCGTGGGAATGACGTGACATTGGCATCGCGTGCATGTGGCTCCCTTTGCAAGGGGATGAACCCGGCTGGTGGGCTTTTGTGCGATGGCGTTGGGTTTTGTCGTGTTGTATCGGCATCGCGACGCAAGGTTTGCTGGGTGTGTGTGCTGGTGCGTGCTGGGTGCGCGTGCTGCGGCAGGTATAATCGCCCGCTTTCTTCGGAAAGCCCTTTTACCCCTCCCCGAGCCCGCCATGCAGGAAAAGTACAGTCCCAACGAGATCGAACAGACCACCCAGCAGTATTGGGACAACACCGCTGCCTTCCGCGCCGTGGCGGACAAGAGCCGGCCGAAATATTACTGTTTGTCGATGTTTCCCTATCCTTCCGGCAAGCTGCACATGGGGCACGTCCGCAACTACACCATCGGCGATGTGCTGTCGCGCTTTCACCGGATGCGCGGTTTTAACGTGCTGCAGCCGATGGGCTGGGATGCCTTTGGGTTGCCGGCGGAAAATGCGGCGATCAAGAACAATGTGCCGCCCGCACAATGGACACGCGAGAACATCGCGCACATGAAAACCCAGCTGAAGTCGCTGGGTTTTGCCATCGACTGGAGCCGCGAATTGGCGACTTGTGATGCGGATTACTACAAGTGGAACCAGTGGTTGTTTCTGCGGATGCTGGAACAGGGCATCGCCTACAAAAAAACCCAGGTGGTGAATTGGGATCCGGTCGACCAGACGGTGCTGGCCAATGAACAGGTGATCGACGGGCGTGGCTGGCGCACTGGCGCGGAGGTTGAAAAGCGCGAGATTCCCGGTTATTACCTGGGCATTACCCAGTACGCCGAAGAGCTGCTGAATGATCTCGATACGCTGGAAGGCTGGCCGGAGCGCGTGCGTTTGATGCAGGCCAACTGGATCGGCAAGTCGGTGGGTGTGCGCTTTGCGTTTCCGCATGAGATCCGCGACGCACAGGGCGCGCTGATTGATGATGGCAAACTGTGGGTGTTTACCACCCGCGCCGATACCCTCATGGGCGTGACCTTCTGCGCGGTGGCGGCGGAGCATCCGCTGGCCAGCCATGCGGCACGGCATAACCCCGAACTTGCGGCGTTCATCGAGCAGTGCAAGCAGGGTTCGGTGATGGAAGCCGACATGGCGACCATGGAGAAGGAAGGTCGCCCCACCGGGCTGTTCGTCACGCATCCGCTGACGGGGGAGACGGTGGAAGTGTGGGTCGGTAATTATGTGCTGATGAGTTATGGTGACGGCGCAGTGATGGCCGTGCCTGCCCACGATGAGCGCGATTTTGCGTTTGCGAAGAAATATCAGCTGCCGATCAAGCCGGTCATTCAGGTGCCGGGGTTAAGCTTTTCCAGTGATGCCTGGCAGGCGGGTTATGGTGACAAAACGCTGGGGGTCTGCGTGAATTCGGGCGTGCTCGATGGCCTGGCCTATGGCGCGGCGGTCGATAAGGTGGCGGCCTTGCTCAAGGCCAGGGCACTGGGCGACAAAAAGGTACAATGGCGGCTGCGTGACTGGGGTATTTCGCGCCAGCGTTACTGGGGCTGCCCGATACCCATTATTCATTGCGAAAAGTGTGGCGATGTGCCGGTTCCCGATGAACAACTGCCGGTGGTGCTGCCTGAAGACTGCGTGCCGGATGGTTCGGGCAACCCGCTCAACAAGCGCGACAGCTTCGTGCAGTGTGCCTGCCCGCAGTGTGGCGGCGTGGCGAAGCGCGAGACGGATACGATGGATACTTTTGTCGATTCGTCGTGGTACTACGCCCGCTATGCCAGTGGTTTTTCGGCGCAGGCGATGGTCGATGCCGAGACGGATTACTGGATGACGGTCGATCAGTATGTCGGCGGGATCGAACACGCCATTCTGCATCTGCTCTATTCGCGTTTCTGGACCAAGGTGATGCGCGATACGGGGCTGGTCAGTTACCGTGAGCCGTTTGCTCATCTGCTCACCCAGGGCATGGTGCTGAAAACCGCTTTCTTCCACAAGCCTGAAAGTGGTGGCAAGAATTATTTCTGGGAAGAAGACATCGAGATTGCGCGTGGCCCGCAGGGGCAGATCACCGGCGCCGCACTCAAGGACGGCACGCCGCTGGCGTTCGAGATGACGACCATGTCGAAGTCGAAGAACAATGGCGTTGATCCGCAGTCCATCATCGACCAGTACGGCGCAGATACCGCGCGACTGTTCATGATGTTTGCCGCGCCACCGGAACAGACGCTGGAATGGTCGGATGCCGGGGTGGAGGGGGCGTACCGCTTTCTGCGCCGCTTGTGGGCGTATGGCCATGCGATGCACGATCTGATTCGTTCGGCCGGCGGCTTGCCGATGCCGCAAAATCTGGCCGAGCCCTTCTCCATGGTGCGTCGTGAAATTCATCTGAACCTGAAACAGGCGAGTTACGACCTGGGTCGGCAGCAGTTCAATACAGTGGCTTCGGCGGCGATGAAGATGCTCAACGCCCTCGAAAAACTGCCGCGTGCAGAGGAAAATGCGACAGATGCAGCGTTTGTGGCTGCGGAAGGATTGTCCATCTTGCTGCGTCTGCTTTCGCCGATCACGCCGCACATCACTCACGCGCTCTGGCGTGAGCTGGGCTATGGCGATGACATTCTCGCCGCTCCCTGGCCGCTGCCGAGCGAGGACGCGCTGGTGCAGGATGAAATCGAACTGGTGCTGCAGATTAACGGCAAGCATCGCGGCAGCCTGCGCGTGGCGGCGACAGCGGCGAAAGAAGCCATCGAGGCGGCGGCACTGGCTTCTGAAACGGCACAGAAATACATGGAAGGCAAACCGGCGAAAAAGGTGGTGGTGGTGCCGGGGCGGCTGGTCAATATCGTGGCTTGATGGGTGGCTTGATGGGTGGCTTAAAGGGTGGCTTAAAGGGTGGCTTAAAGGGTGGCTTAAAGGGTGGCATGGATGCTGGCATGAAACGCATTTTTTTGCTGTTGTCTGTGGCGGGCTCGTTGTGGCTGGCGGCTTGTGGCTTTCAGCTGCGCGGCGCGTACCCGCTGCCGTTTGACAGCCTTTACATCGCCCTGCCAGAAACGGGCGAGATGTACGCGCAACTGAAGCGCGCGATCATGGCGGGCAGTGCGGTGCAGGTCATCAGCGAGCAGAAGGCGGCACAGGTAACCTTGCAGGTGCTCGAAGACCGTCAGGCCAAGAACATCCTGAGTCTGTCTGCGGCCGGGCGGGCGCGGGAGTACCAATTAACGCGCACGTTGCTGATCCGGCTGGCGGATGGACAGGGGCGCGAGTGGATGGCGCCCAGCCGGATTGCCGTGCATCGTGACATCACTTACAACGATGATCTTGTGCTTTCAAAAGAGTCGGAAGAAGCCCTGCTCTGGCGCGACATGCAGAATGATCTGGTGCAGCAGGTCTTGCGACGGTTGTCGGCGGTGCGTCAGTCTCAACCCCAGTCTCAACCCCAGCCTCAGCCTCAGTTAAAGGATGAAGCCAGTACGGTGCCTGCGCCTGCGCCAGATACCCCGCTCCCCCAACCCCTCTCCCGCAAGGGGCAAGGGGAGCCGATAGCGTCGCTTGCGCGGCTTTCACGTTGAGATGCAGATGCGCCCCGATCAGCTCGACGCGCATCTGAGCCAATCGCTGGTCCCGTTGTATGTGTTGCATGGCGATGAGCCGCTGCTGGTGCTGGAAGCGGCCGATGCGGTGCGTCGTGCCGCACGCACGCAGGGTTACGACGAGCGCGAGGTGCTGGTGGCGGGTGTTGGCTTTCGCTGGGAGCAGTTGCAGCTGGCGGGCGGTAATCTGTCGTTGTTTGGCAGCAACAAGCTGATCGATCTGCGGATTCCCAATGGCAAGCCGGGGCGCGAGGGCGGGGAGGCTTTGCAGCAACATGCGGAGCAGCCGATGGACGGCGTGCTGACGCTGGTGACCTTGCCGCTGCTCGACTGGCAGGCCAAGAAGGCGGCGTGGTTTGTCGCTTTGAGCAAGACCGCCGTGGTGGTGGAGCTTAACGCGCCGGGGCTGCGCCAGTTGCCGGACTGGATTGCCATGCGGCTGGCGCGTCAGCAGCAGTCGGCGGTGGCGGATGCGCTGGAGTTCATCGCCGCGCATGTGGAGGGCAATCTGCTGGCTGCGCATCAGGAAATCCAGAAGCTTGCCTTGCTGTATCCGGCGGGGCAGCTCACGCGGGCGCAGGTGGAAGAAGCGGTGCTGGATGTGGCGCGTTTCGATGTCGATAAATTGCGTGCCGCGCTGCTGGCCGGTGATGCGCCCCGCTGTGCGCGCCTGCTGGATGGGTTGCGTGCCGAAGACACGGCACCACCGTTGATCCTCTGGGCACTGGCGCAGGAAACCCGCACGCTGGCACAGTTGCGCGCGCAGCTTGATCAGGGCAACAGTTTCGATCAGGCTTGCGGGGTGGCCAAAATTTTTGGTGCGCGGCAGAGTGCTTATCGTCAGGCCGTGCAGCGCTGTTCAACCCCGTTATTGCGTACGGCGCTCTTGCAGGCAGCGCGGATAGACCGCATGATCAAGGGGCTGGCGCGTGGCGATCTGTGGGATGAATTCCTGCAGCTGGCCTTGCGGCTGACCCAAACTCGAAACCCCACGGTACGTTCCTGAAGACTATGGAAAACATCAACGCTTATATGGAAGGACTGGGGCAGGCCGCCCGCGCGGCTTCGCGCCTGACGGCGGCGGCCTCAACGGCAGCCAAGAATGCCGCGCTGCTGGAAATGGCGCGGCAGATCCGCGTGCAACAGGAAACGCTGCTCGCCGCCAATGCCACCGATCTGGCCGAGGCGCGGGCGCAGGGTCTGGATGCCGCGATGATCGACCGCCTGACGCTTTCCGCCAAGGGCATCGAAGCGATGGCGCAGGGGCTGGAGCAGGTGGCGGCCTTGCCGGATCCGGTGGGCGAGATCACCGATGTCAAGCGTCGTCCGAGCGGCATTCAGGTCGGCAAGATGCGGGTGCCGCTGGGCGTGATCGGCATCATTTACGAGGCGCGGCCGAATGTGACGGCTGACGCGGCGGCGTTGTGTCTGAAGTCGGGCAACGCAGCCATTTTGCGCGGCGGTAAAGAGGCTTTGCACGCCAATCAGGCGATTGCCGCCTGTGTGCGTGCCGGGCTGAAGTTTGCCGGGCTGCCGGAAGCGGCGGTGCAGGTGGTGGCTACCACCGACCGTGCGGCGGTGGGCGCACTGATCACGATGCCGCAATACGTCGATGTCATCGTGCCGCGCGGTGGCAAGGGGCTGATCGAGCGTGTCTCACAGGAGGCACGCGTGCCGGTCATCAAACATCTGGACGGTAACTGTCATGTGTATGTCGATGAAGCTGCCGACCCCGGGAAGGCGCTGAAGATCGTCGAGAATGCCAAGACCCAGCGGTATGGCACTTGCAACACCACGGAATCGCTGCTCATTGCGCGCCCGGTGGCCGATACGTTGCTGCCGCAAATTGCGGCGATGCTGACGGCTAAGGGCGTGGAAATTCGCGGTTGCGAGGAAACCCGCGCGCGGGTGCCTGCAGCGAAGGCGGCGACGGAACAGGACTGGTATGAAGAATATCTCGCGCCCATCATCGCCGTGAAAGTGGTGGCGGGGCTGGATGAGGCGATCGAGCACATCAACCGTTATTCGTCGCAGCACACCGAGGCTATCGTTACCGAAAATTACAGCCATGCCATGCGGTTTTTGCGTGAGGTGGATTCAAGCAGCGTGATGGTGAATGCCTCGACACGCTTTGCCGATGGCTTTGAATACGGGTTGGGCGCGGAAATCGGCATTTCCACCGACAAGATCCATGCGCGCGGCCCGGTGGGGCTGGATGGGCTGACCAGCCAGAAATGGGTGGTGTTCGGCGATGGTGAAGTTCGTTCATAATCACCGGCGGTATCGGGGGATGTTCGTAGTTCAACCTGTTTGCGGAGGCATCATGAAAAAACTGTTGTTGATCGGCTTGCTGGCCATGTCGGGTCTGGCGCATGCGCTGGAAGTAGCGGGCGTGCGCTTTGACGACACCACCCGCCTGGGAGCTCAGGAACTGCAACTCAACGGCGCGGGGCTGCGCACGCGGTTTTTCGTCAAGGTCTATGCGGCCGGGCTGTATCTGCCTGAAAAGAAGACGCAGACCGCCGATGTGCTGACGCTGACCGGTGGCAAGCGGCTACGCATCGCCATGCTGCGCGAAATTTCCGCCAGCCAGTTTGTTGAAGCGATGAACGAAGGCTTGCACAAGAACCTGAGCGAAGCAGAGTTCGCGTCGCTCAAGCCGCGCATCGATGAGCTGGGGGCGGCGATGCTGACCGCCAAGACCGCGCAGAAGGGGGATGTCATCCATTTTGACTGGAACCCGGGCAGTGGCACTCGCGTTACGCTGAATGACAAGCCGCTGGGCAAGGAGATCGCTGGCGAGGATCTGTATCGTGCGGTGACGCGGATCTGGCTGGGTGACAAGCCGGTGCAGGATGATCTCAAAGACGCCTTGCTGGGCAAGTTGAAATAAGCCGGAATCAAACATCAAACCTCAAGCTGGAATCAAGCTGTATATCATGATGCTGCCCGGACTCGAACAGATGATCGCCCAGTGTGCGCCGAATGTGGCGCCGGTGACGATGATGGCGATCGTCAAGGTCGAGTCCGCTGGCAATCCGCTGGCGATTAACGTCAATGGCAAGCAGCGGCTGGCGCGCCAGCCGGGTTCGATTGTCGAGGCAGTGGCCTGGGCGAACTGGCTGATCGACAGAGGGTATTCCGTCGATCTCGGGCTGGCGCAGGTGAATTCGCGTCATTTGCGACGCTTTGGCCTGACGGCGGAAACGCTGCTTCAGCCGTGTTACAACATCGCGGTTGGCGCGCAGATTCTCACTGAAAATTACACCAACGCTTCGAAAAAATTCGGGGGAGGGCAGTCGGCGCTGCGTGCCGCGATTTCAGCCTACAACACCGGTAATCATACGGCAGGCTTCAGTAATGGCTATGTTCGCAAAGTCAGCGTAGCCGCTGGAAAGTAGCGGTTGTTGTTTCGCGTTCCGGCAGCGGGTATGGCTGCGGGTATGGCCGCTTGAGCGTTTTTCAGCCCCTCCCGCCCCCGCCTGTGCGGGGCAGGGTGGCAGGGTGGCAAGGGCAAGATGGCGGGGTTACACGCAACTCGTCATTAAAAATGCCGGTCGATCTTGACGCCGATATCAAGTGTGGTGTTTTTGGGCTCAAAGGAAGTGATGCGGACATTGCCGACGGTGACATTGTTCTTGTCGGAGTCATTCACGCGCCAGTAATGGACGTAAGGCCCCATTTCCCAGTTACCCTGGTTCAGCATGGCAGACAGCCGTCCTTCAAAGCCGCTGCGTTGCTTGAAGGTTTCGCTGAAGGTGCTGTTGTAGCTGTGATGAGTCCCCTGGATCAGCAGCCCCAGTTCGCCCGTCAGGCTCAGGCGTTTGCCTTTCAGCAGGGTTTTGTAGGTGAGCCCCACCGGCAGGTAAAGGTATTGCTGCTCGCGTTCGTAGCCGCTGAGGGTCTGGTTGCCGAGTTTGACGGTGCCGCGCATGTCGTTGTAGAGATAACGATAGCCCAGACCACCATAGGTGGAGAGTACGCCGTTCGTCAGTTCATCATCGACGCCGTAGACGAGGCGCAGGTCATAGAAACGCAGCGGGCGATCCGTCATGGTGCCGCTGCCGGTGTAATCCACGTCGCCGCCCTGGAAGCTGGCATCGAAACGCAGGAAGTCGCCATCTGCCAGTGACCAGGTTTTCGCGCCATGCAGGCCGATGATCACGCCGCTTTGCTTGATGTCGCCGACGACCACGGCCGGGGTGCCGCCGGTAGGCAAGGTCTGGTTGGGTTCGCGGTAGTCGTATTGCGACAACGAAAATCCCAGCGTCAGATCATCGGTGGTTTTCAGGTTGAGCGGGTTGCCTGCCGCCAGCACGGCGGGGCTGCCGCAAAGGCATGTGGTGGCGATGGCGGTCGCGATGAAGGTCTTACCGGTTTTGCCTGGCTGCATGATTCCCCCTGTTGGTTTTCATAGTCAAAGTGCCAAGTTGCCGATTATAGGGAAATGACGCAGCAATGCGGGAATGCGGCTGAAACAAAACACAATGACTGCCAATTTTTACCCTTGGACATAGACCATTTTTTGGTAATATGGCGTTTTCCCTGTGGTTATCTTGGAGAGTCCATGAAGCACACTCACGCTGTCACCCGCTTTGCTCGCACCGCCTGCCTGTCAGGTTTTTCGGCGTTACTGGTGAGCGTGCCGGTGCACGCCCTGGAAATGGCCAAGGAAATGTACGTCGTCGGCTCGTTTGGCCAGTCGGCGATCATCCATACGCCAATGCAGGTCACCAATAACAATATCGTCATACAGAATCTGTCGGGTACGCCGGGTTCGTCGGCGGCGATCAATTCGACCCAAACCTCGGGCAAGCATGGCTATAAGTTGCAGGCGGGTTATCAGTTTGATCCTAACTTTGCCATCGAAGGCGGTTATGTCGATCTGGGCAAGACTTCCTATTCGGCAAACTACGGGATGACGACTTCGACACCCCAGTTTAGTTGGTGGCCCAAAGGGCCGCAGACCAAGACGACGACGAAAGGTGCTACTGCGCGCGAAGCCAAGATTACCGGCTGGAACGTGGCGGCGTTGGGTATCTACCCGATCGATGACAAAATGGCGATCTTCGGCAAGTTGGGGATGATCCGTGCCCAGATCAAGACCACCGATAGCGGTGCGGGCTTCGCGACGGGGGGCAATACCAGCGTGAACAAGTGGAAGCCCAATTACGGAGTGGGTGGCAGTTTCACCTTTAACCAGAACATCGGCGTGCGTGCTGAACTGGAACGCTTCAGCAAGGTGGGCGATGCCAATACAACCGGCACGGCGGATGTGAATCTGTTCTCGCTGGGGCTGGTGGGGCGTTTCTGATCGGCCGGCTTGTTTTGCTTGCACCCTGCAAACCCCGGCACGCGCCGGGGTTTGTTTTTTCTTCTTCTTTTCTTTGCGGCTTCAGCGTGTGGCGGTCTCGAGGCGATCCAGTGCCTGATCCAGCGTGGCGCGTGGGCAGGCGAAGTTGAGGCGGACGAAATGTTGTGCCGGGTTTTGCGCGCCACTGCCACAGGCAAAGTCGCTGCCTGCGGATAGCCCGACGCCTGCGTCTTCAAAAAACCGCTGTGGATGGGTGATGCCGCGTGTGGCACAGAGCACACGGGCATCGATCCAAGCCAGATAGGTGGCTTCGACGTGGCTCATGCGTAGCCCGTGGATCTGTGCAATACGGGTTTCGAGGTGGTCGCGCTGGTCACGCAGGTGCGTGAGCACCGCCGTGTGCCAGTCTTGGCAGTCGGCATAGGCAGCTTCACAGGCGGCCAGCCCGAGGGCGTTGACGTGTGGCACGATGCCGGCCATCGCAGCTTTGAACTGGGCGCGCAGGCGAGCCTCGGGGATGAGCGCAAAGGCGCAGCCCAGGCCGGCCATGTTGAAGGTTTTGGAGGGCGCCATCAGGGTGATGCTGCGCTGGGCGGCGGCTGCCGATAGCGTGGCAAATGGCCGGTGCGGGCGGGCGTCGAGCATCAGGCCACTGTGTATCTCATCGGAACAGACGATCAGGTCGTGGCGTTCTGCCAGTGCGGCAATTTTCTGCAATTCGGCCTCATGCCAGGCGCGTCCCACAGGGTTGTGCGGGTGGCAGAGTAAAAACAGCCGCGTATCGGGGCGCAGCGCGGCAGTGACACGCGGGATATCCCAGTGCCAGTAACCGTCCGTGCAGGCGAGGGGCGCTGTGGTGAGCGGTTTGCCGGAAAGCGTGGGTGCGCCAAGAAAGGGCGGATACACCGGCGTGGCACTGAATACGGCACCGCTGACCGCCCGGCAGGCGACATTCAGCCCGGTGACGAGGCCGGGCAGCCAGACGATCCATTCAGGCTCGATCGACCAGGCGTATTCATCTTCAAGGTGCTGGCAGAGCGTGTCGATGAGCGAGGGCAAAGGCTCGGCGTAGCCGAAAGCGGCACGCGCCACCCGCCGTTGCAGGGCGGCCACCAGGGCGGGCGGCGCGGCGAAGTCCATGTCCGCAATCCAGAGCGGCAGGATGTCGCGCCCGGCGTAACGATTCCATTTGATGGCATCGTGGCCGAAATCGCCCGTCTGAGTGAAGTCGAATGACATGCGCCCGTGGTGGCGTTATTCGTGACAAGTTACGCGTTACAAATTAAAAGTTACGTATCCAGATGCTGGAACAGGATCGTCGACAGATAACGTTCGCCGCAGGAGGGCAGGATGACGACAATCAGCTTGCCCTTGTTTTCAGGGCGTTTGGCGACTTCCAGTGCCGACCAGACGGCTGCGCCTGAAGAAATGCCCACCAGTAGCCCTTCTTCAGTGGCCATGCGCCGGGCGATGCTGAAGGCGTCTTCATTTTTTACGCGCACCACTTCATCGTAGATCGTGGTGTCGAGCACCTTGGGGACGAAGCCTGCGCCCAGCCCTTGCAGCAGATGGGGGCCGCGCTGGCCACCGGAAAGCACCGGGCTGCCATCCGGTTCGACAGCAATCACCTGAACGCCGGGTTTGCGTGCCTTGAGCATTTGACCCACGCCGGTGATGGTGCCGCCGGTGCCGATACCGGAAACAAAGATGTCGACTTTGCCGTCGGTATCGCGCCAGATTTCTTCGGCGGTGGTGTCGTGGTGAATTTGCGGGTTGGCAGGATTTTCGAACTGTTGCGGGATGAAATAACGCGCATCACTGGCCGCGAGTTCTTCGGCTTTCTTGATCGCGCCGGGCATGCCTTCTGCCCCCGGGGTCAGGATCAGTTCAGCACCGTAGGCCTTCAGCAGCAGCTTGCGCTCGCGGCTCATGGTTTCGGGCATGACGAAAGCGCATCGGTAGCCGCGTGCGGCGGCCACCATGGCCAGGCCGATACCGGTATTGCCCGAGGTGGGTTCAAGAATGATGCTGTCTGGCTTGAGTTGCCCAGCTTTTTCGGCGGCATCGATCATCGCTACGGCAATCCGGTCTTTGACGCTGCTGCCGGGGTTGAAGAATTCGAGCTTGACGGCCACAGTGGCATCGATACCGGCGCTCAGGCGGTTCAGTTGAACCAGTGGGGTGTTGCCGACCAGATCGGCGACATTGCGGGCGATGTTCATAGGTTTTCCTTTCGTGAGGGAACAAGCCGACCGGCGGCTCGACAAAGCATCATGATAAGGAAAAGCGGGCGAAACCAGCAAGCCCGGAGGCGCAGATTTCGTGCAAGGCATCCATGAGCGCGCCCTGAGATTCCGTGCCGTTTTACGGCGATCCATGCAGGCTGAAGGTAGAATGCCCGCTTTTAGTGACCCGATATTCCCTGGAGGCCAGATGAAGCTCGAAACCCTTGCCGTGCATGGCGGCTATAGCCCGGATCCCACCACCAAGTCAGCGGCCGTGCCGATCTATCAGACAACTTCCTATGCGTTTGATGATACTCAGCACGGTGCGGATCTGTTTGATCTGAAAGTGGCGGGCAACATCTACACGCGCATCATGAACCCGACCACGGATGTGCTGGAAAAGCGTGTGGCGGCACTGGAAGGGGGTATCGGCGCGCTGGCACTGGCTTCAGGCATGGCGGCCATCACTTACGCCATCATGACCATCGCCGAAGCCGGGGACAATATCGTTTCTTCAAGCACGCTGTATGGCGGGACGTACAACCTGTTCGCCCACACCCTGCCGCAATACGGGATTACGATGCGGTTTGCCGATCCGGCCGAGCCGAACAGTTTCGAGCAGCTGATCGATGAGCGTACCAAGGCCATTTATGTGGAATCCATTGGCAATCCGCTGGGGAATATCACCGATTTCGAACCGCTGGCGGCGATGGCGCATCGCAATGGCATTCCGTTGATCGTCGATAACACCGTGCCCAGCCCGTATCTGCTGCGACCGTTCGAGCATGGTGCGGATATCGTGGTGCATGCGCTGACCAAATATCTGGGCGGGCATGGCAATTCGCTGGGGGGCGCCATTGTCGATTCGGGCAAATTCCCCTGGGCGCAGCACAAGCAGAAATTCCGCCGCCTCAATGAGCCGGACCCTTCCTATCATGGCGTGGTGTATACCGAGGCACTCGGCGCGGCCGCCTACATCGGTCGCGCGCGTGTCGTGCCCTTACGCAATACGGGGGCGGCGATTTCACCGTTCAATTCTTTCCTGA
>JAGOVA010000014.1 GCA_018061005.1 Sterolibacterium sp. | reverse complement strand
CCCCGGTCGTCACTGCCCCGGCGCGCCCCCCCGTCCGTGTCGCACCGGTCATCAATGCGGCGCACTCCTGCGAAAAGCCTGAATACCCGGCGGCTTCCAAGCGCATGGAAGAAGAAGGCACGGTGGTGGTGAACTTCCTGATCGAGGTCGATGGTCGCGTGGTGGATAGCAAGATCGAGAAATCCAGCGGCTTTGACCGCCTCGACCAGGCCGCTCGCAATGCCCTGGGCAAGTGCAAATTCAAGGCCGGCACGATCGATGGCAAGCCGGAGCAAAGCTGGGCCAGCATCAAATACACTTGGCGGCTGGAACAATAACCCATCACCGGCGCGCACAAGAACACACCCCGGAACACACCCCGCCACACGAAACTGAAACAAACTGAAAAAACTGTACACGGAGAAGCTCATGTCCCTCAAAAAACAACTGTCATCCCTGCTGGCCGCTGTCATGATCGCCGGCGCACCACTTGCCGCACTCGTGACATCGCCGCTGGTTCAGGCTGAAGAAACGACAGTGGCTCCAGCTCCGGCTCCAACGGCCACCGCCGCACCGACCGCCACGACCAGCAAGGAATCCGTCGATAACCCCTACGGTCTCGATGCCCTCTGGAAGCAAGGCGACTTCGTCGCCAAAGGCACGCTGCTCATGCTGCTGATCATGTCTTTCGGCTCCTGGTACATCCTGGCGATCAAACTCTACGAACAGTACAAATTGCGCCAGCAGGCAAAGCACATGCAGGAAACTTTCTGGTCCGCAGGCTCGATCGATCAAGGGATACAAGGGCTGGCACAGGACGGCCCCTTCCGCTACATCGCTGAAACCGGCGTGAATGCCGTGGGGCAGTACCAGAAGTCCAATCCGGGAACCATCGACCTCAATTCCTGGGCGATCATGGCCATACAGCGCGCCACTGATTCGGTACAGAACCGCATGCAGGACGGCCTCTCCTTCCTCGCCACGGTCGGCTCGACCGCGCCTTTCGTGGGGTTGTTCGGCACAGTTTGGGGCATCTACCACGCGCTGACGGCGATCGGCATTGCCGGTCAGGCCTCCATCGACAAGGTGGCCGGCCCGGTCGGTGAAGCCCTGATCATGACGGCGATTGGTCTGGCCGTCGCGGTGCCTGCCGTGCTCTCCTACAACTGGCTGGTGCGCCGCAACAAGCTGGTCATGGAAGATGTACGCGCCTTCAGCGGCGAACTGCATGCCGCACTGATGATCCGTCCGACGCGCGGAGCGTAATCTCATGGCGATGACGCTCGGCTCCGGCAGTGGCTCCGACGAAGATCAGGAAATCGCCGCCATCAACACCACGCCGCTGGTCGACGTGATGCTGGTACTGCTGATCATTTTCCTGATTACCATCCCGGTGGTGGTGCAAACCGTGCCGGTGCAGCTGCCCAAGGAAACCAATCTGCCGACGCAGACCAAGCCAGAAAACATCATCATCTCGGTGAGCCGCGAAGGCGACACTTACTGGAACATGCAGGAAGTTTCAGGCATGGAAAACCTGGTCACGCGCCTCAAGGAAGTCTCTGTACTGAAGCCGCAACCCGAGATCCATATCCGTGGCGATCAGGATGGCCGTTACGAAGGCGTGGGCAAAGTGGTGCTCGCCTGCCAGCGTGCCGGCATCCAGAAAATCGCCTTCATTACCGAACCACCCGCTCGCGGCGGCTGATACAGGAATTAGGAATCTCAACATGGGAATGAACATCGGTTCCGGCGGCTCGGGTGATCCGGAAGAAATGGTGGACATCAACACCACGCCGCTGATTGACGTGATGCTGGTGCTGCTCATCATGCTCATCATCACCATTCCGATCCAGACCCACGCCGTCAAGATGAACATGCCGACGGGCAACCCGCCGCCTTCGGATGTGCAGCCCGAAGTTGTCCGCATCGACATCGACTTTGACGGCACGATCCTCTGGAATGGCGAAACCGTTCCCGACAGCGTCACGCTGGACAGCAAGTTGCGCGCGGTCGCCACGACCCAGCCACAACAACCCGAAGTCCATCTGCGCCCCAACAAGCTGGTGACCTACCGCACGGTCGCCACGGTCATGGCCGCCGCACAGCGACTGGGCGTGACCAAAATCGGCCTGGTCGGTGGCGAGCAATTTACCAAATAAGTGCCCACGAGTGCCCACTGAGGCACGGATCAAGCCACCGGCTGCCCACCTTGCTCCATCACCCCAAGGCTGCACATCGCCAGACATCGTCATGAAGAAACCCCATCTCATTCTTTCCGGCTTGTTGTCTCTGCTGCTGGTGGCTGGCCATCTCCATGCCCAGGAAGCGTTGCGCCCTGAAGTCGGCAAGCCCCTGCAGGCTGCCCAGGAGCTCATCAAGACGCACAAATACAAGGAAGCCCTGGCCAAGATCCGCGATGCCGATGCCGTCAGCGGCAAAAGCGCGCACGAAACCCAGACGATCGAACGCATGCGTTTCGTCGCCGCCAGCAACGCAGGTGATGCCGATGGCGCGGCCAAGGCACTCGAATCCCTGCTCGCTTCAGGCAAACTGGCCGCAACCGACGCCCCCCGTTTCATTCAGGCGGTGGTTAGTGCCTACTATCGCGAAAAAGATTACAGCAAGACCATCCAATGGCTACAGCGTTACTTCAAGGAAGGCGGTAACGATGGCCAGATGCGGGTTCTGCTGGCACAGTCTTACTACCTCGGCGGCGAGTATGCGAGTGCGGCCAAAACCCTTACCGCCGAGATTCACGCCGAAGAAAAAGCCGGCGGCAAACCGACCGAAGATCGCCTGAACCTGCTGGCCAGCTGTTACCTCAAGCTCGACGACATGAATGGCTATGTGGGCGTGCTGGAAAAGCTGGCCACTTATCACCCGAAAAAAGAATACTGGGCCGACCTGCTCTATCGCCTGCAGCGCAAAGCGGGCTTTTCCGATCGTCTGTCGCTGGATCTGTACCGCCTGAAACTGGCCAGCGGCCACATTGGTGGTACGGGCGATTATATGGAAATGGCGCAACTGGCATTACAGGCGGGCTATCCGGCCGAAGCCAAGAAAATTGTCGATGAAGGCTACGCCAGGAACCTGCTGGGCAGCGGTGCGCCGGCCGACGTGGATCGCCACAAACGTCTGCGCGATCTCATCACACGCCAGCTGAGCGAAGACCAGAAAAATCAGGCGCGCGACGAGGCGCAGGCCAATACGGCCAAAGAAGGCACGGTGCCGGTCAATGTCGGCTACAACCTGGTACTGAATGGCCAGCACGACAAAGGGCTGGCACTCATGGAAAAAGGCATCGCCAAAGGCGGGCTGAAACGGCCGGAAGATGCGAAGCTGCATCTGGCACACGCCTACTTGCTGGCGGGGCAAAAGGCCAAAGCGATTCAGGCATTCAAGAGCGTACAAAATACAAATGGCACGAATAGCACAGATGGCACCGCCGACCTTGCCCGCCTCTGGCTGCTGCAAATTTCACCTTAAAAACAAAAAGGAGCAACCCGCATGCGCTATACATTGATGACCGGTATCGGTGGCTATGCAGACTACGTCGCCGTGGCTCAAGCGGCGGAAGACTCGGGCTGGACGACCCTCAGCGTTCCCGACAGTTTTTTCTTCCCCCAGGCCACCGAATCGGAATATCCCTATTCCGACCACGACATGATCCGTGGCTTTCTCGAAGTATCGCCCTTCATCGAACCGATCGTCGCCATGTCCTTCATGGCCTCTGCGACCAAAAAACTGCGTTTCTGCTGCGGCGTGATGAAAGTGCCAATGCGCCAGCCGCTGATCCTCGCCAAGCAACTCACCTCGCTGTCGGTGATGAGCGGCGAGCGTATCGATTTCGGCGCGGGTATCAGCCCGTGGAAAGAAGACTTCACCTACAACGGCGTGCCGTTTGAAAAACGTGGCGAACGCTTTGACGAAGTCATCCAGATCATCCGTGCAGCCCAGCAGGGCGTGTATTTTGAACACCACAGTGCCAACTACGACTTCGGCCCGTTGCGCCTGTGCCCCGTGCCAAAAAAGCCGATTCCCGTCATCATCGGCGGCCACGCCAAGGCCGCCTTGCAACGCGCCGCACGCCTGGGCGACGGCTGGTTCTCGGCCAACAGCGAACCCGATACGCTGAAGAAGCTGATCGATGAGCTCAACGGCTATCGCCGCGAATACGGCACCGACAAACACCCGGACTTCCGCATCCATGCCATGAACCAGTTCGCCTACAGCCTGGACGACTTCAAGCAACTGCGCGACCTGGGCGTGACGGATGCCTGCGCGCTGGGCTGGAACCCGTTTGACGAAAGCCTCACCACGCAAGCCAAGATCGACGGCATCCGCCGCTTTGGCGACGAGGTGATTGCCAAACTGTAACCGCGCCCTTGTCATTCCTGCGTGCGCGGGAATGACAAGGTATTCGAATAGTGTGCATACGATAGCCCTTCAAGGGACGGGGCGGGATGAGTTTGCAAGCGGCCATCATCCGGATCGCCTGTCGCCATGAATCCGACGCTTTCCGCCGCGCAACTCCCCGAGCTTGCCGCCCTGCCCGGCGCGTCGGTGTCGATGCCGTCGCCATTCGATGCGCCCCCCTACCTGCTAGTGCAGTCCTCCGCCTGTCCCGTGGAGGCTCGCGAACGTGAAACCGTCGCCGCCTGGCTGCTGCGCCAGAGCTGCCCGGTCATCGCCATCGGTGCAGATATTGACGATCCGTGGCGCGATGTCTATGACGTCGTCGTCGAAGATATCACTGCCGCAACCCCGCTGCTCACCCACATCGAACGCGCGCCGCTGGCCGCGACGGTGCTGGTACAGACGCTACGCGTCACGGCGGGCTTGCCCGTTGCCGCAGCACTCACCATCGAATCCCTAGCGTACGCCACCCTGCAGGGAGGGCGCGAATTCCGTGCCTGGCTGAAAGAAAACCCGCGCAAACCGAGCCACACGGGCTTTGCAGAAGCCGCCGTGCAACTGAACCGGCAAGGCGATCTGCTCGACATCCGCCTCAATCGCCCCGAGCGTCGCAACGCCTTGTCCGTCGACATGCGCGATGCCCTGTTTGAAGCACTGCAACTGCTGCTCGCCGACAGCACCATCACCCGCGCGACCCTCCGTGGCAACGGCGACTGCTTCAGCACCGGCGGCGACCTCGACGAATTCGGCAGCACGCCCGACCCCGCCAGCGCCCACGCCATCCGCAGCCTGCGCCTGCCCAGCGCACTGCTGGCGCGCTGCGCCGATCGTGTCGAATGCCATCTGCACGGCGCCTGCATTGGCGCAGGCATCGAACTGCCGGCTTTCGCCCAGCATGTGGTGGCCTCACCAAAGACCTTCTTCCAGCTCCCCGAACTCCGCTTCGGCCTGATCCCCGGCGCGGGCGGCTGCGTCAGCCTTCCCCGCCGCATCGGCCGCCAACGCACCGCATGGCTGGCCTTATCCTGCAAACGCATCAACGCAGCGACCGCACTGGAATGGGGGCTGATCGACGAGTTGATGAATGGATGAATTAACGAATGAATGTGCGGATCATCTGATGATCTGATTCCTAGCCGTTGCTGTCGTCGGCGAGCACGACGTGGATGCGACGGGTGGCGGTGATTTCCGCAATGGTGGCGTCCACGCTGGCTGCGTCGGCGATGCCATACACGGCTGGCTTGCTCTACACCCGTGCGCGAACGGCTTGCGCCACGCCATCACCCAGACGTGCCCCCATTCATTTTCATTCGTTTTCGTTACAGCAACGGCACGTTGAGCTGGTGCTCGCCTTGTTCGTATACCACGTTGGCGCGGCCGACGATGAGCGGGTCCAGTTGGCCGATGTGTTCGACTTCCTTGTTGGCGTAGGACAGCCGGTGCAGGACGTAACGCATGGCATTCAGGCGCGCGCGCTTTTTGCAGTTTGACTTGATCACGGTCCAGGGGGCGTCGGCCGTGTCGGTGTAGAAGAACATCGACTCCTTGGCCTTGGTGTAGTCATCCCAACGATCCAGCGAGGCCATGTCAATCGGCGAGAGTTTCCACTGCTTGAGCGGGTGCACCTTGCGTTCTTTGAAGCGGCGGCGCTGTTCTTCGCGCGAGACCGAGAACCAGAACTTGATCAAATGCGTACCGTTGCGAACCAGCATGCGCTCGAATTCTGGTGCCTGACGCATGAACTCGGAATACTCGGCGTTGGAACAAAAACCCATGACACGCTCGACCCCGGCGCGGTTGTACCAGGAACGATCCATCAGCACGATTTCACCGGCGGTCGGCAGGTGCTGCACATAGCGCTGAAAATACCACTGACCGCGTTCGATCTCGCTGGGTTTTTCCAAAGCGACGACGCGCGCGCCCCGTGGGTTGAGATGTTCCATGAACCGCTTGATCGTGCCCCCTTTGCCAGCCGCATCACGGCCTTCAAAGAGAATGATCACTTTCTGGCCGGTTTCCTTCACCCAGGCTTGCAGCTTGAGCAACTCAACCTGCAAGCGATATTTTTGCCCCTCGTAATTACGGCGGGCCATCAGATTTTTGTACGGATACCCGCCCTCACGCCAAGCTGCGGCCAGCTCAAGATCGGGATTGATGATGTTCTTTTCCGTGCTCAGTTGCTGCTCTTTGAGCAGCCCGTGCAGGAGGTCGCGCGCCTCGTCAGCCGTCGTGCCGGAAACAATGTCGCGCAAGGCCGCCAGCCGGGCTTGCTGGGCAGCGTCCACCGCCTGGGTGACCACATTCGTTTCAATCTTTTCCGCTGAGCTGATGGGCCCGATGTCACCTGCCGAGGCAAGACGCGCCTTGGCAGGGGCGCGGCGCGGTGCCTTGGCGGTGTTGGTCATAGGCGGGGTTGTTTTTGGGGTAGCGGAACGCTGGGGTTTGCGTGTGGTGGTCGTAGCCATGACTTCCTCTTTTCGATTACGGGTGCAATCCCCAATTATCCGCCTCCTCCTGGGGTTTGTCTCACCGCAGCCCCGGCAAGCGCCTGCTTATCCAGATGATCTGACGGGCGCACGCCTCGTCATCGATCCGCTCTCTCAAACCCCATACCCGCCAGAAACCGCGAGGGTCTGGCCGGTGACATAGGCGGCGGTGGCGAGGTACCAGGCGGCTTCGGCGACTTCTTCGGGTTGGCCGTAGCGTTTGAGGCACAGGTTGCGTTGTACGGCCTGATGCCAGCGCTCGTCGAAATGGCCTTGTTGTTTCAGGCGCAGGAAGATGCCGCTTTCGATGACGCCGACGGCGATGGCGTTGGCGCGGATGCCGTGGCGGCCTTCTTCGCGGGCGATGCCGCGCAGCAGGGCATCGTTACAGGCTTTGGGAGCGACGGACAGTGCGTCGCCATCGGGCCAGCGTTGCAGGCCGCAGGTAGAGAGATGCACATAGGAGCCGCCGCCTGCGGCGCGTAGATGCGGCAGGGTGTGGTGCACCAGATGAAAGAAGCCGTTGCTGTCGGCTGCGAGCACGCTGTGCCACATCGCGGGGGTGAGGTCGGCGATGCGGCGCTGGTCGATGTCCGAACCGCTGGCGACGATCACGGTGTGGATGCGCTGGGTGGCGGTGATTTCTGCAATGGTGGCGGCCACGCTGGCGGCGTCGGCGATGTCCATGCCATGCACGCTGGCGTGCTGCCCCTGGGCGCGAACGGCTTGCGCCACGGTTGCGGCACGGGCTGGATTGCGGTGGTAGGTCAGCGCGACATCGCAGCCCTGCGCGGCGAAGTGCTGGCAGATGACGCTGCCCATGCCGCCACTGCCGCCGACGACCAGCACCACGCCATCGCCAAGACGTGAGTGCCTGCTATCGCGCACAGCCGCCTATTTCCTTGTTCTCCGTTTCAACAGCAAAGCGAACCAGTAGACGGCGCGGCTTGCCGCTGGCTTTGCCGCTGTCCATATTGTTGATGACGGCTGCCAGCGGTGCAGCGTGGCGACCGGCCTGCTGGCGTTCGCTGCTGACATCACCATAATCCGTGCTGCGCTGGCGCGGCTGGCGACCGGCCTTGAGAATGAGGGCTTCGAGTTCCTGCGGGGTTTTGCCTTCGCCATGGGTGGCACCGGCAGCACGGGTGATGGTTTCATTCATCAGCGTGCCGCCCACATCATCGCAGCCCGCCTCGAGTGCCACACGCACCCCGTCGTCGCCCAGTTTCACCCATGAGGCCTGGATGTGGTCGATCTGGCCGTGCAGCGCGAGGCGAGCCACGGCGTGCATCAGCAGGACTTCGCGGAAAGTCGGCCCTTTGCGCGCACGTCCCTTCAGGTAGAGCGGCGCTTCCATCGGCACGAAGGGCAGCGGCACGAATTCGGTGAAGCCTTTTGTTCCCGTCTGGATCTCGCGTACCCGCCGCAAATGCCGCGCCCAGTGCTGGTAGCGGTCGACATGGCCGAACATGATGGTGGCGGTGGTTTGCAGACCCACGACATGCGCGGTTTCGATCACCTGCATCCATTGCCGGGTGTTGATCTTGTCGGGGCACAGCACGGCGCGCACTTCGTCATCGAGCACTTCGGCCGCCGTGCCGGGCAGGGTATTGAGGCCATGCGCCTTGAGTTGGCGCAGGTAGTCTTCGACCGGCATGTCCAGCGTCGCCGCACCCTGCCAGACTTCCAGCGGCGAATAGGCGTGGATGTGCATTTCAGGCGTGACCCTGCGCACGATGTCGAGAATGTCGATGTAGGTTTGCCCGGTGTAATCGGGATGGATGCCGCCTTGCAGGCAGACTTCGGTCGCGCCGCGCGCCCAGGCTTCCTGACAGCGGCGGGCGATTTCGCTTTCATCCAGGTCATACGGTTGGCCGCGCAGGTTTTCGGAAAGCTTGCCTTTGGAGAAGGCGCAGAACTGGCACTTGAAGTAACAGACGTTGGTGTAATTGATGTTGCGCGTCACCACATAGCGGACGGTTTCACCATTGACCTGCTGGCGCAGCCGGTCGGCCTGCTGGCAAACATAGCCGAACTCCGCCCCGCGCGCCTGAAACAGACGGACGATCTCGGCTTCCGTCAGCTCCGCACCCATCGAGGCACGGTGGGCAATAGCGCGTAAGTCAGCACTAACATCTTCGACAAGCACCGGGGGTTCCAGCCAGCGCAGGTCTTCGGCCGGCAGGGGCTGATCCTGTCCGGGTATCCAGTCATTGGTGCGCGCCAGCCCTTCGCCGTCGATGCTTTGCAGGATGGCCGTTCGCAGGCTGGCATCTTGCCACTGCGCGCCGTCGAGGGCGTATTCGGGATAAATGGTCAGACGTTCTTGCAGGAACTTACCGGCGGCGGCGGTTTCCTGCGCCAGTTGATCGAGGTGCGGCCAGGGGGCTTCGGGATTGACGAAATCGGGCGTGACGGGTGACACGCCACCCCAGTCGTTGATGCCCGCCGCGATCAATTGCGGCAGCACGCCGGGGTTGAGATTGGGCGGGACCTGGATGCTCATCTGCGCGCCAAAAATCAGGCGGGTCACGGCCAGCGTCCACAGCAGATCGTCCTGCAAAGGCTCGGGCGCGTCGGCCATCAGGGTGTCGGCCTTGGCGCGAAAGTTCTGGACGATGATTTCCTGGATGTGGCCGTAGCGTTCGTGCAATTCACGCAAGGCCAGCAGCGACTCGATGCGTTCGCGCCGTGTTTCGCCGATGCCGATCAGGATGCCCGAGGTGAACGGCACTTTCGCCTCACCCGCCAGTCGCAGGGTTTCCAGCCGTCGCCCCGGTTCCTTGTCGGGCGAGCCGTAGTGCGGCATGCCCTTCTCGCCCAGGCGCGGCGATGCGGATTCCAGCATCAGCCCCATCGAGGGCGACACTTTCCGCAGCATCGCCAGTTCGGCAGCATCCATGCAGCCGGGATTGACGTGCGGCAACAGGCCGGTCTGGCGGAAGATTTCGCCCGCGACATGGGCGACGTAATCCAGCGTGGTGGCAAACCCCATCTGCGCCAACGCATCGCGCGCCGCCTGGTAGCGCAACTCGGGGCGTTCGCCCAGCGTCAGCAAGGCTTCCTTGCAGCCCTGCTGCTTCGCGGCGTGGGCGGCGGTGAGCACGTCATCGAGCGACATATACGCCTGCCCCACTTCGCGCGGCGTGCTGGCAAAGGTGCAGTAGTGGCAAACATCGCGACACAATTTGGTGATCGGCAGGAACACCTTGCGCGAATAGGTAACGACATCGCGGAAGCCGCGATCCCGCAGTGCCGCAGCAGCAGCCATCAGTGCGGCAATGTCTTTTTCATCAGCCAGTGCCCGTGCGGCACCCCGATCCAATGGAAGACCCGTCTGCTGCGTATTCAATAGACGGTGATCGCTGAGGTTTCCCATGGTTGTTTTCACCGGTTATCACAGGCAGTGTACGGAAGGGTCACGCTAGATTCTGAAATCACAACTGCACGCCCATTCTGCGTAAAACGGGTAGCAGGACGTAGTAACTGGCTACTGTAGCCAGTGCAGCCAATGTCAGGCTCAGCCAGAATCCCAGGCCATATCTGAGCAGGGCAGGCAGTAGCAGAAATAGAACCAGCGATGGTAGTACGAGCCAGAAGATCTGTCCTGAAAGCTCACCGATCGCCACACTCGAAGTGCCTTCGACATGCAGCCAGATGAAGGCAAGTATTGATGTTAGCGGTAGCGCGGCGAGTAATGCCGCCGCACCTGAATTGCGTTTGGCAATCGCGGAAACCGCCACAAGTATCATGGCGGACAGCGCGACCTTTAAGGCGTAATACAGCACGACGGACGAAACGATGGTTTGAGACTGGGTTTATTTAATCCCGGTCACGCGGATTCCCGCGTGGCACTCATACTGCTTGTTAATGAAAATCAGCACCGAGGTCATCGCTTCCACGGCTGCGGCATTGGCGATGCTGCCGGCGTGGAAACCACGCATCCCAGCGGCTTCGACCAGCTTGATCACTTCGGCGCGGGCATCCTTGCTGTCGCCACAGACCAGTACGTCGCATTCCAGCCCCTGGCCTTCCTGCAAATGGTGCGCGGCGACGTTCTGGAAGGCCGAGACGACCTTGACGTTTTCACCCAGCAACGCCTGGGCAATCTGCCCGGCCGAGCCTTCAGCGGGCAGTTGCACGCGGGCAACCTTGGGCGGCACCAGCGGCACGGTCACGTCGATCAGGATCTTGCCCTGCAAAGCGTCTTTCACGCCTTCCAGCGTGCTTTTCTGGTGGCTGAAGGGGACGGTCATGGCGACGATATCGGCCGCCTGCGCGGCGGCGAGGTTGTCGGCGGCGCGCACGGTGACACTTTTCACACCGCGTTCGTCCATGATTTTCTTCAGGTCAGCCGCCGCGACTTCGGCTTTGTCTTGCGTGCGCGAGCCGATGATGACTTCATAACCAGCCTGCGCCCAGCGACGTGCGAGGCCGGTGCCGAGGTCGCCGGTGCCACCGAGAATGGCAATAACGGGGAGTTTTTCGCTCATGATGTTGGATTCCAATCAATTCAATCAATTCAATCAATAAATCGGTTAATCACCACCGTTCGCGGTGCGCCTGTCGAACCGCAGATTCCGTGCGATATGACTGACACGAACCTTCGACAAACCTGCCTTGAGGTCACTCAAAGGGCTCAGGCGAACGGCGGGTTGTGGCGTGCGGCTTAACGCCCAGTGAAATTCGGCTTGCGCTTCTCGGCGAAGGCGCGCGGGCCTTCCTTGGCATCTTCGGAATTGAACACGCGCGGCGCGATGCTCTTTTCCAGCACGAACTTCGGTTCGTTGTTGAGTGCGCGCACGGCGATTTCCTTGGCGGTACGCACGGCCAGCGGGCCGTTTTCGCAAATCTTTTCCGCCCAGGCCATCGCTTCTTCCAGCACCTTGTCAGCGGGCACGACCTTATTCACCAGGCCGATGTCATAGGCACGCTTGGCGTCGATGTTCTGCCCGGTGAGCAGCAGTTCCATCGCCACCGCCCAGGGAATTTGCTGCGGCAGACGAATGTGCGAACCGCCGGCGGGAATCACGCCCCACTTCACTTCACCGAGGCCAAACTGGGCGTTTTCAGCCGCGATGCGGATGTCCATGCCTTGCAGGAATTCAAGGCCACCAGCGATGCAGAAGCCATTCACGGCGGCGATGATGGGCTTGAAAATGTGCTGGAACGGCCGCTTGGCCGGGTCGTCGTAGCCCATCTGGTCACCTGCGGCGATGGCCGGCAGCGCGTCCTTGATGTCCATGCCGGTACAGAACGCCTTGTTGCCTGCGCCGGTAATCACGGCCACCCACAGGTTGGGGTCGGCATTGAAATCGTCAAACGCGGCATCCATACCCACCAGCATTTCGCGGGTGAAGGAATTGTAGGAATCCGGACGATTGATGGTCATCAGGGCGATGCGCCCCTTTTTTTCGTAGGTAAACGTTGCAGGCAGATTCAGGGACATGAGGCTTCCTTTCAGTTCAAGAAATGTTCAGGCGCGTTTGAAATAGGGCAGGGTCACTTCCGCCGTGACGGCCTTGAAATCGACCTGCACCGACATGCCGATCTTCAGTTCGGCCGGGGGCACGTCGGTCAGCTGCGTGAGCAGCCGCACGCCGCCTTCGAGTTCCACCACCACCGGTGCGTAAGGCGTGGACTGGCCGAAGGCCGGATGCAGGGCGCGCTCCACCACCGTCCAGGTGTAGACCGTACCCTGACCGCTGGATTTCGCCCATTCCCAGTCGAAGGAACTGCATTCGGCGCAGATTTCACGCGGCACATGCCGCCACGCGCCGCAGCACTTGCAACGCTGGAAGCGCAGCTCGCCCTGGGCACACCAGCCGTAAAATTCCCCGGTCAAGCCTTCCAGCTTGGGCAGGGGTTTGTTGTATGCGGTTTCAGTCATGTTCGTTCCCCCAGATTAACGCCGCAGGATGGCAATACTGCCATCGCCGAAGTCGCCCCAGCCCGTCACCACGCCAATTTCGGCATCCTTGACCTGACGCTCGCCACATCCGCCGCGCAACTGGCGCACGGCTTCAACCAGATGCCCCACCCCCAGCGAGTGGGCATGCGAGAGCAGGCCGCCGTGGGTATTTACCGGCAAGCGGCCACCCAGTTCAATGCCGCCGTTCTCGACAAACGCGCCCCCTTCGCCGCGCTGGCAGAAACCGGCTTCTTCGAGCTGCTGGATGACTTCAAAAGTGAAGCAGTCATAAATCTGCGCGAAATCGATATCGGCTGGCTTCACGCCCGCCATGCGGAAGGCTTCCGGTGCGGCAATGGACAGGCCGATCTTGTGCATGTCCTTGCGGTTGGGAATTTCGTCTGCCGGATAGGGCTGACCCGCAGCCGCACCCATCACATAAATCGGCTTCTGCTTGAGGTCGCGCGCGCGATCCACGCTGGTGACGATAAAGGCCGCACCGCCATCGGTTTCCAGACAGCAGTCGAGCAATTTGTAGGGATCGGCAATCATCATTGACGCCAGATAATCCGCCATGGTCAGCGGCTTGCTGTGCATCAGCGCGGCCGGATTGAGGTTGGCGTGCTTACGCATGGCCAGTGCCACCGCACCGAGTTGCTCATGGGTGGTGCCGAACTCGTGCATGTGGCGACGCGCCATCAGCGCGTACCACTGCGGCGGTGCGGTGAAGCCGAAGGGCATGTAGAAATCGCGGGCAATCGCGCCACCGGGGATGGAATCGGCATCGTTGGTGGTGGTCTCACGCACGCGCGCGCCAGAAAAGCCGTTCCACGCGCCGGGGATCAGCACATAATCGGCCGCCCCGGAAGTCACCGCCATGGCCGCCGCACGCAGCCCCGCCACGGGGGCGGCGCCGCCCATGTGCAACGTGGCGGCAAAGCGCAGATTGGCACAGCCCAGGCTCGCGGCAAAACCTTCGGCCTTACCCAGATTGGGAAACGGCAGGATGCCGTCGATCTGCTGCGCTTTAAGCCCCGCATCTTCGATGGCTGCGATCGAGGCCTTGAGCTGCAACGCCATTTCGGACATGCCGGAGCCGGGTTTGCGGCAGTAAGGGGTTTCCCCGATGCCGACGATACAGGCTTGGTCTTTAAGCATGGATTCTCTCTTGGTTAAGGTGAAAGAACAAAATCAGGGTCAGATAAAACTGCGCGCGTAGCGAGCAAGCCCGTAACCGCCCCCCCGGGGCGGACAGGTGGGGGCGTTTTACTTGCCGGCCTTGCGCTGGGCTTCGATTTCTTCGTATTCCTTGAGCAGCTGCGCCTGTGCCTCGGCCTCGCGGTTGCGGATCGCCCAGAACTCGGCCTTGCGTTTCTCGACAAACGCCGCGCCGCCTTCCTTGCCTTCCGGCATGTCGAACCAGTCGGGATACATGCCCGCAGAAATCACACAGGATTCCTTGTAGCCATCCATTTCCTGATCGAAGGCCGCCTTCAGCACCTCAAGGCAACCGGGGCTCTTGTCGAGCAGTTCCTCACACCACTTGTCGACTTCCGCCTCAAGCTGGTCGAGCGGCACGACGGTATTCACCAGCCCCATCGCCAGCGCCTCGGGCGCTTTGTATTTGCGGCACATCATCCACATTTCACGCGCCTTCTTGGTGCCGACGACCTTGGTCAGATAAGGCACGAAGAACCCGTCGGCGGGCGAGGAGACGCGCGGCCCGGCCTGGCCAAACACCGCCGTGTCGGCGGCAATGGTGAAGTCGCAGCAATACGCCATGTGGTTATGCCCGGCGATGCAGTAACCCTGCACCTGGGCGATGATCGGCTTGCGTGACATCCGCATCAGGCGGTTGTGCGGATAGCGGTTGTAGAAGGCTTCACGCAGCCCCCAGCGTTCCCAGTCCACGTCGCCCCCTGCGCCGAAGTGCTTGCCCTTGCCAGCGATGATGATCACGCCGATCGAAGGATCGTGGTTGGCATCGTAAAAAGCGCGGAACATTTCATCGACGGTGGCCAGCGTCAGGGTGTTCATGCGGTCGGGCTTGTTCAGCGAAACGCGGGCAATGCCCCCGCCGAGCACCTGATGATGCTTCTTTTCGTAGATGATTTCCTTGAAGTTGTTGAGTCCGTCGCCTTCAACGACGCTCCATTCATTCCAGCTCATGGGGGTGTTCCTTATAGTTTTTAGTCTCGTTTATCAATCAACAATCCGTTCGCCCTGAGCCTGTCGAAGGGCAGTTTCAGCATGGGCTTCGACAGGCTCAGCCCGAACGGTCATAGGGTTGCGTGGGTTTGCGTGGATTTGCTTAGGGAATCGCACCTTCGGCCTTCAGGGCTTCGATTTCTTCCCATTCATAGCCGAGCAGATCCATCATCAGCAGTTCGGTGTCTTGCCCCAGTTGCGGGCCGAGCGTGTTGATCTCGCCGGGGGTTTTCGAGAGCGTTACCGGCAGGCCACGCACATCGACATCACGCTGCACTTCCTCGCAGTAGGCCTTCATGAAATAGTTGTTCTGCCAGGCCTGTTCGTCGCGGATGACATCCGCCAGATTATTGATCGGCTGGGCGACGATGCCTTGCGCCTTCAGTGCGGCCAGCAGGCCGCCATGGTCGAAGCGGGCGGTGTGCGTCTCGATCACTTCGATCAAGGCTTCATGGTGCTCGTGGCGTGCTGCGGCCGTTTTGAAGCGCGCATCCTGCGCCAGACTGTCATCGCACAGCGCGCGGCACAGCGCATTGAAACGCACGTCGTGATTCGGTTCGCAGATATACACCCACTTGCCACGCGTGGGGTAGAGGTTCCACAGCGGATTCTCGACCTGCTTGCGCGACTGCTGCAACGCCGCACCCTTGTCACCCGCAAGGAAGGCCTGCAGCTGGGGGGCGGCCAGATAAAGCTGCGCGCCATACAGCGAGGCATCCAGTGCCTGCCCCTTGCCAGTGCGTTTGCGCTGATAGATCGCCATCATGATGCCCAGTGCCGACATGATGCCGCCATAGGCATCGCCCGAGCCCATGCCGATGTAGATCGGCGGCTGACCCGGTTCGCCCAGCCGGGCCATGACCCCGGTGAGTGCCTGCACCGTCATGTCGAAAGACGGCTTGGACACACCGCCCAGACGACCATAGCCGGTGTTGGTGGCGTAGATCAGCTTGGGGTTGATGGCGGCGAGCTGCTCGTAGGAAAGATTCCAGGCGGCGAGCTGTTCCGGCGCGAGATTGGAAAGAAACACGTCGGCCTTTTCGATCATGCGGTAGAGAATCTTCTGCCCGCTGGGTTTTTTCAGATCAATGGCGATGCTTTTCTTGTTGCGGTTGATGACCAGGAAATACTGGTTCCAGTCGCCGATTTCCAGCGACTTGATGGAACGCACACCGCGCGCCTGATCGCCGCCATTGGGGCGTTCCACCTTGATGACTTCCGCGCCAAAATCGGCGAGATACTGTGCTGCGACCGGCCCCTGAAACCAGACGGTAAGATCGATGACGCGCAGGCCTTCGAGTGCTTTTGCCATGTTGTAGTCCCCGTAATCTTTGTAATTTTCGTGCGCTTAAGCCACCACACCGGCCGCGCTGAGTTGATAGTAGGTGTCTTCGTTCATGCCCAGCAGATCGCGCAGGATGGCGCGGCTGTGCTGGCCCGTGCAGGGGGCGAGCTTGTCCAGCCGCGCGGTGCTCTCGCTCATGTAGATCGGGAAACCGAGGGTTTGCAGCTTGCCGTGGCTCGGGTGGTCGAGTTCCATGATGTAGCGGTTGGCCGCCACCTGCGGATCGTTAGCCGGATAATCAAACTGCTCGATGACATCCGCCGAGAGCTGCTTTTCCTGAAAAGCCTGCCGCCAGTGCGTGCCGGGCTGCGTCTGGAAGGCGCGTTCCAGCGCGTCGATGAGTTCGAGACGATGATCCGCCGTGCGCTTCTCGTGCGTATCGAAACGCGGATCGTCGGTGGCAATCCCGACCAGTTGCGAGAAGGTCGGCCACCAGCGATCGGTGTCGGGCATGGTGAGCGTGACCCAGCGGCCATCCGCACTCGGGTAGAGCGCGCCCGACATCGGGTTGGAGACATCGAGGCGCGAAATCGGGTTGAGCAGGCGGTCGCCCTTGCCAATGGCGAGGAAGGCCTGGATATCCAGTGCTGCGCCATACATGTTGGCACCGAACAGCGAGACATCGACGGCCTGACCTTCACCGGAATCGACACGATGCACCAGCGCCGTGACCACGCCAAACGCCAGCATGACAGACGCGTGCATCGCCCCCGAGCCGGTGTAGACCGGCGGCTGACCGGGCTGCGGCAGGATCGGCATCATGCCCGTGCGTGCGGCGGCCAGCTCGTCGATGGCGGGCAGGTCGGCATCAGGGCCGACCGGGCCAAAGCCGGACAAACGGCCATAGATGATGTCGCCGCGCAGCGCGCTGACATGGGCGTAGTCCAGTTCCAGCGTGGCCAGTTCGTCCTTCTGCCAGTCGGTGAGGATGACATCGGCCTTGGCGATGAGTTGCTTCAGCAGCTCGGCACCGCGCTCGCTGCGCGGATCGAGGGCGATGCTTTCCTTGTTGCGATGGATCAGGTCGGCTTCGTGGTTCCACGCGCCGCTGGCGGCCGAAGCGGTTTTAGGCAGAAAGTCGAGACGGATCACGCGCGCGCCAAAATCGGCCAAAAACGCGCCCGACAGCGAAGAACAGAACTGCCGGGTCAGATCCAGTACGATGACGTCGTCAAGTGCGCGGCTCATCGGGTGTCCTCATGGTTATTTAGGGTCGTGGTTTGAGAAAAATCAGGCAGAAGGGACTTCAAGGCGTTCCAGCGTCAGCTCGGCCACGTCGAACACCTTGCGCTGTTCGGTGTGTTTCGCCGCGCTCGAAGTCAGCATCAGGTTGCAGAACGGGCAGGCGGTGGCGATCTTGTCGGCACCGGTATCGAAAGCTTCCTGCGCGCGCACGTCGTTGATGCGCGCCGTGCCGCCCTGGCCGCCCCAGTAATTGCCGCCGCCTGCGCCGCAACAGAAGCTGTCCTTGCCATGGCGCGGCATTTCCACCAGCTGGCCGAGGGCGGCAATCACGCTGCGCGATTCATCGACGAGGTCGTTGTGCCGGGCGTGATAGCAGGGATCATGGAAGGTGATTTTTTCGTTGCTGGCCTTGACCTTGAGCTTGCCATCCTTGATCAGCCGGTCGATCAGCACGCTGTGCGGGATGGTCTGCCACTGGCCGCCCAGTTCGGGGTAATAACGGTCGAAGCTGTTGAAGCAGTGCGCGCACATGGTAATGACCTTGTGGATCTGCATTTCCTGGAATTCTTCGATGTTGCCCTGGGCGATTTCCACGAACTGCATTTCGTTACCCATCATCTTGGCCGGATCGCCCGTGCAGTGCGGGCCTTCCAGCACGCCCCAGGACAGCCCGGCGGCATTCAGCAGCTGCGCGGTGGCGCGGGCGATGTTCTGGGCGCGCTCTTCATAGGTCGGCGCACAGCCCAGCCAGAGCAGATATTCGGTTACGCCCGGCTCAAATAGCGGCACTTCAAACGGCAGCCCCTTCTTCCAGTCATCGACATTGGCGGAAGTACCGACAAAAGGATGGCCGCGCTTTTCCAGATTGGCATTGGCCGCCGCCATGGTGTCGGGCATTTCCGAACGCTCCATGACGAAATTGCGACGGAATTCCAGCACCACTTCCGCCGGGCTGTTGCTGACCGGGCACTGCTCGATACAGGCGCCGCAGGTGGTGCAGTTGAAAATGGCCTCCTGACCGATGGCATCGAGCAGCGACTCGTCATCAAACTTTTCCTGTGCCATGTATTCGGCACAGGTGGCCATGATCGACTTGGGCGACAAGGCCTTGCCGGTCTGCGCGGCCGGGCAAACTTCATGACAGCGGCCACACCACAGGCAGGTAGAAAAATCCATCAGGTATTTCTGGCTCAGCTGCGAAATCTTGTTGGCACCGAGCAGCAGTTCTTCGCCTTCTTTTTCATCGGCTTCGAAGTCGATGGGGGCGAGCGTGATGCCGGAACGCTTCTTCGCCAGCCCGGAATTGGCCAGCCCCAGCACCATGTGCGACATCGGCGTGTGGCCGATCAGGGCAATGAAAGCCACACCAAACAGCATGTGCAGCCACCAGAACAGCAGATTGCCGGTGGCCAGCGCGCGGACATCCTGCCCCGCCAGCAGGCTGGCGAAATACTTGCCGACGAACTCGAACTGGCTGACGGCCTCCGGGTTGGTCAGGCGGAAGGTTTCAGCAACAAAACCGAAGATCACCGCCACCAGTAGCAACACCTCCAGCGGCGTAAACCCCTTGCGCGTATGCCCGGCGGCCGTCAGCCGGTCCGGCGGCAGCAGACGACGGATGAAGAAGAACAGCAGCCCGGTGAAAATCATCAAGCCGGCCACTTCGCGCCCCAGCTCCATGAAGTAACGGCCAAATACCCCGTGATAGACATCGATCCCGATGAAGCTCAACGGAAACAGGCCGTGCCCCAGGATTTCGATGATCGCGCCAAAGAACAGCAGATTGTGGGCAATGCCGGAAAAAGGCCGCTTCTTCAGGCGCTCCAGCAGCAAGCCGCGTCGAATGAAGGTGCGCCAGTTCACTTTGGCAAGCACCGCTTCTTGGGTGATTTCCTTGCCGAAATACGCCTGGCCGTGGGCGATACGCTGCCAGTATTTACGCAGGCCCAAGCCCAGGCTAACCAGCGACGCGCTCAGCAGCAGCGTAAGAAAAACATAATTGATGGCGGATATGGAATACATCGGCGGCTCAAAGAGGTCAGAGGATCAAGGTCAGGATCAGGTTCAGGTTCGGGCAGGCGGAGTGATCCGGGGTAGATCGCTACAGCCCCACGTTCACTCAGTCACTCCGGCGCGAACCCGTCAAGATAGCGTTTTATGCCGTCAGCCGCAAGACTGAAACTACCCGCCACGGTGAATTTGGCACAACCCAAACAGCGCTTATGCCGATTAGAATCAATCGATACCAGCCGGTTTTTCTGGTCGTACCGGTTTTTCTCTTTCATCCATTTCAGGAGCACGCCTCATGCGATTTGGTTTCCATCTGTTCATGGTTCCTCCGGCAGAACTTCAAACCATTGCTCGCACCGCCGACGAACATGCCTGGGACAGCATCCAGGTTGCAGACGCGCCGTTCTTTCCTGAAAAAGTTTCCGTGCCCTACCCCTACACGCCGGACGGCTCGCGCTTCTGGCCGCTGGACATGCCGGTGCTCGATCCGTGGGTGGCGATCACCGCCATGGCCGTGGTGACCCAGCGCATCCGCTTCATTCCTTCGGTGTTGCGACTGGCGATCCGTCAGCCGCTGCTGGAGGCCAAAAGCCTGTGTTCCGTGGCAGAAATTTCCAATGGTCGCGTCGCGCTGGGTGTTGGCCTGGCCTGGATGCCGGAAGAATTCCGCTGGCTGGGCATCGACATGAAAACCCGTGGCAAGCGGCAGGACGAAGCCATCCAAGCCATCCGCCTGCTGATGCAGGGCGGTTTTCAGGAATTTCACGGCAAGCTCATCGACTTCGATCGCGTCATCATGGCGCCCACGCCGAAGAAAAAAGTCCCGATCTACGTCGGTGGTGCCACCTCCCCCGCCATGCAGCGTGCCGCGCGCCTGGGCGATGGCTGGCTCAGCGTGATCCATAACAAGGCGGAAATCCCCGCCATCATCGACGAACTGAACCGCTACCGGCGCGAATATGGCCGCGAGCATGCGCCGTTTGACATCATGCTGCACTGCCCGGATGCCACTTCCATCGACGACATCAAACGCCTGGAAGATCTGGGCGTAACCGATCTGCAGGTCACCCCCTGGGCGATCCCCGGTATGGCAGCCGAGGAAGGGGTCGGCAAGATCATGCAGCAACAGCCCACGCTACAGATGAAGCAGGATGCCATCCGGCGATATGCTGATCAGGTGATTGCGAAGTTTGTTTGACCCCCCCCCGGGGCTTCAGGCCAGCCACCAGCGCAGCGCGAATACGCCCAGCATGGCAAAGGCCAGCCCCAGCTTCAACGCCATGGCGACGATGAAAGACAACCCGGCCGCCACACCGACGCGCGCGGCCTGGGTCGGGTCGCGCACGGCCAGCCACTCACCGGCCATCGCCCCGAGGATGGGTCCCAGCAGCAGGCCGGGCAAGCCGCCAAATAACCCCAGCACACTACCGATCAGCGCACCGATGACGGCGAGCGTGCTCGCACCGACCCGTTGCACCCCCAGCAAGGCGGCAACCTGATCCACCACCCAGGCGAGGACGGCCAGCACCGCCAGCAACCACAGCGTGCCCGCACCCACATGGAGAAAGCCGTCACACCAGGCGATCAGCCAAAGCCCGGCGAAGATCAACGTGGTGCCAGGGAGCAGCGGCACGACAATGCCGACCATCCCGCCGACGATCAGCAGCAACGCGATGATCCACCAGAGAAATTCCATCATCAGCCGGAGATAATCGACGTCGGTGTCGGCAAGGCCGGATTGCGGTCGAGGCCACAGGCGACAAAGCCGCGCATGTTTTCAGGCAAGGTGGCATGGACGCGGCGTGCTTCCGCCTCGGCCTGATCGCCGGTGAACTCGGCAAACACACAGGCTCCCGAGCCGCTCATACGAGCCGGCGCGTGAGCAGCATGCTGACGCAACCAGGCCAGATGCGCGGCGACTTCGGGGTACAGGCAACAGGCTACAGGTTCGAGGTCATTGTGCCCTGCCCCTGGCTGCCATTCGTGCGCCCGCATGACCGGCGTGTCGCGGCGCAGATCGGGCGCGTTGAAAATCTGCGCGGTCGGCACGGCAACGGGGGGGATCAACACCAGATACCAGGCAGGCGGCAGCATCACATCGCTGAAGCGTTCGCCCACGCCTTCGGCAAAGGTCGCATGGCCGTGGATGAATACCGGCACATCCGCCCCGAGGCGCAGCCCCAACGCCTGCAATGCAGCGCGGGGCAGGCCGCTGCCCCACAGCTGATTCAGGGCGAGCAGCGTCGTGGCTGCATCGGAACTGCCGCCGCCTAGCCCGCCCCCCATCGGCAACCGCTTGTCGAGGTGGATATCCACGCCTTGCGTGATACCGGCCGCAGCTTGCAACATTTTCGCAGCGCGCACGGTCAGGTCATCTGCGGGCGGCACGCCGGGCAGCGGGGTGGCCAGCACAATGCGTCCGTCATCCCGCGGGCAAAACCGCAAGGTATCAGCGTAATCGACAAAACGGAATACGGTTTGCAGCAGGTGCAAACCATCGGCACGACGGCCAACGACATGCAAAAACAGGTTCAGTTTGGCTGGTGCGGGCCAGCTGTCCTGCCAGCCGCAAGCCGTCGTGGAGAGGCTCATGGCATCACCTGCCATTGGTCGATTTTGAGACGCACATCGATATCCTCAGCGTTCTGCTGCATTTCAAACAAGACCGGTAGCGCATCGGCGGCAGGGTTTTCGGAATCCGCATACTCATAGCGCATGCGCCAGCCATCGATTTTCCGCCACTGTGGGCGACCCAGGGCATCGTTCTGGCCGGGCTCCCGCGCCGGAGGAACCTGGCCGACGAGCCAGCGCGACAGCACCGAAAGTGGCAGGCGGATGCCGAACATTTGCTCTGCCAGCGCTTCCGGGTCGGCCGCAGCAAAACTGCGCCGGTCAGACAAGCGCAGGTGCGCGCCCTGGGCATCGCGCGTCAGTTCAGCCAGCCCCTGACCGAGCGGCGTGGTCAGCAGCAGCTGATCCTGTGCGGCCTCATGATGCCAGCTGAGATTGACGATATGGCGTTTCTCGCCCTGCCGCACGGAAATCCGCCCTTCCAGCTCAAAACCGGTGATGTCGGCGCGAGATGATCGCAATGTTTGCAATGGCAGCGTGTTGCCACTGACCCGCACAGCATCCGCCCCCAGACTGGCGCAACCGGGCAGCAAACAGGCAACCCCTAGACCAATGAGCGTCAGGATCAAACGCAGCGTGCTGCACAGCATGGCTTATTTCTGCGGCGCAGTGTCAGGTTTGCTGGGTTTGCCGGATTTGTCGGATAGCCCCGCTGGGTCGGGCTGCGCCGCATTGTCCGGAACAAGCCCCTTGAACTTCTTGTAGGTTTCCCGCAGCAGCCGGTTAGCCGGGCTGGTTTTGAGTGCAGCTTCCCAGACCTTCGTCGCCTCATCCGTCTTGCCACTGACCCACAGCACTTCACCCAGATGCGCCGCAATTTCAGGGTCAGCGCGAATCTCATAAGCCTTTTGCAAGGTACTCAGCGCGGCCTCCCGCTCACCGCGCTTGTAGAGCAGCCAACCTTTGCTGTCGATGATAAAAGCATCTTCCGGCGCCAGTGTCAGCCCCTGGTCGATCAGTTTTGCGGCTTCCTCAAACCGCTGACCGTGTTCGACCAGCGAATAACCCAGCGCATTGTAGGCATGGGCATCTTCCGGCTTGATGCGGATCAGCTTGCGCAAATGACGCTCCATGACCTCCAGCCGGTTGAGCTTTTCCGCAAGCAATGCCGTTTCATAAAGCAGCTCAGGCTGGTCTGGCTGATGCGCCAGCTGCTTGTTCAGAAGATCGTAGGCATCGGCGACCCGCCCCGCATCGACGAGCATTTGCGATTCGGCCAGCAGCAGCATCTTCTGTTCCTGCGGATGCGCGGCAGCCGCTTGTTGCAACAAGGCACGCCCCTCATCCAGAGTGCCTGCTTTGGCGCGCAAGGCGGCCGCACGGCTCCATGCGGGCAGGTATTGCTCGCCGGGGGTCACCTGGATGTACCAGGCAATGGCCTGCTCGGGCTGCCTGGCATCTTCGGCCATCCGCCCCAGATAAAAGCGCAGCAGATTCGAATTCCCGATGCCCAGTTCCAGCAAGCGTTTCATGTGCCGCTCGGCCACCGGAAAATCATCCACCTGCATGGCCAGCAAGGCGGAAGCGTAGAGCACTTCACCATCGTCCGGCGTTGTCGCCAACAACTGATCATACTCGCGCCGCGCCGCTTCGTAATTCTTGTCGCCAATCAGCGAGCGCGCATAAGCCAGCCGAACTTCGCTGGATTTAGGATACTTTGCGAGAAAGTCTTTCAGTGTCTGCTCGGCCTGCGTGCTGCTGATGCGCTGCTGCAAACGCACTTTGAGCAGCACCGGCTCTGCCCAGTCTGGCTTCAAGGTGATGGCGCGGTCGATCGCCGCCAGTGCGCGCGCCTCATCCTTGGCAGCAAACCAGCTCAAGGCACGCAAATACTGGGTTCTCGGCAACTGCTCATACGGCAGCGTGAGCTGCTCGAAGCGTTGCGCGCTCTCGGCCTTGCCGGGCTGCCGTGCGAACAGTAAATAAATCTGGCCGATCCGGTCGCTGGTGCTGAGCATCCCCGCAGCCTGGCGCGCCTTGCGTTCAGCCAGCGCGCCCGCATCATTCTCCGGCATTTCATCCGCAAGCTGTTTGCCGCTATCGATGGCAAGCAGCCGGGAGAGTTGCGTCATGGCCTCTTCATCATGCCGGGCGGCGAGCAGCAGATCGGCCAGGTTCAGACGAGCCTCGACCGACTCCGGATCGGTCTGCACCCAGATCCGCGCCGACTCAAGTGCCGGGGCAGACTGCCGGGTATAAAGGGCAAACTCCGTCGCCCGTTTGGCAATGCGCGGATCACGCGTGGTCTTGGCCAGTTCGTTGTACACCCGCGTGGCCAGCAGCAGGTTACCGCGCCGGGCGGCTATCTCGGCCAGCACGGTTTCGTAAAGAATTTTCGGGGTTAACACGACTTGCGGCAAAGGCTCGCGCCGTGGCTCCGTAGCACCGGTCGGCTGGGGGCGGCTGGCGACCTCACCCGCACCCGCAACCTCACCCGCAGGCTCTGCGGCAGCGCCCAGGCCGGGTGGCCCCAGCAAGGCGATGCAGAGCAACGCGGGAAGCAGCCCGGGGTGCCGTCGGGAAATCAATGACGCGTAGCGGTGCGGGTACGGGTTCGGTTTCATGAGTTCGCCAGCGGGCAACCAAGGCTCGAATAGAATGAATGATGTTAGCAGTTTCGCACAGCGCGACAAGCGCATGACAGGGCGTGGCCGCCAGGATGTGCATCCATTCAACGCCCGCGCTGCATTTTTAACCGTTTTATGGGCTTTACAACAAACCACCATGCCGGAGTTACCCGAAGTTGAAGTCACCCGACGTGGCATAGCCCCTGCGCTAACGGGGCAAACCGTCAGCGGGGTGGTGGCGCGCGTCCCCCGGTTGCGCTACCCCTTGCCGGGAAACCTGGAACCCGTCTTGGTGGGGCAGGCACTGCAGGGCATCCGCCGGCGCGGCAAATATCTGCTGTTGGATTTCAGCACCGGTGTTTTGTTACTGCATCTGGGCATGTCTGGTCATTTGCGTCTGCTCCCGCGCGCCGCCAACGGCACGCTTGCTGCCCCGCAGAAGCACGACCATTTCGATCTGTGCTTTGCCTCAACGGTATTACGTCTGCATGATCCACGTCGCTTCGGTGCGGTACTGTGGCTACCCGGCGACACGGTGGCGCACCATCCACTCCTGAAGGCGCTGGGTATCGAGCCGCTGGAGGCCGCTTTTACGGCGCACTGGCTCCATGCGGCCACCCGCAATTCCAGCGTGGCCATCAAACCCTGGCTGATGGATGGCCATCGGGTCGTCGGCATCGGCAATATCTACGCATCGGAAAGCCTGTTTCGCGCAGGCATCGACCCCCGCAGTGCTGCGGGTCGCCTGAGCCTCAAACGGCTGGAGCGACTGGTGACAGAAATCCGCCTGACCCTGCAAGCCGCGATCGCTGCGGGCGGCAGCAGCCTGCGCGATTTCATCCATAGCGATGGAAGCGCAGGCTATTTCCAGCAGCAATATTACGTCTATGGTCGCGCGGGCGCGCCGTGCCGCGTGTGCGGCCAGCCGATACTCAGCCTGCGTCAGGCGCAGCGCGCCAGTTTTTACTGCGGGCAATGCCAGCGCCGCTGAATCTGCGGTGTGCGGGCGTAGCCGCCCAGGGTCGTCTTACTTGTTGGCCGTCAGCTTGAGGAACTTCTCCATCAACTGATCCTTGGTTTCAACATGGTTGGTATCGTTGGGAATACAGTCCACCGGACAGACCTCGCGGCATTGCGGCGTATCGAAATGGCCGACGCATTCGGTACATTTGTCCGGGTCGATCTCGTAAATCTCGTCGCCTTGCGAAATGGCGTTATTGGGGCATTCCGGTTCGCAGACGTCGCAGTTGATGCACTCATCGGTGATGATCAAGGCCATGATGAAATCCTTTTATTATGAATGTCGGCACGCGCCGACGCTGAACACGCCATTCGCCCCACAGTGGGCGCGGCATCGGGACAAGAAAAGTTAAAGTAAGGTCTGCGCTTCAGTTTTTCTGTGCGAGTTTGTCGGCAATTCGCCCGACCACCAGCGGCGGCACGAATTTTTCGATGGGGCCACCCAGCAGGGCAATCTCGCGCACCATGGTGGCGGAAATGAACATGTATTTTTCTGCGGGGGTGAGAAATACGGTTTCGACATCCGGGTAAAGAATGCGATTCATCCCCGCCATCTGAAATTCGTACTCGAAATCGGATACCGCGCGCAGCCCGCGCAGAATGATGTGGGCATTGTGCTTCTGGAGAAAATCCATGAGCAGGCAGTCGAAGCCGCAGACTTCCACGTTTTCGTATTCGGCCAGCACCTCGCCCGCCATGGCGACACGTTCTTCAAGCGTGAAAAACGGTTTTTTAGCCTGACTCTGCGCCACGCCGACAATCACGCGGTCAAACAACCGCGCTGCACGACGCACGAGATCTTCGTGCCCCTTGGTCAGGGGATCGAAGGTGCCGGGGTAGACCGCAGTTCGATGGGGCATGGCAGCTCCAGTAATTGATAAAACACCTGCCCGGCCTGGCCGCGCTTGACGCATTGCCACGATCCGAGCGTTTCCACCGCGTGTTCGGCCTCAACATAAATCCGCGCTTCAGGCGTGGCCACATGCACCAGCAAGGGCGCAATACGTTCCAGCCAGCCCTGATGATACGGTGGATCAAGAAACACCAGATCGTAAGGTCGCACCACAGTGGGCGCAAATTTTAACGCATCTGTGCGGATCAACTCCAGTCGATGCGGGTTTGTGTTGGTTTCTGTGTCCAGTGCCGCAGCGTTCTGCTGCAGCTGACGAAAAACCAGCGGCGACTGCTCAACGAAAGTGACCTGCTCCGCCCCCCGTGAGGCCGCTTCAAAACCCAGCATGCCACTACCCGCAAACAGATCGAGACAACGCAGCCCGCTCAAATCCTGCCCCAGCCAGTTGAACAGGGTGACCCGCACCCGGTCGGGCGTCGGCCGCAAACCCTGCGTTTGCACGGCATCGGTGACCTGAACCAGGCGGCTGCGCCACTCGCCCCCCGTAATGCGGATACGCGCCATAAACTAACCGCCTAATCTGCCGCCACGATCACCGTCACCCGATGCTCGTGCGGGACACGCCGCTGAAATGCCGCCCGCACCTGCTGCGTGGTGACGGCATCGACCTGGCGCGGATAATCGTCGAGATAGGTCAGCGGCAAATCATAAAAACCGATCACCGCCAGATAACCGATGAGCTTCGCATTGCTGTCCAGCCGCAAGGCCAGGCCATCGACAAGATTCTGTTTAGCGGCTTTCAGCTCCTGCGCGCTCGGGCCGTCCTTGACGAAAGTATCGAGCGTGGCATTGACCACCTTGATGGCATCAGCCGCCTGTGCCCGCTTGGTCTGCAGGTCGATTTCAAACGGGCCTTCCTGCAGGCGCGGGTCGAAATTGCTATAGACGCTGTAGGCATAGCCACGCTTTTCACGCACTTCCTTCATGAGCCGCGAAACAAATCCACCGCCACCGAGCACATAGTTACCCACCAGCAACGGGAAGAAATCAGCATCCCCACGACGGATCGCGGGCAAGCCCAGGTAGATATGGCTTTGCGCCGCCGGATGCGCCACCTTGAGCGTCGTCGCCGCTGGCTGCACCACCGGCGGCCGTGCCACGGCGGGCGGGGCATCGGGTAGTGCGTCGGTCAGTTGCGTGGCGATACGTTCGGCCTCGGCGCGGCTCACGTCACCCATAATGGAAACCACGGCACGCCGTGCGCCAAAATGGTTGCGCCAGTAGGCCACCACGTCGTCACGCGAAATAGCCATGACACTCTCGACCGTAGGGGTCATGCCATACGGATGACCCGGATAAATTGCCTGGCGAAAGCGTTTGACGGCAATGGCATCCGGGCGCGTGTCGGCCTCCTGAATGGCCGCAGCAGATCGTCCTTGTTCCCGCACCAGCACCTCTGCGGGAAATGTGGGTGTCGTCAGCGCTGCCCGCATCAGTTCGAGTGCGGCTTCACGTTGTGGCGGCGCGGCCAGGGTACGCAAACTCAGCCCGGCGCGATCGGTATCGACAACGGCACCCAGATGCGCTGCCAGATCGGCCAGCTTTTCTGCCATCTGTTCTTCATTCAAACCGACACCGCCCAGTTTGACACCACTATCGAGCAGGCCTGTCGTCAAACCCGCCAGCCCGGATTTTCCGGCGGGGTCGTTGGCAGAACCCGCGTTGAATTCCACCCGCACATCGAGGATGGGAATTTCACGGCTGGCCACAAAATACACCCGCGCCCCGGCGGGGGTTGTCCAATGTTCGATGCGAACCCCGGCGTGCGCCAGCATGGGCAGCAGGGCGAACAGGAGGAAAGAAATCAGTCGATTCATGTTGATGGATTCCTGGATACGTTGCATCAATGGCCATGTGCCGCGCCAGCACGGCGCGCAGCGGCCGCCTCGGCCTGATCGCTGATCGGTTGCGGATCGAGCGTGGCGACCGTCAGCTGGTCATCGACAAAATACTTCTTCGCCACCGCCTGCACCTCGGCAGCCGTCACGCGGCGGAGTTGATCGAGCATTTTGTCAATATCCTGCCAGCGCATGCCGATGACTTCGAGTGCGCCGATTTCCATGGCCTGCCCCATCATCGAATCGCGTTTGTAGATCTGGCTGGCGACCGTTTGCGTCTTGACGCGCGCCAGTTCATCCTCGCTCACCCCCTGCTCCTGTATCGCACGGATTTCTGCGCGCAGCGCGGCTTCCAGTTCAGCGAGCGTATGGCCTGCCGCCGGTTGCCCGTCCAGCACAAACTGCGCTTCGCCACGCAGCGTGCCGTCATAACCTGCCCCGGCTGACTGGGCGATTTTCTGGCCGCGCACCAGGTGACGTGAAAAACGTGAAGCATCGTGGCCATCGAGAATCGCCGCCAGCATCTGCAGGGCGTAAGGGTCGCGATCCTGATCCACCTGCACGAGCCGGGGGACTTTCCATGCCATCGCCAGATACGGCAGCTTGGCGGGGGCTTTCACGTTAATCCGCTTGACCCCTAGCTGCGGCGGCTCATGCAGCACCCGCCGGGGTGACAGCTTTTGCGACTTGATGACACCATAATATTTCTCGGCCAGCTTGAACAACGCCTCATGCTCAACATCACCGACCACCACCAGCGTCGCGTTATTAGGCGCGTACCATTGCCGATACCAGTGCTCGGCATCTTGCCAGGTCATGTGTTCAAGATCGTCCATCCAGCCGATCACCGGGCGACGATACGGATGCGTCTGAAAAGCCACCGAGTTCATGCGTTCCCAGACCAGTGCTTGCGGATTGTCATCCGTCCGCATCCGCCGCTCTTCCATGACCACCTTCAGTTCCGGCGCAAATTCCTTGGCATCGAGTTTGAGGTTAGCCATGCGATCGGCCTCAAGCTGCATCATTTCCGGCAATGCCCGTTTGGGAATCTGCTGGAAATAGGCCGTGTAATCCTGATTGGTAAATGCGTTGTCGCGCCCACCGGCCGCCGCCACGCGCCGCGAAAACTCGCCGGAAGCGACCGTTTTCGTGCCCTTGAACATCATGTGTTCCAGCATGTGCGCGAGCCCCGACGAACCATCTTTCTCGTCGATCGCCCCCGTGCGATACCAGACCATCTGCACCACGGTCGGCGCACGATGGTCTTCCTTGACCACCACGCGCAGGCCATTGGCGAGTGTTTTCTCATAAGGATTGGCCAGCGCCAACGAACTGGTCAGCGCGGTCGCCGCCAGCAAAAGCCCGAAGCAACAGAGCCGAAGAAAGGAGATAGGGATGGGCATCATGACAATGTTAAAATTCCCGGTTTGTCGGATCGAAGAAGCCGCATCATAAAGTCATCACTCATGATGCGCCACCTGAGGTACGGCCTGGCAACCGCCCACCCCTTTGAAGCCTGCCTCCATGTTTAGTTTCCTGAAGAAAAAATTTGGCCAGCCGGACGCGCCCGCAGACCAGCCCCCGCCGCCTGTCGCAAAGGCCGCCGTGATTCAGCCGCCAGCGGCCAGCGCGCCGATCGTTGCAGCTCCGGCGCCCGCACCAGCTCCGGCTATCGAGGCAGAAAAAAAGCTCTCCTGGAAGGAGCGCCTGAAGAGTGGCTTGTCGCGCACCCGCCATCAGCTGACGGGCTTGTTCAGTCGCGCCAAAATCGACGATGAACTGCTCGAGGAACTGGAAACCACCCTGCTGATGGCTGACGTGGGCGTCGACGGCGCGCAATATCTGCTCGACGAGCTGAAAAAACGCGTCAAACGTGACAAGCTCGAATCACCGACTCAGTTGCAGCTGGCTCTGGCCGAAATTCTCGAAGGTTTGCTGAAGCCGCTTGAAGCACCGCTCGAGATCGGCACACACAAGCCTTTCGTCATCATGCTGGCCGGGGTGAATGGCGCGGGCAAAACCACTTCGATCGGCAAACTGGCGCGCCATTTCCAGAATCAGGGCAAATCGGTCTTGCTGGCTGCGGGAGATACCTTCCGCGCTGCCGCACGCGAACAACTGATTGCCTGGGGCGAACGCAACAATGTCGCCGTCATTGCCCAGGAGTCCGGCGATCCGGCGGCCGTGGTATTCGACGCCATCAACGCCGCCAAGGCGCGCGGCATCGACGTGGTACTGGCCGACACGGCGGGACGACTGCCGACCCAACTGCACCTGATGGAAGAAATCGCCAAGATCAAACGCGTCATCCAGAAAGTCGAACCGAGTGCGCCGCATGAAGTCCTGCTGGTGCTCGACGCCAACATAGGCCAGAACGCACTGACGCAGGTCCAGGCATTTGACAAGGCCATCGGCGTGACCGGGCTGGTGGTCACCAAGCTCGACGGCACCGCCAAGGGGGGCGTGATCGCGGCCATTGCCCGCCAGCAGCCGACCGGCAAACCCCTGGCACTGCGTTACATCGGCGTGGGGGAAGGCATCGACGATCTGCAACCATTCGTCGCCCGCGAATTTGCCTCGGCACTGTTCGAAACCGCGTAGCCCGTTCTTCCTGCTCATGATCCGCTTCGAACATGTCAGCCGTCGTTACCCGCCCGCTCAAAATGCGCTGAATAATGTCAGCCTGACGATCGAAGCGGGTGAAATGGTCTTGATCGGCGGGCATTCGGGCGCGGGCAAAACCACCTTACTCAAACTGGTGGCCGCCATCGAACCGCCCAGCAGCGGCGCGGTGCTGGTTAACGGGCAAAACGTCGGCCACCTGAAACGCACGGCGCTACCTTACCTGCGCCGGAATCTTGGGCTGATCTTTCAGGATCAGAAACTGCTGTTTGATCGCAACGCTTTCGAAAATGTCATGTTGCCCTTGTCCATTGCCGGTTTCGCACCGCGCGATGCCGCCAGCCGCGTGCGTGCCGCACTCGACAAAGTCGGCCTGCTGGCGCGCGAACAAGCCATGCCGATCAGCCTTTCTGGCGGGGAACAGCAGCGCCTAGCCATCGCACGCGCCGTCGTTCATCGCCCCGCCATCCTGCTGGCCGACGAGCCCACCGCGCACCTCGACCCCGAAACAGCACGCGATGTGGCGCGCATTTTTGCCGAGTTCCATCAAGTCGGCGTCACCACCTTGATTGCCACCTACGATCACAGCTTGTTTGCCGGATGCGCGGGCGATCGTTTGCGCCAGCTCACCCTCGATCATGGCAGGCTCATCCCATGAATGCCTGGCTCGCTCAACACCAGGCAGCACTGCGCTGGGCCATGCAACGCCTGTGGGCCAGCCCGATAAATACACTACTGGCGCTACTGGCGATCGGTGTGGTGCTGGCTTTGCCTGCCAGCGGCCAGATGCTGCTGGGCAATGTGCTGCAACTCGTGCGCGCGGCCAACACCACTGAAACCGCCACGACACCGCAGATTTCACTGTTCATGAAACTCGATAGCGAACGCAAGGAGGTGGATGCCCTGGGCGGAAAATTACGCGCACAGGCTGCCGTCCGTTCCGTGCGCTTCGTTTCCCGCGAGGAAACCCTGAAGCGCATGCAGGCCGACCCGGGCTTGCGCGAAATCATTGCCGCCTTGCCGCAAAACCCTTACCCGGATGCCTTCATCATCACCCCAAAAAACGACACCCCTGAAAGCATGGAGTGGCTGCGCGACGACCTGCGACGCTGGCCCGGCGTTGAGCAGGTCCAGCTCGACGCGGCCTGGGTACGACGGCTGGACGCCATGCTGCGCCTGGGGCGCCTGGGGATCGGCGTACTCGCTGTCTTGCTGGGGATCGGCCTGATCGCCATCACCTTCACCACCCTGCGCCTGCAGATACTGACCCGGCGCGCTGAAATCGACGTCTGTCGCCTGCTGGGTGCGACCGATGCTTACATCCGCCGCCCGTTTCATTACTTCGGCTTCCTGCAAGGCTTGGCCGGTGGGCTGGTCGCCTGGCTGATCGTCCTGGCCTTGACCCTGCTGCTGCGTGAGCCGGTCGCCCGGCTGGCCGCACTTTACGACACGCCGCTGTGGCTGCAGCCCCTGCCCTTGCCGGAAAGCCTGTTGCTACTAACGCTGGCCGCCGGGCTGGGCTGGCTGGGGGCAGCACTTTCGCTGGGCCGTCACCTGCGCGACGGCACGACATAACGACGTAACGGCCTAACGACCTAACCCAGCAGGCTAACGCGCGCTCTTGATCAGCCGGTTGTTGGCCGGCTGGATCGGGCGGGCGTTATTGCGATACAAGCGCGAGAAGATGGCGATCTGTTGCGGTGAAACCTGCATCGGCTGCTTCATGACCATCCATAACACATTCTCGGAACACGGCGGCGTGGTCAGCGAGCCCATGTACGTCCAGTACGCGCGACGCGTAACTTCCGGCAGCAATTCATTGAGATCAATCGGCGTATCGGGGGTGAGTTCCTGACCGACTTCGAGAGGCAGATTGTTCCATAGCGTCTGGATCAGCGGATTTTCTTCCCCCTTCTCAAGCAATACGGCAACCACCGCAAGATGGCCATCGAGGTCTTTATGCACCAGGTGAGCCACCATGTCATACACCTTGCCTTGAACGCGCTCTTCCGCAGGGCGATGGAAATGCACTTGCAGCAGCGTGTATTGCCGCCCCATGATATTCAAGGTGCTGCCCTCGCCCACCGAAGCCTGCACCGTGTGGCCGTTATCGACAATGCGGAACAAGGATTGCTTGTAATCCAGCTTGAGCGGCTCCAGATCAACCTGGATGCCATCACGGATATCGATCGGCGACTGCCGCTGGCCACTGCTACAAAGCGCGTAATCCGCACGCAGCTTGCCCCAGTTGGCCGGGTTGCCCTCCCCTTCGTAACTCCAGTGCACCGCGTGGCTGTCAGGCAGCGGCGCGGGATCTGCTTTTACCGCCGGTTTGGCGCGTGGCGCACCGCGTGAAATGCTGCGATAACCCGGGCGATAAGGCTGCACCTCCGGTAACGGCAAGGACGGGGCGAGGGAAGCGGCACTGCCTGCCGGATGTGCGGAAGGAACCGCTTTCGCCGGGGCGACTTCGGCGGGGATCAGCGCGGCTTTTTCGGCCGCCGCCCTGGCCGCCAGATCCGCTTTACTCGGCAGCTCGATCTTGTGCGGCGCATCGGTGCGGGTATCCGCCACAGTCCGCAGGCGCGCCGCCTTTTCCCGCGCGTCTTGCGGCGTATCGGCCAGCTGGCGCACATCCGCCAGCATCACCCGCGCGGGCGATTGCTCATCAGCCAGGGCATTGGGTGCATTGGGAGTATTGAGCAAACTCATCGCCGCCGCCTGACGGGCGAGTTCGGCAGTCTGTTTCATTTCCCCCACGGTACGCGGCTTGCAGGCCTCACCGAGCAGTTTTTCATCGACTGAGCCAGCATCCGCGCTCATGACGCGCGCGGCACCCACCGCCTCTTCCTTGACCGGCTCGATGCCCTGCAGATACACCCGTTTAAGGGTGGTAAACCGGTGCTGGCTGCAATCGTAACGATTCAAGGCTTCGACCGCGTTATAACTCCTGCCATCTACCGTCATTTCGCGATTCAGCACCAGCCGGCTCCAGGCCAGCGTCTGGCCTTCGCCCACCCGGGCGATCCGTGCTTTATCAATATCAACGCGTTCGCCCTCCTGTCGCGCCACCGTCTGCCAGCGCGCCGCCTGAGCGGGAACGGCAATACAGGTCAACGACAACAGCAACAGGCCAAGAGTGGATGTACGCATGGGAGGAATCCTTTTGGTTCGTCTCTGCCATAACGGCTGCAACGGATGAAACTTTAACCTGAGCACCCTGAGCGCCCGCAACAGCGGCGAACAGTTGCATTCCATGATTGTTTCCAGTAGTTTGACGATTTGCCCGCAGCCTGGCGGGCAATCCTATTGCGATGTCTGCCTACCGCGCAGCACCTGCTTCACCCGGAGTCGTTGAATGAATGCCAGTGACAAGCTTCTTGCCGCCCATGCCCACGTGGATCATGCCAGTATCCAGCCCCTGCCGAATTCGCGCAAGGTGTACGTCACCGGCAGCCGCCCCGATATCCGCGTACCAATGCGCGAGATTTCACAATCCGACACTCCGCTGCATGGCGCGGGGACGGCTGAAAAAAACCCGTCTATCCATGTTTATGACTGTTCCGGTGCGTACACCGACCCGGCAGCGAACATCGACATCCGCAGCGGCCTCGCCCCTTTGCGCGCCCGCTGGATCGAAGAGCGCGACGACACCGAATCCCTGCCACAGATGACATCGGCCTATGGTCGCGAGCGTCTGCAGGCCGCACCGGCCGAAATCCGTTTCAACCTCGCCCGCCTGCCGCGCCGCGCCCGCCATGCAGCCAATGTCACGCAGATGCACTACGCCCGCCGTGGCATCATCACGCCGGAAATGGAGTTTGTCGCCATCCGCGAAAACCAGAAACGCGAGGGGCTGTCCGAGCTGCTGTTGCGCCAGCACCCGGGCGATGCGTTCGGCGCGGGGATACCCCGGATCATTACCCCGGAATTCGTGCGGAGTGAAGTGGCGGCGGGACGCGCCATCATCCCCGCCAACATCAACCACCCGGAAGCCGAGCCGATGATCATCGGCCGCAACTTTCTGGTGAAAATCAATGCCAACATCGGCAACTCCGCACTCGGCTCGAGCATCCAGGAAGAAGTCGAGAAAATGACCTGGGCGATCCGCTGGGGCGGCGATACGGTAATGGATTTGTCGACCGGCAAGAACATCCACGAAACCCGCGAGTGGATCATCCGCAACAGCCCGGTGCCGATCGGCACGGTGCCGATTTATCAGGCACTGGAAAAGGTGAATGGCAAGGCCGAAGACCTGACCTGGGAGATCTTCCGCGACACGCTGATCGAACAGGCCGAACAAGGGGTCGATTACTTCACCATCCATGCCGGGGTGCTGCTGCGTTACATCCCCATGACGGCCAAACGCATGACCGGCATCGTTTCGCGCGGCGGTTCCATCCTCGCCAAATGGTGTCTCGCGCATCACCAGGAAAATTTCCTCTACACCCACTTCGAGGAAATCTGCGAAATCATGAAGGCCTACGATGTCGCCTTCAGCCTCGGTGACGGCCTGCGTCCCGGCTCGCTGCATGATGCCAATGACGAAGCGCAGCTGGGTGAGTTGAAAACTCTGGGAGAGCTCACAAAAATTGCCTGGCAACATGACGTGCAGGTGATGATCGAGGGTCCGGGGCATGTGCCGATGCACATGATCAAGGAAAACATGGATCTGCAGCTCAAGCTGTGCCATGAAGCACCGTTCTATACGCTGGGCCCGCTGACCACCGACATTGCACCGGGCTACGATCACATCACCAGTGCCATCGGCGCAGCAATGATCGGCTGGTATGGCACGGCGATGCTGTGCTACGTCACCCCCAAGGAGCACCTCGGCCTGCCCGACAAGGACGACGTCAAGGACGGCATCATCGCCTACAAGATTGCCGCGCATGCCGCCGATCTGGCGAAGGGACACCCGGGCGCGCAGATTCGCGACAACGCCCTGTCCAAGGCCCGCTTCGAATTCCGCTGGGACGACCAGTTCAATCTCGGCCTCGATCCGGACAAGGCGCGCGAATTCCACGACGAAACGCTGCCTCAGGAAGGTGCCAAACTGGCGCATTTCTGCTCCATGTGCGGCCCGCATTTCTGCTCGATGAAAATCAGCCAGGACGTGCGCGATTTCGCCGCCAGCGCAGGCGTATCGGAAGACGAGGCACTGGCAAAAGGCATGGAAGCCAAAGCGATCGAGTTTGTCCGGCAAGGGGGAGATGTCTATCAAAAACGCTAACCCGCTCGCCGCGCTACCTCCGGATTTTTCACTGCATTGCGATCCGACCGGCACGGTTGATTTCCAGAATCCTGACGCGGTGGTCGCCGCAATCGACGACATTTTTCAGCAGCGTTATGGGGCGGATTACGGCAAACCTCTGCTGGTACAGGCCGTCGATGACCTGACGGCGGCCTTTCGCGGCGTTTATCCCGGCCTGCTGCGTTGCGATACGCACTATCACGACTTGCGCCATGCCCTCGATGCCGGGCTGGCAATGGCGCGTCTGCTCGATGGTCACGCCCGCGACACCCCCGCCGATTCAGCCGAACACATCGATGCCGAACATGCCGTGCTGGGTGTGCTGCTGGCGTTGTACCACGACATCGGCCTGCTGCGGCGCACAGAGGAAGGCTATCTGCAGGGCGCGCAATTAACCCCGGTGCACGAAGCGCGCGGAGTCGCCTTCATGAAAACCTATCTGGCGCGCTCCCCACTGGCGCATCTGGCCGAAAAGGCGCGGCTCATCATGGTGACCCGCCTCGTCTGGCACATCCCGGACGACATGCCGCCACGCGAGCGGGCGATTGCCTGCCTGCTGGGGACGGCGGATATTGTCAGCCAGCTGGCCGACCGCTGCTATCTGGAAAAATGTCGCGACTTCCTGTTCATTGAATTCAGCGCCATCGGCCTGGCCGGCTCACCCGACCTGCCCTATCCCGATCCGGAAACCCTGTTGCGCAATACCCCCGCCTTCTGCTCCGGCCTGCTCAGCACGCGCATCAAAAAAGAATACGGCGAAGCCGATCGCTACATGAAGACCTATTTTGGCGGCGAATGCCCTTACGAAGCCTCGATCAACCGCAATTTCCGCTACCTCAGCGAAATCCTGGCCGAGTCCGACCTGTCCCGCCTCAACCGCCAGCCGCAACGCATGATCGACACACCGGGCAAAGCCAGCGCGTGAGTCGGCCTGCCTGTCGCCCCGCCTGCGCCGCCTGCTGCATCGCACCGTCCATCAGCTCCATCATTCCCGGCATGCCGCACGGCAAACCCGCCGGGGTGGCTTGCGTGCAACTGGATGTCGATCGACGTTGCCGCCTCTTTGCCCGCCCCGAACGCCCTGCCTGCTGCAGTGGCTTGATGCCGAGCGAGGAAATGTGCGGTTCTTCGCGAGAGCAGGCACTCACATGGCTAACCGCACTGGAAGTCGCCACAGCGCCGACGCGCTGATCAACGATTCACCGCAGCCACCCTCAGCCCGCAGGCGTGCCGAAAATCTGTTCCGGATGCAGCCCCCACTTTTCCGCCGTTTCATGCCCGGTGATGCGGTCGCCGCCGCCATGTCCGAGCGGCTTGGCCAGATCGATAAAGACCGGCGGAATGTATTGTTTGCGCTGACTATCGTAAAAAGCCTTGACCTGCGGCTGCAACAGGTTGTCCTCCGCCTGTTCGAGCACAATGGCGATCCGCCCGGACTCCAGCATCACCAGCGTCCCCACCGGGTAAATGCCGATGATGTGCAGGAACTGATGCACCAGCAGCGGATTGAAATGAAACTTGCTCCACTCGAAGATCTTGCGTAATGACTCATGGGGCGACATCCCCTTGTGATAACAGCGATCCGAGCTGATCGCGTCATACACATCGCAGATCGCCGCCATCTGCCCCATTTGCGAAATAGCCTCGCCCTTGAGCCCTTCCGGATAGCCGGAACCATCGTGACGCTCGTGGTGCTGCGCGGCGACCTGTATCGAAATTTCGCTGATACCATCGGTTTCACTGAGAATTTTCCGGCTCTCAACCACATGGCACTTCATCACCTCGAACTCCTCTTCACTCAACCGCCCGGGCTTGTTGAGTATCTGATCCGGTGTTTTGACCTTGCCAATATCGTGCAGCAAGCCGCCCATCCCGGCCAGACGCACCGTGGTCGCATCCAGCCCCAGCGCGTGGCAGAACGCCACCTGCAAGGCACACACCGAGACGGAATGCTGAAAAGTGTAGTCGTCCTTGTTCTTGACACGGGTGAGCGACAGCAGCGCGCTGCTGTTACGCAGGATGGAATCCGTAATTTTCTCGACCACCGGCTCGGCCATTTCCGCCGTCACCTGCTTGCCCAGGCGCACATCCTGCATGATGTGGCGAATGATGCCGTTGGCTTCCGTGGAAATCCTGCGGGCATGCAGCAACTCTTCATGCACGGAGGTCTTGCGCGGCAGCACTTTCTTTGCGGCAAGCCGGCCAAGGTCGGTACTGATCTGCGCCTCGACCTCCACATGCGTGGGCGCGTCACGTACATCAAGCCCACGCGCAGGGTCGATGTAGACCTCGTGGATGCCGGATTCCACAATTTTTCGCACCTGTTCTTCGTCATGCACCAGAAATTTTGAACGCAAGAACGGATGCGCCATCCAGTCGCTGCCCAGGTCACAGATAAACATGCCCGGCTGGAGCTGCGCTACAGTGATCTTTTTACTCATGTTGGCGAAAGAACCACAAGAAACAAGAGGATTTCTGTCGTGCTAGACTCGCCGCCCGGATGGCCATGGCGGCCACACAAAAAGCGATTATGGATATTACACTGCTGCTGCATGCCCTCATACTGGGGGTCGTCGAAGGGCTGACTGAATTTCTGCCGATTTCCAGCACCGGCCATCTGATTCTGGTCGGTGATTTACTGCATTTCAATGACGACAAAGGCAAGGTCTTCGAAATCGTCATCCAGTTCGGCGCCATTCTCGCCGTGATGTGGGAATATCGCGCCAAACTCATCTCCGTCATTCAGGGGCTGTGGCAAGCGCAAGGTCTCGCCGCCCGCCGGCTGGTCACCAACCTGATGATCGCCTTCATCCCGGCGGCCGTATCCGGCCTGCTGTTTGCCAAAAGCATCAAGGCACACCTGTTTCAACCCATCCCCGTGGCACTGGCTTTCATCATCGGCGGATTCATCATCCTCTGGGCAGAAAAACGCCCGCACGTCGTGCGCGTGGCCACCGCCGACGACCTGAGCCCACTCGACGCACTCAAGATCGGCCTGGCGCAATGCCTGGCACTGATCCCGGGCACCTCACGCTCGGGTGCCACCATCATCGGCGGCCTGCTGTTTGGCCTGTCGCGCAAGGCGGCCACCGAGTTCTCCTTCTTTCTGGCGATCCCCACCCTGTCAGCCGCGACTTTTTATGAAATCTATAAAAATCGTGCCCTGTTTTCCGCGCAGGATATCGACCTGTTTTCGGTCGGCTTCATTGCCTCCTTCATCTCGGCATTTTTCTGCGTGCGCTGGCTGCTGCGCTTCATCAGCACCCATGATTTCACGCCCTTCGCCTGGTACCGCATCATCTTTGGCATCATCGTGCTGGCCACCTGGCAACTGGACTGGGTGAACTGGACTGCCGCTTGAAGCCACATGAAGCCACCTGAAACCGGGGAACCCCTGTCCCCCGTATAATGTCGGGTTTTTCCGCTGCAGGTGATTTCCGATGAATGTCTTGTTCGAAGAGGACGGCGCCTTCCGTGCAGGGGGCGTGCTGGCCGATAACAACACCTCGCTGCAGGTTGAACTGCCGACCGGCAAGCGCAGCAAAGTGAAAGCCGCCAACATTCTGCTGCGTTTCGAAGCCCCCAGCCCGGCAGAACTGCTGGAGCGGGCGACCCGCGCAGCGGGAGACATCGACACCGGTTTTCTCTGGGAAACCTGCGGCGACACCGAATTCAGTTTCGAGGAACTGGCCTGCGAATATGCGGGGCACACGCCGAGTGCGCTTGAAGCGGCGGCCATGTTGCTGCACCTGCAGGCCGCCCCCATCTATTTTCATCGCAAGGGTCGTGGCCGTTTTCGCAAGGCACCGCCTGAAATCCTGCAGGCTGCCCTGGCCGGGCTGGAAAAGAAACGGCTGCAGGCACTGGCGATCGAACGCATGAGCACGGAACTGCAAGCCGGGACGCTGCCCGCCGAATTCCAGCCCCAGCCGATGTTGCGGCAACTGCTCTACAAGCCGGATCGCAACCGTCCGGAAACCAAAGCATTGGAGATGGCCTGTGCAGAAGCGGGTCTGTCTGCCCCGCGCCTGCTGATGCGCTGCGGCGCGCTCGCCTCTTGCCATGAACTCCATCTGGGGCGATTTCTTGCCGAGTATTTCCCCGAAGGCACCGGATTTGCCGCGCATACCCTGCCCGCAGAAGCGGCATCACTGGCCGATCTTCCGCTGGCTGCCGTGGCCGCCTTCAGCATCGACGACGCGCATACCACCGAAATCGACGACGCACTCTCCGTCACCCATCAGGCCGACGGCGGCTGGCGGATCGGCATCCACATCGCCGCCCCCGGCCTGGGCTTCAGCCCCGAAGACGATCTGGGCAAAATCGCCCGCCAGCGTTTATCCACGGTATACATGCCGGGGCGCAAGATCACCATGCTGCCTGAAGCCGTGGTCGAGCGGTACACCCTGCTGGCCGGACGCGACTGCCCGGCGCTCTCGGTCTATCTCGATGTCGCGCCCGACTTCAGTGTGCGTGGACGTAGCAGCAGGATCGAGCGCGTCCCCATCGTCGCCAACCTGCGCCATCACGATATCGAACCGCTGTTCAACGAAGACACCCTGGCCGAAGGTTTGCCCGACTTTCCTTTCCGCGATGAACTCAAACTGCTCTGGGAACTGGCCACCGTACTCGAAGCCGGTCGCGGCAAAGCCGGACAAACGCAGAACCAGACCGACTTCAATTACCTCGTCGACTGGTCGACGGCGGCAGGCGACGAGCCGGGACGGATCACCATCGAACGCCGCAAACGTGGCTCACCCCTCGACAAGCTGGTGGCGGAGCTGATGATCGTCGCCAATGCCGGCTGGGGGCGCGATCTGGCGGATGCCAAGGTGGCCGCCCTGTACCGGGCGCAGACCTCGGGCAAGGTTCGCATGACCACCGTCGCCGCGCCGCACGAAGGGCTGGGGGTCGATTGCTACAGCTGGGCTTCCTCGCCCCTGCGTCGCCATGTTGACCTCATCAACCAGTGGCAGCTGATCGCCTGGCTGCGCGGTGAAACACCAACCTACGCGGCCAAATCGGTCGACTTTCTCTCGGCACTGCGCGACTTCGAACTGACTTACGCCGCCTATGCCGATTTCCAGCGCGGCATGGAACGCTACTGGTGTCTGCGCTGGCTGCAACAAGAGCAGATCAGCGAAACCACGGCGCGCGTACTGCGCGAAGACCTGGTGCGCCTCGAGGCGGTGCCGCTGGTCATCCGCATGCCGGGGCTGCCTGCACTCGACTATGGCGCACGGATACGCCTGACCATCGAGCACATCGACCTGTTCGACATCGAAGCACGCGCCCGTTATCTCGACACCCTGCCCGACGCACCGGACACCCAGCTCGCCCTCGATGACGATGAAACCACCGCAACGCCTGAAGACGCGCCATCTGAAGCGGCCGCCGATAGCGTTGAAATAGCCCCGGCAGCCCCCTCTGTTACGCCTTTGGAAGGGGCGGGGATGGCCGGGTAAAATCAGCGGTTATGCGGCATCCCCTTCCCCCCTTCCCTATTCCCATCCCGCTCGTTCCCGCCTGGCTGAAACCCGTGCTGGCTCTGCTGCCTCGGGGCATCACGCTGTCTGCTGCATTAAGCCTTTCCCTGCTGGCACACGCACTCCTGCTGGCCATCCATTTTCAGGTACCGGACAAACTGGCGCAGGCCAGTCAGCAGGCACTCGAAATCATCCTGGTCAATGCCAAAAGTGCCACCCGCCCGCACGATGCCCAGGCGCGCGCGCAGGCCAATCTGGATGGCGGCGGCAACACCGAGCAAAAGCGCATCGCCAAAACACCGCTGCCCGCCACCCAGCAGGCGCGCGCGGGAGACCAGCTGGTCGAAGCACGGCGCAAGGTCGCCGAAATGGAAACCCTGCAGCGCCAGTTGATGAGCCAGCTCAAAAGCCGCGAACAAACCACCTCCACCCAGCACCGGCAACCCGCCCCACCCACGCCCCCCACGCCAACTTCCGTCACCGGGGCAGATCTGGCCATGTCGGCCATGGCGATGGCGCGCTTGCAAGGCCAGATCGACCGGCAGACCGAGGAATACAACAAACGTCCGCGCAAGAAATTCATCGGCGCGCGCGCCACCGAATACCGCTTTGCCCAGTACGAGGAAGACTGGCGACAAAAAGTCGAGCGCATCGGCAATCTCAATTATCCGGCTGCCGCACGCGGCAAGCTCTACGGCACGCTGGTGGTGACGGTCGAAATCCGCTCCGACGGCAATATTGAATCGATCACCCTCGACCGCTCTTCGGGCAAGAAACTGCTCGATGAAGCGGCTATCCGCATCATTCGCCAGTCAGCCCCCTTCCCGTCCTTCCCTGCCAGCCTGTCGGATGTCGATATCATCGGCATCACCCGCACCTGGTCATTTACCAATGAAGACCGGATTCAGGCCAACTGACCGGATGAACCCATGACGGATCAATACGTCGTGATCGGCAACCCGATTGCACACAGCAAGTCCCCGCTGATCCACCGCCACTTTGCCGAACAGACGGGGCAGGACATGCACTACGCCGCCCTGCTCGCACCACTCGACGGCTTCGCGGCCAGCGTCGAAAAATTCATCGCCACAGGCGGAAGAGGCGCCAATGTCACCGTGCCCTTCAAGGAAGCCGCCTTTCGTCTGGCCACCCGCCTGAGCCCGCGCGCGCGCGCCGCCGGTGCCGTGAATACCCTGAGCTTTGACGGTCACGAAATTCTCGGCGACAACACCGACGGCGCAGGCATCGTGCGCGACATCACCATCAATCTCGGCCAGCCGATCCGCGCTCAGCGTGTGCTGCTGCTCGGCGCAGGCGGTGCAGCACGCGGCTGCCTGCAGCCCTTGCAGGCCGAAGCCCCGGCGCAACTGCTGCTGGCCAACCGCACCGCCAGCAAGGCACAGGCACTGGCCCGCGAGATGAAAGCTCACGGCATCGTGCTCTCGGCCTGTGGTTTTGATGAACTGGCCGGGCAGTCATTTGACATCGTCATCAACGCCACCTCGGCCGGCCTGAGTGATGCCGCCCTGCCGCTCCCGGACACCCTGTTTGCCCCCGGTGGACTGGCCTATGACATGCTCTATGGCCGGGAAACCGCGTTCATGGCGCAGGCGCGGCGGGCGCAGGTGCGCGTGGCCGATGGCCTGGGCATGTTGGTTGAACAGGCGGCGGCGGCCTTTCTGCTGTGGCGCGGCGTGCGCCCGGAAACGGCCGCCCTGCTGAGCCGCTTGCGTAGCACATGAAGGAAACCATCGGCCAGACCATGCGCTGGGGCAAACGCATCCTGCTGGGGCTGGTGCTGTTGCTGCTGCTTTCGCAGCTCTGGTATTTCGGCTGGGTGGTCTGGTGGAAGTTCAGCGATCCGGACATGACCCGCTTCATGCAGATCCGTCTGGGCGAAGCGCGTGTCAAAAACCCCCAGGCCGAATTACGCCATCGCTGGCAGCCCTACGAAAAAATCTCCGTGCAGCTCAAGCGCGCGGTAATCGCCTCGGAAGATGACAAATTCATCGACCACGAAGGCTTCGACTGGGAAGGCATGCAAAAGGCATTGGAGAAAAACCAGAAGAAAGGCAAGGTGGTCGCGGGCGGCTCGACCATCTCGCAACAGCTGGCCAAAAACCTGTTTCTCTCCCCGGCCAAAACCCCGTTACGCAAGGTGCAGGAGGCCATCATCACCCTGATGCTGGAAACGCTCTGGGACAAGGAGCGCATCCTCGAGGTGTATCTGAATTCGGTCGAGTGGGGAGAATGCGTATTCGGTGCCGAGGCCGCCGCGCAGCGTTACTACCGCATTCCGGCTGCGCGCCTGTCCGCCGAGCAGTCCGCACGCCTGGCCGTAATGCTGCCCGCGCCACGCCGCTTCGAAAAGAACCCGTATTCTGAGTACCTCAACCGGCGTACGCAGCTCATCCTGTCGCGGATGCCCAGTGCCGATCTGCCGTAACACCGGCAGCGCGTGTGCGGCCTGGCTCAGACGATATTGAGATGCTGAATGCCCGAAGCCAGATCCTGATCCTTGGCGGTCTTGCTGTGCAGCTTGATCTGCAAGCGCAGGTCATTCACTGAATCCGCATTGCGTAGCGCGTCTTCGTAACCGATACGACCTTCCTCGAACAGGTCGAAGAGTGCTGCATCGAAGGTCTGCATGCCCAGTTCGCGTGACTTCTTCATGATCTCCTTGATGCCGGAGACTTCGCCCTTGAAGATCAGATCGGAAATCAGCGGCGAGTTGAGCATGACTTCAACGGCAGCCGCACGCCCCTTGCTGTCCCTGAGCGGGATCAAGCGTTGGGCGACGATGCCACGCAAATTCAACGACAGATCCATCAGCAGTTGTTGACGCCGGTCTTCCGGGAAGAAGTTGATGATGCGATCCAGCGCCTGGTTGGCACTGTTGGCGTGCAACGTGCCCATTGCCAGGTGGCCGGTTTCGGCAAAGGCGATCGCGTGTTCCATGACTTCACGGTCACGGATTTCACCGATCAGGATCACATCGGGTGCCTGACGCAGGGTGTTCTTCAGTGCGGCTTCCCAGGAGTCGGTATCCACGCCTACTTCACGCTGGGTCACGATGCAGTTGATGTGCGGATGCACATATTCCACCGGATCTTCAATCGTGATGATGTGACCGTAGCTGTTCTGGTTGCGGTGACCGATCATCGAAGCCAGCGAGGTCGATTTACCCGAGCCCGTCCCGCCCACAAACAGCACCAGGCCGCGCTTGGTCAGCGCGACATCCTTCAGCACCGGCGGCAGTTTGAGATCATCAAACTTGGGAATTTCCGTGGTGATGGTTCGCAGGATCAGCCCGGTATTGCCCTGCTGAACGAAGGCATTAACGCGGAAGCGGCCGATCCCCGCCGGATTGATGGCGAAATTACATTCCTTGGTCGCCTCGAATTCGGCGGCCTGTTTGTCGTTCATGATCGAGCGCGCCAGCTCCTGCGTATGCTGGGGGGACAACAGCTGCGAGGTCGCAGGAGTCATCTTACCGTCGATTTTCATGGCCGGCGGAAAACCGGCGGTAATGAACAGGTCTGAACCTTTTTTGCCGAGCATCATGCTCAGCAGCTGGCACATGAATTTGAGGCCCTCGTCGCGCTCCATGGTCGATCTTTCCTGCTATGCGGTATGAATGTGGAACAAAAATCAGACGGGGAAAGCGTCTTTATTGGCTGCCTTGGAACGCGCCTCGGCCGAGCTGACGACATTGCGGCGAACCAGATCCTGCAGGTTCTGGTCGAGCGTCTGCATCCCCAGTGACTGGCCGGTCTGGATCGCCGAATACATCTGCGGCACTTTGGCTTCGCGGATCAGGTTACGGATGGCCGGCGTGCCGATCATGATTTCGTGCGCCGCGATACGGCCATTGCCATCCTTGGTTTTCAGCAGCGTTTGCGAAATGACCGCACGCAGCGATTCAGACAACATGGCGCGCACCATTTCCTTTTCGTCACCCGGGAACACGTCGATGATACGGTCAACGGTTTTGGCAGCCGACGAGGTATGCAGTGTGCCGAACACCAGGTGGCCGGTTTCTGCGGCCGACATGGCCAGACGGATGGTTTCGAGGTCGCGCATTTCACCCACCAGAATCACGTCCGGATCTTCCCGCAGTGCTGAACGCAGGGCGTTGGAGAATGACAGGGTATGCGGGCCGACTTCGCGCTGGTTGATGAGACACTTTTTCGATTCATGCACGAATTCGATCGGGTCTTCCACAGTGAGGATGTGACCACACTCGTTTTCGTTGATGTCATTGACCATCGCAGCCAGGGTGGTTGATTTACCCGAACCGGTCGGGCCGGTCACCAGCACCAGGCCGCGCGGATACTTGGCGATGTCGGAGAAAATTTTCGGACAGCTGAGATCTTCAAGCGAAAGGATTTTCGAAGGAATCGTCCGCAGCACGGCGGACGCACCACGCTGCTGGTTGTACGCATTCACCCGGAAGCGGGCGAGATCGGGAATCGCGAAAGAGAAATCGACTTCGAGATTCTCTTCATAAAACTTGCGCTGACCGTCGTTCATGATGTCATACACCATCGCATGAACGTCTTTGTGTTCCATCGGCGGCAGATTGATGCGGCGGATGTCGCCATGCACGCGGATCATCGGTGGCAGACCTGCCGACAGATGCAGATCGGAGGCCTTGTTCTTGACGGAGAAGGCTAGCAGTTCGGTGATGTCCATGAAGTGATGTCCCGTGCGTAAGCGTGGTGTCGTGGTGTCGTGGTATTTATTGGTGATCGGTGTTGCCGATGCCGCAATGAGATCAGCGCATAGCCTGACTCGATGCAGCACTGTATACTGCCGCGGCATTATGGCAACAATATCTGACAACGTGCAAGACACGAAAAACCGGGTGCGGCACGCCGTGAAGGCTTGCGGCCGACATGAGGGCGAGGTGCGTCTGCTGGCCGTCAGCAAGACCTGGCCCGCCGAAGCCGTGCGCGATGCCTGGCGTGCCGGGCAACGCGCCTTTGGCGAAAATTATGTGCAGGAAGCCGTGACGAAAATCACGTCATTGGCCGACCTCGATCTCGAATGGCACTTCATCGGCCCGCTGCAAAGCAACAAAACGCGCGAGGTGGCCGAGTATTTCACCTGGGTGCATAGCATCGACCGGCTAAGAATTGCCGAACGTCTTTCCGCGCAACGCCCGGCGGATCTGCCGCCGCTACAGCTCTGCCTGCAGGTCAACGTTAGCGGCGAAGCCAGCAAGGGTGGTGCCCCCCCCGATGAAGTGCTGGCCTTGGCGCGGGCCGTGATGCAGCTACCCCGCCTGCAGTTGCGCGGCCTGATGTGTATCCCCGAGCCCAGCCCCGACACCGAACTGTTGCGCGCGCGCTTTCGTCAGCTGCGTGAATTGCGTGACCAGTTGAATACCCAGGGCTGTCGGCTCGATGTTCTGTCGATGGGTATGAGTGATGATTTCGAGCTGGCCATACAGGAAGGCTCGACGCTGGTTCGCATGGGGACAGCTATTTTTGGCGCGCGCAGCCGCCCGGTGTCGGCGCATCCACTGGGCCATGACTGAACGACTGAACAATTAAACAATTTCCCGCGCACCCGGCGAATCAGCCCCAATCAGCCCAAATCAGCCGCAAACCAGCGGACTCTGGTAACCTGCACGGTTTGCCGAAATGGCTTACGCGCCACGCTTTCGAGACAAGACCGCAATGTCAGAAGAACCACGCCATCTGTCCCTGCAATTTGAAGATCATTTCGACTCCATACCAACCCACCGGGGTCAAGGATTGGCGGCAGAAGGCCATGCCGGGATCGAAAGCATAAAGACCGCACCGGGCAAGGTGCGTATCGTCGGCCATTGCTGCGGCAGCCGTGGCAAGCAGTACCAGCAAGACATCCAGCTCGCCCATGACGGTCGTCGCGTCACCCATATCGCGGGGATCTGCTCCTGTAACGAAGGCTTCAATTGCACGCACGTCGTGGCCGTACTCAGTTACTGGCAAGCACAGGCCTGCACGCAGCCTCATGCTGACGCGGCCATCTCCACCGAAATGCAGGCGGCTTCTGCCGAAACTTTGTCCTGGCTGCAAACACTGGAATCCGGTGCGCTGCCCGATCACCCCGCCCCGCTGCCCAAAGCCGCAGGGGGTACGCAAATCCAATATGTGCTGACGCCCGCTGATGCGCGCCTGACACTCTACAAAACCCGTTTGCTCAAAGATGGCAGCCACGGCAAACCTGAACTGTTACGCCCCGATCTGCATCAGCTGACCTGGGGCAATGTGCCCGCCTGGTTCCAGCCCGGCGACATGCCCATCCTGCGGCTGTTTATCGCCCTCCAGGAAAATGTCATGTTTGCCTACGAATCTTCGCAATCCTTGCGTGGCGAAGAAGGCGCCCAGTTGCTGCGGATGGCCTTGCGTAGCGGACGCCTGCATCTTGACCGGGTGGAGTCCCCTGCCCTGCGTCAGGGTGAAACCCTGCAGGCACGGCTGGTCTGGCGGCGCACGGGCGAAGGACGACAGCAACTGCAGATCGAGCAGCAATCCCCGGGGGCAGAAGATACGGCCACCCTGACGTTGCTGCCCACCTGGCCGGCCTGGTATGTCCGTGTGGCAAGCGGCGAACTGGGGCAGATCCAGCTGAATCTGCCGGACGAACTGGCGCGCCGCCTGCTGGGTGCGCCCCCACTGGATGAAATCGACGCGCTGCTGACCCGTCTGCGCCTGGGTGAACTGGGCGCACGACGGGATCTGGAATTACCACTCCCCGAAGCGGTGGCCCCCGAACAACCCGCCGGCAAGCCCCACGCTATCCTGCGACTGCAGACCGTGCGTTTCAACATGGCTTTGCCGCTACGCAGCGAAGAACGCATGGCCGCAGCGACCCTCTGGTTTGAATACCCCGGGCTTGAGCGCACCGCTGGGATCGAAACGCCGCCGCCATTGCTGCGCGGCGAACGGGATGGCCAGGCGTTAACCCTGCTGCGTGATATTGAGACTGAAGCCGCAGCCTGGGCGCAACTGCATGCCCATGGCCTGGAAAGCTATCGCAAACGTCTGCCCAAGGCTGAACGGATCGGCGCGGATGCCTCCATGCAGGCGGCCTGCCTGCTGCCTGCATTGCAGGACGCCGCCAGTTGGGTACTGTTTATCGAACTGACCCGGCCTGAGCTGGAACGCGCCGGGTTCAGCGTCGAAATCGACGACGATTTTCCGTACCAAATCCGCGAGGCCGAAGACTGGTTCATCGAAGTATTCGAGGACGAATTCCAGAACAACAATGACTGGTTCGATCTCGACCTGGGCGTGGTCATTGATGGCAAACGCATCAGCCTGGTTGAGCCATTGGCGCGCCTGATTGCCAACCGTCCGCATCTCATGGAAGAACTGCGGCAACTCGACGACCACGAACGGGTGCCGCTGCCGCTCGATGAACGTCATGTCCTGCCCGTGCCCGCACAACGCATGCGTGCCTGGCTGGGGCCTCTGCTGGAGTTTTCCGAAGGCAGCGACCGGCCGCGCCTGTCACGACTCAATGCCGGCACCCTGGTCGATCTCGAAGCCCTGCCTGGCCAGTGGTACGGTGGCGCGCGTCTGCGCGAACTGGGCCACAAGCTGCATGATTTCACCGGTATTGAAGAAGCACTCCCTGCGGCCGGTTTCCGCGCGGAATTGCGCCCCTACCAACAAGCCGGGCTCAACTGGCTGCAATTCCTGCGGCATTACGGGATTGCAGGCATCCTGGCCGATGACATGGGTCTGGGTAAAACCATCCAGACTCTCGCCCATCTGCATCTGGAAAAAGCCAGCGGTCGCGCCAATCTGCCCAGCATGATCGTCATGCCGACCAGCCTCATCACCAACTGGTGCAACGAAGCCGCGCAATTCGCCCCCGAGCTCAAGATATTGACCCTGCACGGCCCCGACCGCGCCACCCTGTTTGCCGACATTGCCGGCGCGGATCTCATTTTCACCACTTACCCGCTGCTGGTGCGCGACCACGAGGTGCTGCTCCAGCAAGAATATCACCTGCTGGTGCTCGACGAGGCGCAGTTCATCAAAAATCCGAAGGCGCATTCGCATCGCGTCGCCCGCCAGCTCAAGGCGCGCCATCGTTTATCGCTGACTGGCACGCCGCTGGAAAACCATCTGGGCGAACTGTGGGCACAATACAACTTCCTGATGCCCGGCCTGCTCGGCGACGTACGCCGCTTTGCCAGCGTGTTCCGCGCACCGATCGAAAAACAGAACGATGCCGAGCGTCGCCAGCAACTGGCCGAGCGGGTGCGCCCGTTCCTGCTGCGGCGTACCAAGGAGCAGGTGCTCACTGAGCTGCCACCGAAAACCGAGGTGATCCGCTGGGTCGAGCTGACCGGCGAACAGCGCGACATGTACGAATCGCTGCGTCTGGCCTTCGACAAGAAGTTGCGGCAGGTACTGGCCACCAAGGGGGTGGCACAAAGCCAGATCATGATCCTCGACGCGCTGCTCAAGCTGCGTCAGGTGTGCTGCGATCCGCGTCTGGTCAAACTGCCCAGCGCGTCGGCCACAACGCGCACCGATGAGTCCGGCAACGAATCGCCTGAATCCGCCAAACTGGGCCTGCTCATGGGCATGTTGCCCGAGCTGATCGATGAAGGCCGCCGCGTGCTGCTGTTTTCGCAATTCACCAGCATGTTGAGCCTGATCGAAGAGGCCGTGACTCAACTGGGCATTGAATACGTCAAGCTGACCGGCCAGACCAAAGATCGTGAAACACCGATCCAGCGTTTCCAGAATGGCGAAGTGCCGCTGTTCCTCATCAGCCTCAAGGCCGGCGGCACCGGCTTGAACCTGACCGCCGCCGATACCGTCATCCACTTCGATCCGTGGTGGAACCCGGCAGTGGAAGAACAGGCTTCGGCGCGCGCCTATCGCATCGGCCAGGACAAACCCGTCTTCATGTACAAGCTGCTGACCAAAGGCACAGTGGAAGAAAAAATCCTCGCCTTGCAGGATCGCAAACGCAATCTGGCCGATCACCTGCTGGCCGGTGCGGCGCCAGCACAGCACCTCATCACCGCCGAGGATCTCGAAGTGCTATTCCAGCCGCTTGATCCGGCATGATCCATGCTTGATCCAGCATGACACTGACCGACCTGCGCTACATCATTGCCCTCGCCCGCGAACGGCATTTTGGCCGCGCCGCAGAAAAATGCCACGTCACCCAGCCTACCCTCTCGGTGGCCGTCAAAAAGCTGGAAAACGAACTGGGCGTGGCCTTGTTCGAACGCGGGGCGGAGGTCAGCCTCACCCCGCTAGGTGAGCAGATCATCGCCCAGGCACAGCGCGTGCTGGCCGAGGCCGGGCGCATCCCCGAGCTGGCCGCACAAGGGCGCGACGCGCTATCCGGCGCACTCCGCATCGGCGTCATCCACACCATCGCCCCCTACCTGCTGCCCGCGCTGGTGCCGCTGCTGCGCGAACGTGCGCCACAGATGCCCCTGATCCTCCAGGAAGGCTATACGGAAAATCTTGTGGCCGCCGTCAAGGCGGGCGACCTCGACGTCATCATCCTCGCCCTGCCGATCGTCGAACCCGGCCTGGTCGCGCAAGCCGTTTATGACGAAGCCTTTCGGGTGCTGCTGCCCGTGCAGCATCCGTGGGTCAAACAGAAAACCATTACAGCGACGCAACTCCTCGATGAACCGTTGCTGCTGCTGGGTGCCGGCAACTGCTTTCGCGATCAGGTGCTCGATCTGTGCGCCCAGGCCACCCCCCTCACCGCCACCGGCGCGCCGCAAGTGCTCGAAGGCAGCTCGCTGGAAACCATCCGTTACATGGTCGCTTCCGGCATCGGCATTACCGTCATGCCCGCCTCCTGCGCCGACCGGATTCCGAAAAATGACGCGCTACTGCGCGCACGCCCCTTCGTCGAACCGACCCCCACCCGCCGGATCGGGCTGCTTTGGCGCACCAGCTTCCCGCGCCACAAAGCGATCGACCTGCTGCGGGGCGCGCTACTCGATTGCAAACTGCCCGGCACGAAAGCCATCAACCGCCGACCGCAGCCGCCGGCTTCGCGATAACAGAGGGTAAATCACACACCACCACGCCACCCGCGCGCAGCCAGCGAAACTGGCCCGGCAGGATTAACAAGCGGCCAGTGAAAATCGCACCCATCCACCATCCACCCCTCAAAAACCGAACAGCCGCGCCAGCTCCGCACCCGGGCTGGGGGCGCGCATGAAGGCTTCGCCGACCAGGAAGGCGTGAACCTGATGGTCGCGCATCAACGTCACGTCATCTGTCGTGAGGATGCCGGATTCGGTGACGACGATACGATCCGGCGGAATCTGCGCCAGTTGCTGCAAGGTAGTGTCGAGACTGACGTCAAAACTGCGCAGGTCGCGGTTGTTGATGCCGATCAGCGGGGTGTTGAGTTGCAGTGCCAGCGCGGTTTCTGCCGCATCGTGCGCCTCAACCAGAACTGCCATGCCCAGTTCGTGGGCGATGACTTCCATCTGCTGCATCTGTTCCAGCGAGAGTGCGGCCACGATCAGCAGGATGGCATCCGCGCCCATCGCCCGGGCTTCGTACACCTGGTAGGGGTCGACCAGAAAATCCTTGCGAATCACCGGCAGCATGCAGGCCGCGCGCGCCTGTTGCAGGTATTCCGTCGCGCCCTGAAAAAACGGGCGATCGGTGAGCACCGACAGGCAGGCCGCACCATGCTGCGCGTAATCGGCGGCGATGGCGGCCGGGTCGAAGTCGGCGCGGATCACGCCTTTCGACGGGCTGGCCTTCTTGATTTCGGCGATCACCGCGGATTGCCCTTGTGCCATTTTTCCGCGCAAGGCGGCGACGAAATCACGCGGGGCGGGTTGCGCCGCCGCCTCATCGCGCACCTGCGCCAGCGACCGGGTGGCTTGTGCTGCGCTGACTTCTTCGTGTTTGACGGCGAGAATTTTCTTCAGGATGTCCGGCTTGTCATTCAGGGTCGTCATACGGCCTCCCCGCGCGTGTACGCCACGAAAGCATCCAGCCTGGCTTGCGCCGCGCCACTGGCCAGCACCTCGCGCGCGCGCTCGATGCCTTCCTTGATTGAAGGCGCACTATTGGCGGCATACAACGCCGCGCCGGCGTTGAGCAGCACGATGTCCTGCGCCGGCCCGGGCTTGTTGGCCAGCACGCGCAACACCACGGCTTTCGACTCTTCGGCATTGGCCACACGCAGCCGACGGCTCGACGACATGGCCAGACCAAAGTCTTCCGGATGAATTTCGTATTCGTGAATTTCACCGTCTTTTAGCTCACCGACCAGCGTGGCAGCCCCCAGCGAAATCTCATCCATGCCGTCCTTGCCATGCACCACCAGCACATGATTCGCGCCAAGGCGCTGCATGACACGAACCTGGATGCCCACGAGATCCGGATGAAATACGCCCATCAAGGTGTTCGGCGCACCGGCCGGATTGGTCAATGGCCCCAGAATATTGAAGATCGTCCGCACGCCCATTTCACGACGCACAGCCGCCACGTTTTTCATGGCCGCATGGTGATTCGGTGCGAACATGAAACCTATGCCCGTGGCATCGATGCAGGGGCCGATACGTTCTGCGGGCAGCTGGATATCCGCACCCAGGGCTTCCAGCACATCGGCACTGCCCGAACTCGACGACACGCTGCGATTGCCGTGCTTGGCCACCTTGGCTCCCGCAGCGGCGACCACAAACATCGCGGCGGTGGAGATGTTGAAGGTATGCGCGCCATCGCCTCCCGTGCCGACGATATCCACGAAATGCCGGTTATCGGCCACCTCGACCTTGGTCGACAGCTCGCGCATCACCTGCGCGGCCGCAGAGATTTCACCGATGGTTTCCTTCTTGACGCGCAAGCCGGTGAGGATGGCCGCCGTCATCAGCGGTGAAAGTTCTCCCTGCATGATCTGCCGCATCAGGTGCAGCATTTCGTCATGAAAGATTTCGCGGTGTTCGATGGTGCGTTGCAACGCCTGCTGGGGCGTGATCATCTGGGTGGCACTCATGCGCGCACCCCCGCGCCGGAGGCAGTTTGGTCGAGGAAATTCTGCAACATCGCATGGCCGCCTTCGGTAAGGATGGATTCGGGGTGGAACTGCACGCCCTCCACCGCCAACGTTTTGTGGCGCACGCCCATGATCTCGCCATCGTCCGTCCAGGCAGTGATTTCCAGGCAGTCCGGCAGCGTGGCGCGTTCGATCGCCAACGAGTGATAACGCGTCACCGTCAGTGGATTAGGCAAGCCCTGAAAAACGCCGACATTCTGGTGATGCACCGGTGAGGTCTTGCCATGCATCAACTGCCGCGCATGCACGATCCGTCCACCCAACGCCGCACCGATACTTTGATGCCCCAGACAAACCCCCAGCAGCGGAATCTTTCCAGCAAACGCCTTGATTGCCGGAACGGAAATCCCCGCCTCATTCGGCGAACACGGCCCCGGTGAAACCACAATCCGCGCGGGCTTCAGCGCGGCAATCTGTTCCAGCGTAATGGCATCGTTGCGATACACATGAACATCCTCCCCCAGCTCGCCGAAGTACTGGACGAGGTTGTAGGTGAAAGAATCGTAATTGTCGATCATCAGCAGCATAAAGCGTCTATCCTCTTGTTTC
>JAGOVA010000001.1 GCA_018061005.1 Sterolibacterium sp. | reverse complement strand
AGGCTGGCGAATTCATCGTAGTTTTGCAGCACATTTTCAACGCGCAAATATTCGCCAAACAGTTTCGCGAAGGCTTTTTTGTCCGCCTCTTTTTCAATGGCTGCAGGGTCAGGAAAACGCTGCTCCAGTTCCTTCACCACTTCCACAAAGCCACGCCGCGCCTCGCCGGTGGTCGCATCGGTGAAGCCTTGCATGTATTCCTTGTAGCTCTTCTCCAGCACCACGTTCTTGGTGTTCTTGTCGCCGAAAAGGGTGATGGCGTCGATCGTCGCCTGTTCCAGATCGCGGAAGGTGACGATATTGCCGAAGGTCTTGGTGGCGTCAAAAATGCGGTTGGTGCGCGAATAAGCCTGCATCAGCCCGTGGTAGCGCAGGTTCTTGTCCACGAACAAGGTGTTCAGCGTGGGGGCATCAAAACCGGTCAGAAACATGCCCACCACGATCAGCAGATCGATTTCCTTGGCCTTGACCCGTTTGGCCAGATCGCGGTAATAGTTCTGGAAGCCGTTGCTGTCCACGCTGAAGTTGGTTTTGAACAGCACGTTGTAGTCCGTGATGGCTGCGCTCAAAAACTCTTTGGCGCTACTGTTCATGGCAGACACATCAAAGCTCTCGTCCTGGATGTCGCCAATCGCTTCCTGCTCTTCGTTGGCGGCGAAAGAGAAGATGGTGGCCACCCGAAGCGGCTTATCGCTGCCCTTTTGTAATTCCCGGAAAGACTCGTAGTACAGCTTGGCCGCGTCCACGCTGCTGACCGCGAACATGGCGTTGAACCCTTTATTGCCCGCCTGCAGGCGGTGGGTTTTTTGCCGGAAATTGTTCAGGATGTACTGCGTGATCTCGCGAATGCGGTCGGGGTGTAACAAGGCCTGCTTGTTTTCCGCCACGCTGAGTTTTTTCTCATCCTGCTCGGTTTCAATGGCCTTGAACTGCGGACGCACATCGTTGTAATCCACCTTGAACTTGAGCACCTTTTCATCGCGAATCGCATCGGTGATCACATAGGAATGCAACTCACGGCCAAACACGCTCGCGGTGGTTTCTGCGCCCAAGGCGTTTTCAGGAAAAATCGGTGTGCCGGTAAAGCCAAACTGATAAAACTTCTTGAACTTCTTTTTCAGATTCTTCTGCGCTTCGCCAAACTGACTGCGGTGGCATTCATCAAAAATGAAGACCACCTGCTTGCCGTAGATGGGCAGGTCGGCCTCGCTTTTCATCAGGTTGTTGAGCTTCTGGATGGTGGTGACGACGATCTTGTTGTCGTCTTTCTCGAGGTTGCGCTTCAGGCCCGCCGTGCTGTCCGAGCCATTCACGCTATCCGGTGAAAAGCGCTGGTATTCCTTCATGGTCTGGTAATCCAGATCCTTGCGGTCCACCACGAAAAAAACCTTGTCGATGAAATCCAGCTCGGTGGCGAGACGCGCCGCCTTGAAACTGGTCAGGGTCTTGCCCGAGCCGGTGGTGTGCCAGATAAAGCCACCGCCCTCAAGTTGGCTCCAGTTTTTGGCCTGCCCTTTACTGGCAAGAAAGGCGCTGTTGATTTTCCACAAGATGCGCTCCGTGGCGGCAATCTGGTATGGACGCATCACCAGCAGCGTGTTGCTGATATCAAAGACTGAGTAGTGCAACAGCACATTGAGCAGCGTGTGCTTCTGGAAGAAGGTGGCCGTGAAATCCTTCAGGTCTTTGATCAGGCTGTTGTCCGCCTTCGCCCAGTTCATGGTGAAGTCGAAGCTGTTCTTGTTACGCGCCGTGGTGTTGGCAAAATAGCGGCTGTCGGTGCCGTTGGAGATCACGAACACCTGCAGATACTTGAACAGGGAATGCTCGCTGTTGAAGCTTTCCTTGCTGTAGCGGTGCACCTGATTAAAGGCTTCGCGAATCGCCACGCCGCGCTTTTTCAGCTCTACCTGTACCAGCGGCAAGCCATTGACCAGAATCGTCACGTCGTAGCGGTTGGCATGGCTGCCGGTCTGCTCAAACTGTTTGATCACCTGCACTTTGTTGCGGGCGATGTTTTTCTTGTCCAGCAGATAGATGTTCTGGATGCGTCCGTCGTCGAAAACAAAGTCGTGGATATAGTCGTCGTGAATCTTGCGGGTCTTTTCGACGATGCCGTCACTGGGTTTATCCAGCCAGTTTTCGACAAAGCGCAACCACTCGCCGTCAAGAAACTGCACGTTGTTGAGTGTTTGCAGTTGCATGCGCACATTGGCCAGCAAGGCTTCAGGTGTGCTTAAATCGGCCAAGTGTTCATAGCCCTGATTGACCAGATCTTGGATGAATTCGCGCTCTAGGTCATATTCGCTCTGATAGCTTTCTGCGACCTTCCATTCCTGGGTGTATTTATCCAGAACGATGAAGTTTTTGGATTCGGCAATCGTCTTGGCGTAATCAACCATTTTGTTGTTCCTGCTGCCAGAAGCCATAGTTGCTCTTCAAGTGATCGAGCAACAGTTTGACCGTTGCCCGTGCATGGCGAGTTGGGCGATCAGCTTGGAGACATGCTGCGGGGTGAAAAATTCGCCGCCGGATTTACCGGCGTTGGCGGCGTAGTTGGAGATGAGGAATTCGTAGGCATCGCCGAACAGGTCGATCTGGTTTTCTTCAAAATCACCGTCATGCGAATCACCAAAATCCAGTTCGGCCACGCCTTTAAGCACGGCGGCCAAACGGAGATTTTTGTCTTTGACGGTGTTACCGAGGCGATTGCTGGTGGTGTCGAAGTCGGCAAACAGGCCTTTGATGTCGTGCTCGGAGGGATAGCCGTTGGCTGAGCTTTCAATGGCGGCAAAGATGGCGGCTAAGTCGGTATTCAGGCTCTCGTTGGTATTGGCGCTGGCAGCGACCTTGGCAAAGAGCTGGCTGGGGTAGATGAAATAGCCCTTGGTTTTGATGGCGTCATCTTTGATGTCCGGGGTGATGACGCTGTCGGGCAGTTCGCCGTAGTTGACGCTGTCGTCACCGCCTTCGATGTAGGCCGCAAAGTTTTCGCTGATGAAGCGGTAGAACAGGGTGCCGAGCACGTATTGCTTGAAATCCCAGCCGTCGACAGCGCCTCGCACATCGTTGGCGATGGCCCAGATCTGGCGTTGCAGGGCGGCGCGTTGTTGGATGCTGGTCATGCTTGGTTTCCTGTCGAATCGTTCACTTTTTCTTCATCCGCGCCGCCCGCGCGCACCCATTCATCGACCTCGGAGAGCTGAAATTTCCACAGCCGCCCGATCTTGTGCGCGGGCAGCCCTTTGCGTTCACGCCAGCGGTAAACGGTGTCTTTCACCACGCCCAGATGCCGGGCAACATCGATGGCAGTGACCCACGGTTCGGAGTTCATAGCATTGGCGCTCACAGAGGCATCAAAGTCGTTTTAAATCGTCATCAGTCTACCAGACGGCCGCATTGGCGGCCACACTGAAATGGCCGAGATTAGCGATGTGGCGATTGGGGTAATTGTTGTCTCCGTTACCCCATTTTTGATGGTCGTTACCCCGATAGCTTGGCTTCCTGATCGTTCAGCGCGTGAATGGTGGTGTCATCAATCAACCCGGAGCCCACCATGACCACCCAGCCCGCCGCCCTCGACACGTATCTCCAGCGCCTACCGCTGATCCTCGACAAGATCGAAGCCCTGCGCCAACTGGCCGATAACCACTTCGGCCACGACCCGGAGGCCATCCACTGGGGCCACGTGGGTGACCTCGGGCGGGTGAATCAGGCGCTGGATGACCTGCTGGCGATCTTCGACGGTCAGGCCAAGTGAGGGCGGCGGCGATGGACACCCTGCTCAAACTCTCCCCGGCTCAAAGCCTGCTGCTGCGCACTGCCGCCCGCCGCGCCGATGGGCGTGTGATCCCGCCTGACACGCTGCGCGGCGGCGCGCGGGTGAAGGTGCTGGCCTCACTGCTGCAGCGCGGGTGGATCGAACCTGCCGACGGCGGCCACCTGCTGACCGCCGCAGGATATGCGGCCATCGGCCAACAACGGCCCGTGCCGCCGGATGACGTCCAGCCGATGGACACCATCGGTGATCTCCAACTTCTGGAGGGCATCCCGATCCGCCCCGGCACCAAGCTCGCCGCTCTGGTGATTGCGCTGCGCCGCCCGCAGGGAGCAACCAGTCTGCAACTGATGCTGGCCACCGGCTGGCAGCCGCACACGGTGCGCGGCGCGATCTCCGGGATGCTGCGCAAGAAGCTGGGCTTGAACGTGGTGCTGGCGCACAACGAATCCGGCGAGCGGGTGTATCGGGTGGTCTGATCATCACGGACAGGGAGTGAATTCAGCTCACGCCCTTGTCGTAAGGGGCTCCAAATCTTGGACACCCTCGGTGGCCGATTTCGCAACATTCGACATAAAACCACCAGCAAACCCGCACCAGCATTGAGTTTTCGTCCCAGGCCGTTTTCCGCGCGGCCGGTGTGCAAACCTGCGAACTCGGTACGCACCCTGGTTCGCACCTTCCGTATTCCCCTCCATCCTGCGAACGCCAGTGCTGACGTGGGATCTGGCCCGCTGGCCAACGCCGCCGGGTGCGAACCGCAAACCCTGCAAACCTTGTTTTCTTGGCAGTCGGTAGCGCAATGCTGCGCTGTCGCCCCCCGTATTGGAATATCGCCAGGAAGGACCCCTTTCGCTTGGGCGGGTCGTCAGCTCCCGGTCCGGCCAGCATCAACACTTGCGTGAGGTGAGCATTCCCAATGCTCACCCTCTCTTTAGAGAGGAAACACCGGGAATCCGGGAATGCGTTGATTTCATTGAGTTTTAATCCTTCCCGGCTCGGCTGGGAAGGATTTGGCCCGGGAACGATTTAAACCCTTGTGTTTGCTGGCGGTAAATCGTTCCCGCCCCTTGAGCGTTCCCGGTGGGAAAGCGGGAAGCCGGGAACGATTGTTGGGGGTGGGAAGCATTACTCGGCAACTGGCCGACCGGCACTGGAGCGGGTCAGGTGGCCGGTAACGAATACCGCCTGACCTTGGGCGACCGGGCCATCGGGCTCGTCGAGCCACTTCACCAGCTTGGAGCCGTCGGCCATGGCCGTGACCAGTTCACCCTGTGCCAGCAAGGCATCCACCCAGCCAGTGAGCCGATGCTTGCCGATGGCATGGAAGGCGTCGGGCAGTTCGTGGCGGCGCTCGTACAGACCATTGCCGCCGGTCTTGGTGTAGGGCTGGCCATCCCGTGCGGCACGGGCGATGGCGGATTTCAGCGCGGGCAGCAGGTCATCTGGCTCTGGCCTGGTCTGGCGCAGACGGTCCGTGCAATCGACCAGCAAGCCGCTGGTACTGCGCAAGAAGGTGGTCACGCGCAGGTTGGCGCGGCCATTGGCCTTGACCACGCCGCCCATCACCACGCGGCCGCGCTCAAAGGGTTCGCCCAGCGCCTCACAGAGTTTCTTGGCCTGATCTTCCTTGGGGTGCCACAAGGCATAGACCGCCCGCACGCCATCAACCAGACCGCCAGTGCCCCGGATCGCCTCGCGGGCCTGCTCGGGTGTGGAGGCTTCGCGCTTGGCAAAGTGGTGCGACACGATGACAGAGGCACCGGTGCTGGCCGCCAGCGCCGCCAAACGCGAGCAGACGAACTGGGCGTTTTCTGGCACGTTCAAATCCAGCGCACACAGCGGCTGCAGCGGATCGAGCACGACCAGGCTCAGGCTGGGCATGGCCTTGAGTTGCCGCTCCAGATCCATCCATGCCGCTGTGATCGCGGGGCCTCGGGTGGCCGGGTCGGGTGCGAACAGGGGCACGGCTCCACCGGCGTCGGGCAGGGGCAGCACGTACAGCCGGTCTGGAATCGGGCCGAGGGCATTCAACCGGTTATGCACCTCGATGGCGTCGTCCTCGGCGGTGATGTAGATCGCCAAGCCATGACCTGCCAGCGCGCCGCCGAACAGTGTGGGGGCATTGGCCCAGACACCGTCGAAAGCCGCGACTTCACGCGTGAGCGCCAGCAGCAGGAAGGATTTGCCGACCCCGCCCGCAGCGGCGATCAGCGCGGCCTGTGCCTGGGGGAACACGCCTTCGACCAGCCAGCGGCGTTGCTGGGGCTGCCCGGTAAAACGATCTGCCGCTCGCCAGCGGGTGATGTCCAGCGCCGGGGTAGCGGCAATACCGGTGATCGACTGAGAGGCGCGCAGCAGGGCTTCGACATCGCAGCCTTCCGCCACGGCGTCGGCCGCATCCCACTTGGCGGGCTTGTCCTGCGGCACGCTGACGCGGCGGACCGAGGCCCCGATGCTCGCCAGTTTCTGGATGACGGCAGCGGCATAGCGCGCGCCTGCTTCGTCGTGATCGGGCCAGACGGCGACAGTCTTGCCTGCCAGCGGCGTCCAGTCGGTTTTGCCGAGAGCCGTGGCCGCGCCACCCATGGCGGTGGTGGCGACGATGCCACGCTGCATCAAGGCATTGGCACATTTTTCGCCTTCGACCAGCACCACGGCATCCGCTGCTGCGATGGCTGGCAGGTTGTAGAGTGGACGCGGTTCTGGCATTCGCATGGCCCGCGCTCGCACATCCCACGGGCGGTACTGCTTGCCGCTGGGTGTGTCGTGGCGATACACACAGGCCAGCAGACTGCCATCGGCCGCCAGGTAATCCCATTTGCCGGTGTGGGAGCCAAGATCATCATAGGCACGGAGGGTGTGCAGCACTGGCGCAGCGGCGATACGCGGCACCATCAGCCAATCGCCCGCGTCTTCCAACAGCTCGCTGAAATCGTTGGGCAAGCAGTAGCCCCGCGTGCTGGCCCACAGCGCCAGCACATCGCCCGATTCACCGGTGGCGAAGTCGATCCACACGCCGCGTTTGGGGCCCTCCAGTTCGACCACCAAACTGTCGCCCGGCTCACCTTGCAGATTGCCAATGTAGAACTGGCTGCCACGGCGTTTGCCGCGTGGAAACAGATAGATCAGCACCGACTCCAATTGGTCCAGCAATCGAGCGCGGATTTCATCCTTATCGTGGCGTGGCAGGATGAGGTCGGCGGCATCGTTGAAATCGAAGAAGGGATGGCTGACTACCGTGGCCACTTGCGTAGTGGTCGCCATCATTGCGTGTGCTCCGCAGCCAGACGGGCCTTGAACCAGTCGCCATTGGCGCGCACGCAGTAGTAGGCGCGACCAGGGCCGGTGCTTTTGGCATCCGGCACGATCCATAACTGTTCGCGGGGGTCGTAACGCCAACTGCCCGGGCCGAACATCTTGTCGAGCATTGCTTCGATACCGTGTTCGGCAATGTGGGCACGCAGTTGCCGGGTGAGGTTCTCGCGCTGGCGACGTTGGGCGCGGTTCATTGCCAGATCCCTTCGCTGATGGACTGGCCTGCGGTGCAACGGCGGGTGCGCTGTGCCTCGTGTGCCGACACATCATCCATGCGGTACAGCACCCGGCTGCCCAGCTTGAGGAAGGTGGGGCCATTGCCGGTCATGCGCCAGCGCTCGAGGGTTTTTTCAGAAAGGCCCCAGCGGGCCGCCAGGGTGCGCGGGGTAATCAGTTCGGGCAGCGTGTGTTGCATCGGAATCTCCTGTCGTCGGTGGGGGACGCTGTCCCGCCAAGAGGGATGTGCGCCCGCAATGAGGAGATTCTTCGCCTGCCGGTTTCTGAAGGCAAATGGCCAAAATTCGCTTTTGTACGAAACGGCCACCAATAGCCCCAGCCATTACTCTAAATTGCTATCCGCTTCAGGGCTTTTTTACAACAGCACCCCGGATGCTGAGGGTGACCGAGGATGAATCGTGCCCGCAAACCCTCAGCCACCCGCTGCGCCCTGATCGACCTGAACTGTCTCTGCGCGGACCATTACACCTGTCAGAACCGTTCTCTATTCTCGACAGGAGTCCACCGTGAATCTGATCCGCCGCAGTAAAAAATCCACCGGCGTCACCGCCGATGCAGAATCCCCATTGAACGAAATCGGGGACGTCAGTGCCGTGGCCGCCATGTTCCAGCGACTGCGCCAGCAGAACACGCAATACGACCAAGCTATTTCGGCACTGATCGCGGCCAATCGCATCAGCAACGGCTGGGACAAGCCCACCGAGCCGGAGATGATGCTGACCATCCAGCGCGAGGTGCTGCTGGCCTTGGGCGATACGGCTGCGCTGGCCAATTTCGATCAGGAACACCAGCAGGCATTGGCACAGGAACAAGCCGCGCGTGTGAAGGCCACGCAGCAGGTGTTGGAAGCGCCCACCCGCGTCAAGGCACTGGAGCAGTACCTCAACGATCTGGCCGGGCAGATGGTGGCCGGCGTCGATGAATCATGGGTCGATCAGGAAATCCGCCGCATCTTCCAGCCCAGCGCGCAGCGGATGCTGGAAGCCGCCAAAACCTTCGTGCAGGCCTGGCGCGAGATGCAAAGCGTGGAGGCGGTGCTGCTGCAGCGCGTGCGCCTGACCCACACCCGCGTGACGGGCGACACCTGCACCCGCTTCGACCACGAGCTGATTGGTCAAACGCGCGATGGAGAGCTGCTGCCAACCTTGATCGCGGGCATCCCGTATGAAGAGCTGCGTGATCTGAACGACCAGTTCACCCGCACCGACAACGAACTGGTCGCGGCACTGGATAACGCCCTGCGCAGGTCAGGCTTCGACGGTTGGGGGCTGAAGGTCTACCACCCGAAGGCAAAAGGTGATGAGCGCCGCATCTACGCGCCCGATCCCAATCCACCCAAGAAGCATCTCGGTCACGGCGCCGGGCTGTCGACCGTGGTACGCGTGGATGTGTGAGGGCTGCCGTCATGGAAATCGAGCCATCGCGCCAGCACCTGCCGGATCGCTTCGGGCCGCTGTCGCCACGTATCGCGCCCGGGCCAGAGGGGCTGGAACGCCAGCCCGTCCGACAGCAGTTGTTGCCACCGGCAGCGCACGCCGCCATCACGCGCGATGACGGCATCGGTGTAGTGCCTTCCGTGTCGCAAGTCTCGTGGGGTGAGACATCGATCGGCGTACCGGGCAGGCCATCGTCATCCATCGTGCGCAGGCCGCGCCGCGTGCGGATCAAGCTGCCGTGGTGGTGGCGCTGGCTGTGTGCCGCCGCGCGTATTGAGCGTCGCCTCCATCGTTGGTGGCATCGCCACGTCCAACGTCAGCCGCGTCGGCATCGCCGCTGGTGATGAATAGCCGATAGAGCGCGGTTTGACTTGGCTTCTGCCTGCCACAGCGCGTTCATGGACCTGTCTCAACCACAGGAGAAATTCGAAATGACGGACACCCCCAACGGCAGCATCTCGGCCCAACTGGCCGTGCTGCCATCCCTGCCGATGGCCGAGCTCTGGGCGCTATGGGATCAACACTTTCCCAGGCGGCCCAGTCATCGCAATCGCCATTACGTGGAATCGCGTCTGGCCTACCGCATTCAGGAGAAAGCCTACGGCGCACTGCCCACCAACATCCGCAATATGCTGGTTGAGGCCGGAGCCAAGCACTCCAAGATCAAAACCAGTGTCGGCCGCAGCGCGCAGACCTTGTTGATGCCCGGCACCACGCTGATCCGCGAATGGGATGAACGCCAGCATCGCGTGACCGTCACGCCCGATGGCCTGTATGAACTAAACGGACAGGTGTTCAAAAGCCTGTCGGCGGCAGCACGCCACATCACCGGCACGCGCTGGAACGGGCCGAAGTTCTTTGGCCTGCGCGATGGCAAGGGGGATGTTCAATGAACACGCCCTTGCTCGTGCCGCAGCTCGTGCAAAAGCGGCGCTGCGCGGTGTATTGCCGCGTCTCCAGTGACGAACGGCTGGATCAGTCCTTCAATTCCATCGACGCGCAGAAGGAAGCCGGGCACGCCTTTATCAAGAGCCAGAGCCACGAGGGTTGGATTGCCGTGGCCGACGACTACGACGATGGCGGTTTCTCCGGCGGCAACATGGAGCATCCTGCCTTGAAGCGCCTGATGGCGGATATCCAGCTGGGTAAGGTCGACATCGTGGTGGTCTACAAGATCGACAGGCTGTCCCGCTCGCTGGCGGATTTCGCGCGGATGGTCGATGTGTTTGATCGCCACCGGGTCAGCTTCAGCGCTGTCACGCAGCAGATCAACTCGGCCACCTCGATGGGCCGCCTGATGCTCAACGTCCTGCTGTCCTTCGCGCAGTTTGAGCGTGAGGTGACGGGCGAGCGCATCCGCGACAAGATCGCCGCCAGCAAGGCCAAGGGGATGTGGATGGGCGGGCCGCTGCCGCTCGGGTACGACGTCGATAACCGACGGTTGGTGATCAACGAAGTTGAGGCCAAGCTGGTTCGCCGCATCTTCGATGACTTCGTGACCGTGCGCTCGGCCACCCTGATGGCCAAGGCCTACGGCGCGGAAGGTGTGGTCACCAAGGGCGGCAAGCCCTTCACCAAGCAGACCATCTACAAAATGCTGCACAACCGGATGTACCTGGGCGAGATCGTCCACAAGGGCCAGAGCTTCCCCGGCCAACATCAAGCCATCATCACCCAGGCACAGTGGGATGCGGTGCACGCGCTGATTGCCACCGATGGCATCGAACGCAGGCGCGAAACCAATGATCGGCAGAGCGAACCGGTGCTGCTACGTGGCCTGCTGTTCACGTCCGATGGCGAACGGCTGGTGCCCAGCTACACGGTCAAGAAGGGCAAGACCTACCGCTATTACAGTCCGATCAAACACCGGCGCTTTGGCGCATGGGCCAGTCAACACGGCCCGTTGCCAGCCGTGCCGATTGAAGAGTTGGTCACGCAGCAGATCGTCGCCGCGCTGTCCGCGCCACACATCGTGCAGTCGGTATGGGACCGGATGCAGCACATTCGGCCAGACCTCACCGAACCGCAGGTTGTGCTGCCAATGCGCAACCTTGCCAGCCTGTGGCGGGAGTTGTTTCCAGCGGAGCAGTGCCGACTGGCGCAATTGCTGATCGAGCGCGTGGTGATTGCCGACGGCGGGCTGGAAATCATCTGGCGTGATCAGGGTTGGCAGGAACTGGCGGGTGAGCTGATGCCCGGCACCATCGGCGCGGAATTGCAGGAATGGGAACAGCAGGAGGTGGAGGCATGAAGCCGAAAGTGCAGGCCTTGGGTGGCCCTGTTGCGCGCGAGCGCCGGGATGGCGGGCAGGTGAAGTTGTCCACTTTCATCCCGCTGAAGATTCGCAAGCGTGGCGGCAGCAAGGTAGTGGTACGCCCGGACGGCCAGCTCGATGCGCCGGGCAAGGTTGCCAGTCAGATTGACCAGCCCTTGCTGGTGGCCCTGACACGGGCCTTCTACTGGCAGCAGCTGCTGGACGACGGCGTGGTTGGCAGCGGCAGTGAGATCGCCCTGCGCGAAGACCTGCACCATTCCACGGTCAATGAGCTGCTGCGCCTGACGCTGCTGGAGCCCGCCATCATCCAGAGCATCCTTGCCGGACAGCAGCCCCGGTGCATGAGCCTGCTGTGGTTTCAGCGCAATCCGCTACCGACCGACTGGATGGCGCAGCGCGAGGTGGTGACGGCGTTTGATGCCTGACCGGTCGCCTTGGTTGACGATGAACTGCCGCGTGTAAGTTGTTGATTTTGCGAGAGCCAAAACTGCGCCTACCCGCAGGCCAAACGGAGAATAGAGACAGACTTGGAGCCAGAAACGCTGAAAACAGGACGTTTTGGCTGATGGTCACCCGCAGCACAGGTGGCCGGAACCCCGTGTGGCGCGGGGATCTCAGGCAAGAAAAAGGGCCCGGAGATTATCCGAGCCCTTCAATTTGGTGGTGGAACACGGAACCGAACCCGCGTCCGTCATCTGAATAATAGTCCGTCCGCAAGTCTCCAGTCCCGGATTTTGGTCATTTGGCCGTTTCCGTGGACATTCGTCCGAACTTGAACAGCCCCGGAGCGCAGGTTTTGATGCGCTGTACTGGCTACCAGTCGGCACCCGCACCTGCGGCATGAGGCGCAACGCGTATTGACAACGGCTACACGCTGCGCCACAATCCGTGTATCTGTTGTGTATGCGCGAATAGGAGAAACCAATGCGTGACGCCGCCATCAATTTGAGGGCACTGCCCGAACAGCGCGATCTGATCGATCACGCCGCCAGTCTGCTCGGAAAGAACCGATCGGACTTCATGCTCGAAGCGGCCTGCGACCGCGCGCAGTCCGTGGTGCTCGATCAGGTCTTTTTCAGCCTGGACGCCGACAAGTTCAAGCAGTTCACCGCGATGCTTGACGCACCTCCCGGCCCCAACCCCGGGCTTGAGCGTCTCATGGCTGTCAAGGCACCCTGGAGCACCGGCGCGGCATGAGCTTGCACTTAAGCGCACCGATTCCGCTCGCCGCCACCCACATCCTGGACGATTTCGCTTGCGGTGAAGCCAGTCTCGATGAATGGCTCAAGCGCCGGGCACTGACCAACCAATTGAGCGGTGCCAGCCGCACCTTCGTCGTCACGGATCAGGAAGGGCGTGTCTACGGCTACTACGCGATGGCCGCAGGCGCGGTTTCACATCAGGCGGCAACCAGCAGCGTGCGACGCAACATGCCCGATCCAGTGCCCGTGATGGTTCTGGCCCGGCTGGCCGTCGACCATCGGGCGCAAGGCATCAAGCTTGGAGCATCCCTGCTGCAGGACGCAGTCGGTCGAGCGGTGAGCGTTTCGCAGAACGCCGGTGTCCGGGCGCTGCTCATCCACGCTCTCCACGACCGCGCCAAGCAGTTCTACGAGCACTACGGCTTCCAGGAGTCACCGCAGCATCCGATGACGCTGATGCTGCGCTTGAACACCGTCAAGGCTTGAGAGAGGTCGGTCAGCATGAATATCCACAAGATTCGCACGGAGGCAGAGTACCGGGCCGCTCTCAAGGAAGCCTCCGCGCTCGTGGATTCAGACCCTGCTCTGGAAACGCCAGAGGGGAAGCGGCTGAACGCCCTGGTTGGACTCGTGCAGGCTTACGAAGCCACGTATGTGCCTGTCGCTGGCGCCCTTGTTGACCGCATCCGCTCAATCGTCGCAGGCGTCGAAGTCGATCTTGACAAGCCTCTGCCGCCCGAGCTTGGCGACGCGGGCATGCCCTGAACATCAACTTGGCTTCTGCGGTGAACAGCGTTGTCATGGAGTCATCTGTTCAGGAGAAAAAGATGCACTACCCCGTGATGACCGAAAAGCACCTCGCCGACCGTTGGCAGGTCAGCCTCAAGACACTGCGGCGCTGGCGACTCGATGGCGAAGGGCCTGTGTGGCACAAGCTGTTCCGACAGGTGCGCTACCACGATGCCGACGTCCTCGAATTCGAGCAACGAAGCGCGCAGCACCTGATGACGATGCTCGGCGTCACTCGGGAGTTCAAGCCCGCCGAACCGGAGGCGACCCTCGGCCAAGGCCTCGGTGCCGAAGCCGAAAGCCACTACTTCACGGCCAAGGAAATCGCAGAGGCAGCATCGCTGCCGACCCACCTTTTCCGTGATCAAGCCGAACGCAATCGTAAGCGCGTGCCGCACCTGATGCTGGTGGGCAACTTGAGGTTTTCACTGCCAGCGATCCTGGCATGGGAGATCAACAACAGTGTGCGTGGCAATGCCGCTGCAGCAGCCGTCGACGAAATCGAGAGCCCGGCCACCCCTTCGGAGCCAGCCAAGCGCTGGTTCGAAATCGTCAGGGAGCAGGACGCAGCGCAGTTCGATTCCGCGCCGTAGCCTGAACAGTTGTCCCTGCTTTTGGCCGAAAGTCCACCGTTTCGGCCATTTGTCCCTTGAGGGTGGAACACGGAACCGAACCCGCGTCCGCTTTCAGAACCAGATAGTAACGCACGGGTCTTTTGGGCGCGGATTCGACGATTTGGCCAAACCGCCGCTGGATGCCACGTCGAAGCTCCAGCGAAGTTCAACCGGGGACTTGACACCCGGCAGGACTGCCTCGGCCTGCGATACCAACCCAACTCACTCAAATCACTCCAATGTTAAAAATATCTGTATTTTTTGCACTTCTGAGTCATAATTAGACTTTATTTTAGAAAAACGAGGTGAATGCAATGCTGGTCGAGTTCCGCGTCAAGAACTTCCGCAGTCTGCGCGACGAGCAGGTGCTTAGTCTTGTTGCATCCAAGGACAAGACCCTGCAGGACACCCACACCCAAGCGACCGGCATCAGTGCCGCACCCACCTTGGTGCGCAGTGCTGTGGTCTATGGTGCCAACGCGAGCGGCAAGTCAAATCTCATCAAAGCCCTGCAGTACATGCGCGGCGTGGTGACCGAGTCCGCGACGGCGATCCAGCCGGGCCAGACCTTCGCAGTTCAGCCCTTCCGACTCGATGTCGATTCCGCCAGTCAACCCAGCGAGTTCGAAGTCACGTTCCTGCTCGATGGTGTGCGCTACCAGTATGGCTTTTCCATGACAGCTCAGCGGATCGTCAGTGAGCACCTGCTGGTTTACAAGGCGTTCAAGCCCCAGCGTTGGTTCACACGCCGCTTTGACACTGAGACCGGCAAGGATGTCTACGACTTCGGTCCCGGCCTGAAAGGACCCAAGAACCTGTGGGAAGGTGCCACCCGACCGAACGCCCTCTTCCTGTCGATGGCCGTGCAACTCAATAGCGAAGCCTTGCGCCCGGTGTTCGACTGGTTCGTGAATCGACTGGTCATCTTTAACGAGCAAGCCCAGCTCAGTCCGCAGGTGTCCATTCAGATGCTCAAGCAGGATGACGGCCGCAAGGAAATTTGCAACTTCCTCTCTGCCGCCGACATCAGCATCGCCGACATTGATGTGGAAACACGCAAAGTCCCTGGGCAGGCCGTTCACTTTGACTTGGTGGCCGGTAAAACTGAAGTACGGTCGGAAGAAATGGAAGAACACAAGCTGCGCTTCCATCACGTCACCGAACAGGGCAAAGCCGTGTTTGAATTGATGGACGAATCCAACGGCACGCGCAATTTGCTGTTTCTTGCAGGACCAGTGCTCGACATCCTCCGCAAAGGGCTAACGCTGGTCATCGACGAGCTCGACACCAGCTTGCACACCTTGCTGGTGCGCGAACTCGTGCGACTGTTCCACCGCCCAGAGATCAACACCGGCGGCGCACAACTGATATTCACGACGCACGACACGTCGCTGCTGGACGCACCAGATTTGTTCCGACGAGATCAAGTGTGGTTCGTAGAAAAAGACCGCGATCAGACCTCGGCGTTAGTCAGCTTATCCGAATTCAGCCCGCGCAAGAACGAGGCACTGGAACGCGGCTACCTGATGGGACGGTATGGCGGCGTGCCATTCCTCAGCCACACCCTGGGGCTGAAACACTGATGGCTCGCGACAACTCCCCCAAAGAGCGACAACAGAAACAGCTTGAGCGCAAGCAGGGACGGCGGGCGAGCTACGACCGCATCTTGATCGTTTCTGAAGGCAGCAAGACCGAGCCGAATTACTTTCGTGAGATCCGTGCGGCCTTTCGCTTGCACACTGCCAATGTGGAAGTTCGACCCAGCGAATTGGGCACTGCACCTATCCAGGTGGTGCAGTACGCCCAAGCATTGTTTGAAGATGGCGACCGCCACAAGAACATTCAGCGTCGCGCGTTCGAGAAGGTCTATGCCGTGTTTGACCGCGATGACCATGACAGCTATCACGAGGCGCTGACGCTGGCTGCCTCGCTCGATGGCAAGCTCAGGAACGATGCCAAGCAGCCGGTAGCCTTTCAGGCCATTGCTTCCGTGCCCAGTTTTGAGTTGTGGCTGTTGCTGCATTTTGAGGATATTCAGGCTCCGCTGCATCGTGATGAAGTGATGCGCCGCCTCAAGCTGCACATTCCAGGGTACGACAAAGGTGCTGGCAACGCGTTCGCGATCACCGGCGCGCATTTATCGGTCGCCACCCTGCGTGCAGAACGGTTGTCAGCGCGTTTCACGGCGCACACAGATCCCGAACCATTCACTGCCATTGTCGAATTGGTGAAGTTGCTGACAACACTTCGTGGCTGACATCGACGCGGTAAGCGCAGCCATTGCGGAGCGCACCGTCGTGTCATCACCTCGTTGTGACGATTCGTCTTACTTGTGAAGACAAGGAGGCGAAATGGGTGTGAATGGGTGTTTGATTGGTTTGCAGCCATACCGAGTTGCCAACATCGTTGCACAGGGCAACAGGCCACCATAGTTGGCCACCGAGTTCCATACAAATTTTCGTATGGAGAAACTCGATGTCCACCAAGATCTGTGCCTGCTGCGGCCAACCATTCACAACCCGTCCCCAGGTCCGCGATCAGGCCTTCTGTTCAGCACCGGCCTGCCAACGCGAACGACGTCTGCGCTGGCAACGCGACAAAATGCGATCCGATCCCGACTATCGCGACAACCAGTCACGCAGCCAGCGCGCGTGGCTGGACCGTAATCCCGATTACTGGCGAACATACAGGAGCCAGGCGGACAAGGCCAGTACACCGCCGGTGTCGACGGCCATGGTGACCACCGGCACCCCACTTTCCGGTCTGTACTGGCTCAAGTTCCGGCAGGACACATCTGCAAAGAGTGACGCGTGGATTGCAGAAATCACCCCGGCGTGCACGGAATGTCCATGCAAAAAGGACGCGTGCAAAGAGAGGACGTGATGGTCATCTCCCATGCCGGGCATTACCGTTGCTCCCAAATGAGCTCTCGAACACCTGCATGGCAACCGCCTCAACGGTAACTCGACGCTGTCAACCACCGGCGCCGCAGCTACAGATGAAGTGAAACGCAGGGCCCGAGAGCACCAATCAAAAATTGTGTGATCGGTCCCTATGCAATCAGAAGAATCAGAAAGTGGAAGGCCAGACCAACCTGCCTTGTTCCGAGCCGCCGAATACGTCCGGATGTCGACCGAGCACCAACAGTACTCGACCGAAAACCAGGCCGACAAGATCCGCGAGTACGCTGCGCAACGCGGCATCAAGATCGTGCGGACCTATGCCGACGAAGGCAAAAGCGGCCTGAACATTGGCGGGCGGCTGGCGCTGCAGCAATTGATCAAAGACGTGGAGTCCGGTACCACCGACTTCCAGATGGTGCTGGTATACGACGTCAGCCGCTGGGGTCGGTTCCAGGACGCTGACGAAAGCGCCTATTACGAGTACATCTGTCGCCGCGCTGGCATCCACGTCACCTACGTGGCCGAACAGTTTGAAAACGACGGCTCACCGGTTTCCACCATCGTCAAAGGTGTCAAACGTGCCATGGCGGGCGAGTACAGCCGGGAACTGTCCGCCAAGGTGTTTGCCGGGCAGTGCCGCCTGATCGAATTGGGGTACCGGCAAGGTGGCCCGGCCGGTTACGGCCTGCGCCGCGTCCTGATCGACCAGAGTGGCTCCGTCAAAAGTGAGTTGACTCGTGGAGAGCACAAAAGCCTGCAAACGGATCGGGTGATCCTGATGCCAGGCCCCGACTCCGAGGTACAGACGGTCAACCAGATCTACAAGTGGTTCATCGATGGTGGCATACCGGAGTCGGAAATCGCGGCCCGACTCAATGGCCAGGGAATTCGTACCGACTTGGATCGGGATTGGACCCGGGCCACTGTCCGCGAGGTGCTGACCAACGAAAAGTACATCGGCAACAACGTCTACAACCGGATCTCCTTCAAGCTCAAAAAACACCGGATCACGAACCAGCCGGACATGTGGATCAAGAAGGAAGGCGCCTTCGAGGCGATCGTGCCGCCGGAGGTGTTCTACATGGCTCAAGGCATCATCCGGGCCCGGGCGCACCGGTTCAGCAGCGAGGAGTTGATCGAAAAACTGCGCAACCTGTACCAGCATCGTGGCTTTTTGTCGGGTCTGATCATCGATGAGGCCGAAGGGATGCCGTCGGCCGCCGCTTACATCCACCGCTTCGGCAGCCTGATCCGGGCCTATGAGGCGGTGGGCTTCACCCCCGATCGGGACTACCAGTTCCTGGAGGTCAACAAGTTCCTGCGCAAGCTGCACCCGGAAATCATCGGCCAGACCGAACGGGCCATCGCGCAACTCGGTGGCACGGTCGTGCGAGACCCGGCCACCGACCTGCTGACGGTGAACCGGGAGTTCAGCATTTCGGTCGTTTTGGCCCGGTGCCAAACCCACGACAGCGGGCGTCTGCGCTGGAAGGTTCGCTTCGACACCAGTCTGGCACCTGACATCACGGTGGCCGTGCGCCTGGACCAACCGAACCAAGCTCCACTGGATTACTACTTGCTCCCGCGCCTGGACTTCGGCCTGCCACGCATCAGCCTGGCCGAACACAACGGCATCGAGTTCGAGAGCTACCGCTTTGACAGCCTGGACTATCTCCACGGCATGGCAGAACGTACACGCGTCAGGAGGGCCGCATGAGCAAAGAACATCCGTCCAGCAATCTCCAGATGATTCCGATCGACAAGATCGAAGTCCTCAATCCGCGCGACCGAAATGGCCGAATCTTCGATGACATCGTCGGAAACATCAAGAACATTGGCTTGAAGAAGCCGATCACGGTCACGCCGCGCAAGGACGGCGATGGCCGGGAGAAATTCTTGCTGATCTGCGGTGAAGGTCGGCTCAAGGCCTTCAAGTCCCTGGGCGAGACCACCATCCCGGCCATGGTCGTCGATGTCAGCGACGAAGACGGTTTCATCATGAGCCTGGCTGAAAACATCGCCCGTCGCCAGGGGCGAACCCTGGAGTTGCTGGCAGGCATCGAACAGATGCGCGATCAGGGCTACGACAAAAAGGCCATCGCCCAGAAGACGGGACTGGGCCAGGACTACGTTCATGGCATCTTGCAGTTACTCAAAAACGGCGAGGAGCGGCTACTGATTGCGGTTGAAAGTGGCCGCATCCCGCTCAACGCCGCCCTGGCCATCGCAGGGGCTGGTAGCAACGACAAGGACATCCAGTCAGCTCTTCAAGAAGCCTACGAAAACGGCCAATTGCGCGGTAACCACCTGATCCAGGCGCGCAAGGTCATCGAAAAACGCCGATCGCTGGGGCGGTCCATCGCAAGGGGGGCGCCGCGCAAGGTCCCGGACGTGACATCCTCCAGCCTGATCAGGACGTACCAGCACGAGGTCGAACGGCAAAAGCTCATGGTCAAGAAAGCGGAATTCGCCCAGCAGCGACTGCTCTTCGTGGCTGAAGCCATGCGCCAACTCATGGCCGATGAGAACTTCACCAACCTGCTGCGCGCCGAGGGGCTGGATAGTCTGCCGAAATACATTGCTGAACGCGTCTGGCCCGCAGGAAACGCCTCATGACGCAAAGCAACCTGGGATTCATCCCTGAACCCATTACAGTGGCCTTCGAAAAACTGTTGCCCTCTCGCAAAGCCCCTGACGGGCTCATGAGTTCGCGCAAGTTCAAGCAGATCATTTCCTCTATCGATGCCGTTGGCCTGATCGAACCCCTGACGATCGCCAAAGCAGACAGGACCAGTGGTATGCACCTGCTGCTGGACGGGCACATCCGAATGTTTGCCTTGCAGGAATTGGGCTTCACTGATGCTCCATGCCTGATCGCCAAGGACGACGAGAGCTACACCTACAACAACCGTATCAACCGGTTGTCGACCATCCAGGAGCATTTCATGATTCGGCGGGCGGTGGACCGTGGCGTCACACCGGCTCGGTTGGCGAAATCATTGGAACTGGACCTGGAGCACATCACCAAGAAGATCAACCTGCTGGACGGGATCTGCGCGGAGGCTGTTCGACTGCTCAGGGACAAGCACTTTTCGGCCAACCTGAGTCCGGTCCTGCGCAAGCTCAAACCGACGCGCCAGGTCGAGTGCGTCGAACTGATGGTGGCCACAAACAACATCACGGTGTCCTACGCTCAGGCCTTGCTGGCGACCACGCCCCCAAACATGCTGGTCAACGAGGGAGGCCCAAAGAAAGTCAAAGGTGTCACCGCCGATCAAATGGCGAAGATGGAGCGCGAAATGGCAAACCTGGAAAGTCAGTTCAAGCTGGTCGAGCAGTCGTACGGGCAGGACGTCCTCAACCTGGTGCTGGCCAGGGGCTATCTGACGAAACTGCTGGACAACGAAGCCGTGATCCGGTTTCTGTCGCAGAACAACCCCGACATCCTGCGCGAGTTTTCGGGGATCGTCCAGGCCACGGCTCTGGACAAGTAGTGAATGCAGGGCTCTGGAATGCCCAGGGAGGATGTATCAGGTCCTCCGCTCGGCTCCTCCCTCGATGAGGTTTCGCCTTTTGCGAACTCAGGAGCTGGCATCCATCGAAATGCGCCGCACCCCCACCGGTCTTGCCTTTACGGCTTGGTTGGCGAGGTGGCCTGTGCTGGCGGCGAGGGCACGGAAACCAATCCCTATGCCATCGCGGCCAATTTCATCGCTTACCTTTCCTGCGCCATTGGACGGGGCGTGTACCTGCCCATCGGGAATACTTGGCACCACACTCGAATTTTCTGCCTGCACATCGGGCACTCGGGGCGTGGCCGCAAAGGCGACGCCGTGCAACTGGTCTTGCGAATCGATCAGGCTCTGCGCGAGTTGGATGATCGGTATGCACCGCAGATTCACCGTGGCGGTCTGTCCAGCCGCGAGGGCCTTGTGGCCCTGATGCACGACGGCTACGCTCGGGTGCGTCCCCCCCCCCCCGCACGCGGGGATCGACCCATACCGACGTAGCGAAGGCCATTGGGTTCTGCGTCTCCCCCTGCGCTCGAGTCGGTTTTGTTTCCTGAAAAAGGGGAGTAATTGGTAACTTTGAGCGGGCATGCGTTCATTGCGGCATGCCCGCTCATTTTGCCTGCGCGTCGCGAAACGGCACTGAGCTACATCTTGTCGATGTGCTGCCGGATGCGAGCCAGAATTTCATCCAAGTCTGGTTGGCCGTTGTAGTACAAGGCCGATGTCTTGCGATACTCGCTGGCAAAGCGCGCCCGGTCTTCGGGGTCTTCCAGCAGAAAAGCTGGGTTCTTGGCCGCAACCAGCTCATCCCCACTCCGAAATCGCTGCACCTTGCGCGCCTCGTAGGCCGGCGTGCCGATGAATTCCTGAACCTCGGGCAAGGTCAGCAGGCAGTAGATGTCGGAATAGTGGCGCATGAAGTTGGCTGGGAATGCCTCCCCCGCCTTCTGTAGCCGGTACTTGGTCGATACCGTCTGCAACTTCTCGACAAAGGTGTAAATGGGCAAGTAGCACAGAACATCAACTGCGCGATTGTCGTGAATCTGCACCCCGGCATTAACCGCTACATCGTAGGCCCAGGACGAGATCGTGACGGGACGGTTGGGGGTCGTGTCGTCGAACCCCAGTTCCAGCAAGATGCCGTCCTTGACGCCAGTCTGCTGGCCGACTCGGTTGGGGTAGCGCAAGCGAATTCCGGCGCTGCGCATTTTTTCGTTATCAAAGGCAGTGTCGCGCTCGACCGCCTCGATGCCAGGAATGGCGATGGTCTTGGTGAGCCATTCGTAATAGGTCCGCCGGGATTCGATGTGCGCAGGCTTGTCGTGGTTACGTCCGACTTTGACCTCCAGATCATCGGGCGGCTCGATGCGGATATCAATGTCTTCCGAAAACCGGTGGATGATGCCAAAGCCTTTCGAGAGCGATGTCCCACCTTTCAGCTCAAACCGGAACTTGGATGCCTGCAAGCCCCACAGGCAATGCATGATCCAGTAGTCCTTTTCGACCAACACCGGATCAATCCCGCGCTGATCGGCCACGATAGCCAGAAGTTCGTTGAAGTCGCTGCGCGTGTGCAGGAAATCAGGCATTCAGCCACCGCATGAAACGTTTCTTGGTGGCGACAGAGCCGTAATCTGAAACGGCCCGCGTCAACTTGGCTTGATCGAAATCGGACAGCTTGCGCTCCACCATCTGAAGCACCTGGTGCTTGTCTTCCGCCAATTCGTCCAGATTGTTGATTGCATCGACCAGCAAGAATTCCGGCGTGATCTTCTTCGGGAAGCGCGGTTTGACGCGAAAATCGAACTGGCGGTTCCCGAACGAAAAGAGGCCGTGCCGCTTGTGGTTGTACACAAGGGTCTTGTTATAGAGCTGCGATGTTCCCAAGCCCAAGGTGTTGTAGCTTGACGGCGAGAACACCAAAAAATCCTTGTCGCGCAGGAAGGTGGCAACCAACTCCTGATCGTCGGGGGGCAATACGCCAAACACCGATTTCTTGGGCACGTAGTAAAGCCCCTGCGCCAGTCGCTTCAACGTACCGCCAGAAACCAGTTCGCGAAGATGCCGATCAACGGCGTTGGAAACCTGCGCTAAGTCCTCTCTGCGATACACCTTACCGGCATGCAGCATCCTCACTACCTGATCCAAGGCACTAGGCCTTGTCGGTAGTGATGGACTTGCGAGAGAGGCGGTTGCCAGTTCCACTGAATGAATCCTCATTGACGTTTCATGCGAAATATAGCTGACATGGGTAATTTTCGCCAATTGATCGGTTTAGTCAGGAGTAACCAGTGTTTTCCAGCAAACCAAGCGTAAAAGCCTGAACGACTTTGCCGCATCCCCCCCCGCCCCGGTTATTTGCCGGTAGCCGCTTTTTCCTCGTCGGCCAGCGCATCGGCCATTTCGCGCAGCTTGTTTTTGGCCACCTTGTCGAGTGCGGCACGCGGGATTTCTTCGACGAAATAGACCTTGCGTGGCCGCTTGAAGTCGGCCAGATCGCGCGCACAACCGTCGATGATCTGCTGGCGGATTTCGTCTTCACTGAGCATCGTCCATTGACTCTTGATGGCGAATACCACCGGCACTTCGTCGAGCATGTCGTGCTTTTGTGCAACCACGGCCAGCTCGTCGAGTACGCCCATGCCGAGGATGCCGTGGATGGTTTCTTCGACCTGGCGGGCGGAAACATTTTCGCCGCCGACCTTGAGGATGTCCTTGTCACGATCGGCAAAGTAAAAATAGCCGTCCGTGCCCACCCGCGCGGTGTCGCCGGTCTTGAACCAGCCGTCCGTGGTGAACGACTTGGCCATGGCTTCCGGGTTTTTGTAGTATTCAAAGAACATCTGCACGCCACGCGTGCCGCGCACCCACAGGTCACCATTCACGTCGGGCGCGCAGTACTTGCCGGTTTCCGGGTCCATGATGGCAAATTCATAACCCGGCGCGGGGATGCCGATGTTCATGTCGGGCGAATCCTGGAAGAGATCGGAGCGCGTTGCATGCGTCACGGTTTCGGTCATGCCCCAGGTGGCGAAGGTTTTCACGTTCCAGCGCATTTCGACCATGTGCATCTTGATGCCGGTAGCCCATGTTTTGTAATGGTGCGCGGGGATTTCCTGCATCGCGATGGCTTTGAAACAGAAAGGGATCATCGAGGCGCGCGTCACCTGATGTTTCATCGAGACTTCCCAGAATTTGCTCGCCGAGAATTTCGGTTGCAGCACCACCGTGCCACCGACCCACATCATCGTCCAGAAGCTCCAGCTCTGCGCGTTTACGTGGAAGCAGGGGAGGAAGACGAGATACACATCGCTGCTGTCCATCTGCAGGTTTTGCGCGCCGGAGCGTCCACCCCACAGGGCATTGGCATGGGTGTGCACGACCGCTTTGGGGCGCGAGGTCGTGCCGGAGGTGTACTGAATACCGACCGGCAACATCGGCTCGGGTTCGCGCGCAGGTGCCATGTCGCCATGCCCCAGCAGCGTGGCATAGGCCGGGTAGCCGTGATCCATTTCATGCACTGCCGCCGCCTCGCCCGAGTTGTCATCGGTGACCACAAACCAGCCGATGCTTTTGGCATTGGCGGCCAGTTCCTTGATGAACTTCGGCTGGGTGATGCAGCCGACCGCACCGGAGTGTTCGGCAAAGTAGGTCAGCTCATCGCCGATGCAGCGCGTGTTGGTGGTCACCGCCACCGAACCAACGATGCTGGATGCGTACCAGGCAACCATCATTTCCGGGCAGTTCTCGGCGTGGATCAGCAGTTTGTCGCCTTTCTTCACGCCCTTCTTGATGAGGCCGCAGGCGATCTGGTTGGCGGCTTGCCAGAACTGCTGGTAGGTCCAGGTTTGCACTTCACCTTCTTTGGGTTCCCAGATCAGGAAGGCCTTATCGGGTGTTTGTTCGGCCCACAGCTTCATCAGCCAGGGCACGTCTTTACCGGCGAAAGTGTAGAACTCGCTGGAATGGCGGGTATCGAATTGCGGAGCGGGAGCTGTGGTTTCGGTCATGTCGATTTCCTGAGTCGGTTATCGGTGTCGTCCCCGCGCAGGCGAGGACCCATGGATTCCCGCCTGCGCGGGAATGACGATGCTTTAAGGATCGTCGGATCTGTAGAGAGTGTCCCTCCCCTTGTGACCGAAGGGAATCCCTGTGGGAAAGGGGAGGGAGAATCGGGCGTCAGCGTTTCTCGGCTCCGACGATCCACATCGAGAAGAACTGCGCGCCGCCGCCGTAGGCGTGGCCGAGGGCCTTCTTGCAGCCGGGCACCTGACGCTCACCGGCCAGCCCGCGTACCTGCAACGCGGCTTCGGCAAAGCGGATCATGCCGGAGGCGCCGATCGGGTTGGAGGAGAGTACCCCCCCCGAGACGTTCCACGGGATGTCGCCCCCTTTATCGAGTGAAGTCGCGCCGGATTCGGTCAGTTTCCAGCCTTCGCCTACATCGGCAAAGCCGAGATTTTCCAGCCACATCGGCTCATACCAGGAGAAGGGCACATAGACTTCGGCCATGTCGATCTCCTTGCGCGGATTGGTGATGCCGGCCTGTGCGTAGAGTTCCTGCGCGCAGAGGATGCCAGCTTGCGGATTCACTTCCTCGCGCCACGGGTACATGGTCGGCTCGGACTTCATCGCTGCGGCATGGATCCAGGCGGGCTTGTTCGGCGATTTCTTCGCCAGTTCTTCGTTACACAACACCATCGCGCAGGCCCCATCGGAGGACGGGCAGACTTCGGCGTAGCGGATCGGATCCCATAGCATCATGGAATCCATGTAGTTCTCGACCGTCAGATCGGCGGGATCTTCGTGCATGTGGGCATGCGGATTTTTCAGTGCATGCGTGCGGTCTTTGATCGCCACCTTGCAGCCGATGTCGTCCGGCGCACCGGTGCGTCGCTTGTATTCACGAATGATCGGCGCGAAAAAGCCGCCTGCGCCTGCGTTCAGGTGCGGTGAGAACGGCTGACGGGTGGACAATGCCCACATGGCATTCGACTCAGACTGTTTTTCGTAAGCGAGGGTGAGCACACGCTTGAACACGCCGCTCTGGATATGGCTGGCGGCCACGATGGCCGTCGAACCACCCACCGAACCCGCGGTGTGGACACGCATCATCGGTTTGCCATTGCAGCCCAGCGCATCGGCCAGATACAGCTCGGGCATCACCACGCCTTCGAAGAAGTCGGGTGCCTTGCCGATGATGACGGCATCAATGTCCGCCCAGGTACAGCCTGCGTCATTCAACGCATTCTGTGCGGCCTCGCGCACCAGGCCGGCCATGGATTTCTTGATCTTGGATTTGTAGCGTTCGGACTGGCCGATACCCACCACTGCACATGCGTTACCCATTTATTTACCCTCCAGGACGGCGACCAGATTCTGTTGCAGACACGGCCCGCTGGTGGCATGTGCCACGCCACGGTTGGCCTCGCCCTTGATGATCCGCATCGCCACTTCACCGAAATTGCTCAAGCCTGCCGACATCATGATATTGCCCGCCAGCGTGCCGCCCGACGGATTGATGACGGTGGACTCACCCAGCCCCAGCGCGTTTTTCAGCAGGATTTCCTGATGGCTGAAGGGCGCGTGTAGTTCAGCCACATCGACCTTGCCCCGATTCACGCCCGCCGCTTCACCAGCGATTTTGGTCGACACGGAACTGAGCAGATCGCGCGTACCAAGCTGATGCGATTCGATGCGGTGATCGATGCCGGTTATATAAGCATTGCGCTTGTGGAATTTCTCCGCCACTTCACGCGTTGCCAGAATCACCGCCGAAGCACCGTCGGTGACCGGCGGGCAGTCATGGCGGCGCAGCGGGGAGATCAGCTTCGGCTCGGCCAGCAGTTGTTCGATGCTGTAATCACCTTTCAGCTGCGTGGTTGGCTTGTTCTTCGCGTTGGCGCGGCTTTTCTGCACCACGCGCGCCATGTCGGCCTCAGAAATCTTGCCCGCATCGAGCAGTGCCTGCGCCTGCAGCGCGGCCAGACTGATGCTGTCTGCCCACAGCGGCTGGGTGTAATAGGGGTCGAGCTGCAGCGTCAGCACATCGGGCAAGTCACCCTGTGAGCATTTGCCAAAACCATAAACCAGTGCGGTATCGGCATGGCCAGTCTGGATTTTCAGCCAGGCTTCGTACAGCGCCCAGGCCGCGTCCATTTCGACGTGCGATTCGTTGATCGGCGGTACGGCACCCAGTGCATCCAGCGCATTCACGAAAGCAAAGGCCGAGCCACCGAGGTAGTCGCACGAACCAGAACAGAAGAAATCGATGTCCTTGTTGGTGAAATTGACCTGTTTCTTGACGGCGTGCACCACGTCCATGACCAGCTCAACGTCATTTTTCGCGCCGCAATCACGCACCAGCGGCGTCTGGGCGTAGGCGATGATGGCTACTTCACGCATTATTTCTTCTCCTGCGATTCGACATAGCGACGGGCTTCCGCCAGACGCTGCGTCTTGAGTGCTTCGATATCCACGGGCAGCTCGCCAGTCGGCTCAAAATAGGCGATGTTGTCCATCGAATAATCCCACTCGCTCTGATCCTTCCACACGGCCTTCACGCGCATGCCGATTTTCACGTCCTCGTTGGCACAACCGGAAACCAGATGAATGAAGGTCTGGTCGGAGCCGTCGAGCACCAGATTGGCGACGATAAACGGAGGGTCGAGCTTGGAAGTCGGAATCGGCAGAAAGACGATGGTGAACGTGATGACCGTCGCCGTATCCGCCAGCGGCACTTCACCTTCGGTCGGCAAGCCGGACTCTGGATCGGCACCGCGCGGCGGCACGATCACCTTGCCGGTCAGCGGCGAACGCTGGCCGATCAGCTTGCCTTCTTTCATGCCACGCAAAAACCGCGTCGGCGCCGCACCGGCAGAAAAGTTGTAATCGAGGGAAACGGGACACTCGATCATTTCAATTTTTTCAGACATGCTCATTTCTCCTCAAACCGGCTCGAAGCATTCGATGTCGGTGATGAACCCCTTGCGCTGGGCGGCCCAGCGTACCTTCACCTTCATGCCGGTTTTCATACGGGCTTCACTGCCGGCATCAACCATGTGCAGCAGCGAAGTATCAGCACCATCGATCTGGATCAGCGCCCAGGCAAAAGGCTTTTTCAACAGATGCTTGGGGCGCGGCTGATGCACCCAGTTGAAGGTCTTGACCGTGCCGGTGTCCGGCAGAGCCACCAGTTCGGAAAGTTCTTCGGCGGTGACCGGATCGTATTCGGTGGGCGGGCAGATGACCTTGCCATTGCTGCCCTTGATGCCTTTGATCTGGCCGTCGCGCAGCCCGGCCAAAAATTCACCGATCACCTCGCCAGTCATCCGCGTATAGGTGTAGCCAACTTCAAATCCGGCGCGCAGCACCTGATCGCTGGCTTGTGGATTACCTGCTTGAGCCATCCTCGTCTCCATGGGTTGGGAACAATTGAACAATTGAAGAACAATTAATTGTTCGAGCGATTAATTCTTCAGAAGGCTGAGTATCAACCGTTTTCCGGGGCGGGTCAAGGGTGCGCTGGCGGGGCGGGAGAATGCGGGGGAATCTCCCAGCCCATCGCCTGCAACAGCCGGGAAAAGCCGGGCGCAAGCGGCGCGTCGATCACCTGCTGCACGCCCGTTGCCGGATGGGTGAAGCCCAGTTGCGTACACGCCAGCAGCAAGCGGCCACAGCCAAAATGTTGCTGAAAAAACCGGTTATGCACGCCCTTGCCGAAGGTTGCATCACCGATGATCGGGTGCGCGATGTGTTTCATGTGGCGACGCAGCTGGTGCGAACGCCCGCTATGCGGTTGCAGTGCCACCAGGGCGTAGCGGGTCGCCGGATAGCGGTCGACAGCCAGCGGCAGTTCCACCGTGGCCAATCGCTGGTAGGTGGTGCGGGCAGGTAGTGCGGCGGCCTGTCGTTGCAGGCTGTCGGGCGGATATTTCCGACCGTAATCGTCAAACTGCCGCGTCAGTGGATGGTCGATCTCGCCACCCTCGGCTGGCCAGCCCCGCACAACGGCCAGATAACGTTTGCTGACGCGTTGCGCGGCGAAATCACTGCCGATACGCCGCGCTGTCCCGGCATCCAGCGCGAACAGCAGCACCCCCGAAGTGCCTTTGTCGAGGCGATGCACGGGATGCACGCGACAACCCAGCTGGTCACGCAGCTCCTGCACCGCATAGCGTGTTTCGTGGCGATCCAGGTTGCTGCGATGCACCAGCAAACCAGCCGGTTTGTGGATGGCGACGAGGTGCTCGTCACGGTAAATAATCTCCAGCATGCTTGCGTCACCCGGCAGGCAAGTGCCGTCATGAATGTCTGTGGCGACGGATGATTACCTGACGCAATCGACGTAGTAACTCACTTTGCCCTCTACCGTGGTTTTGACGAGCCCGTGAATATCAGTTTCAAACCCGGGGAACTGCTCGTTAAAGTCGCGGGCGAACTTCAGATAGCGGACGATGATCGGGTTGAAACGCTCACCCGGGATCAGCAGCGGAATGCCCGGTGGGTAGGGCGTGAGCAGCACGCTGGTGATCCGTCCTTCAAGCTCGTCGAGTGCCACCCGATCGATCTCGCGGTGCGCCATGCGGGCAAAGGCATCGGCCGGGCGCATGGCGGGCACCATGTCGGACAAATACATTTCCGTGGTCAGCCGCGCCACATCGTTGGATTTATAAACTTCATGGATTCGTGTACTCAGCTCTTTCAGGCCGACACGCTCGTAGCAAGGGTGCTTGGCAACGAATTCCGGCAGCACTTTCCAGAGCGGCTGGTTCCTGTCGTAGTCATCCTTGAACTGCTGCAAGGCGGTGACCAGCGTGTTCCAGCGGCCTTTGGTGATGCCGATGGTAAACATGATGAAGAAGCTGTAGAGGCCGCACTTCTCGACGATCACCCCGTGCTCGGCCAGATATTTGGTGACAATGGCAGCAGGAATACCGATGTCATCCGCAAAATCACCATCGACATCAAGCCCCGGCGTAATGATGGTGGCTTTGATCGGGTCGAGCAGGTTAAAGCCTTCCACCAGTTTGCCAAAACCGTGCCAGCGTGCGCCAGGCTTGAGCATCCAGGCATCGCGCTCTTCCAGCCCCTCTTCGGAAAGATCGTCCGGCCCCCACACCTTGAACCACCAGTTGGCTCCCCATTCCTCATCCACCTTACGCATGGCACGACGAAAATCGAGTGCTTCGTTCAGGGATTCTTCAACCAGTGCCGTGCCACCAGGCGCCTCCATCATCGCCGCCGCCACATCGCACGAGGCGATGATGGAATATTGCGGGCTGGTGGACGTGTGCATCAGGTAAGCCTCGTTGAACACATCGCGGTCAAGCTGGCTGTTTTCGGCATCCTGCACCAGGATTTGCGAGGCCTGCGAAAGCCCGGCCAGCAGCTTGTGCGTCGATTGCGTCGAGAACACCATCGATTCGCGGCAACGGGGGCGGTCGGCACCGATGGCATGGTAATCGCCATAAAAATCGTGAAACGCCGCGTGCGGCAGCCAGGCTTCATCGAAATGCAGGGTGTCGATCCTGCCATCGAGCATTTCCTTGATTTCCTCGACGTTGTAGAGGATGCCGTCGTAGGTCGACTGGGTAATGGTGAGCACACGCGGCTTGGCATCCTTGTCCGTCGCGAAGGGGTGCGCGGCGATTTTACTCTGGATGTTTTCCCAGGCGAATTCCGCCTTCGGGATCGGCCCGATGATGCCGTAATTGTTGCGCGTGGGCATCAGGAACACCGGAATCGCCCCGGTCATGATGATCGAGTGCAACACCGACTTGTGGCAGTTACGATCAACCACCACGATGTCGCCCGGTGCCACGGTAGAGTGCCAGACGATCTTGTTTGATGTCGACGTGCCGTTGGTGACGAAATACAGGTGGTCGCAGTTAAAAATGCGCGCCGCATTGCGCTCGGAGGCAGCTACAGGACCGGTGTGATCGAGCAGCTGACCGAGCTCTTCGACCGCGTTGCAGACATCGGCACGCAACATGTTTTCACCAAAAAACTGGTGAAACATCTGGCCGACCGGGCTTTTCAGGAAGGCAACGCCTCCCGAGTGGCCGGGGCAATGCCAGGAATACGAGCCATCGGCCGCGTAATGCGTCAGTGCCCGGAAGAACGGGGGCGGCAAGGAATCAAGATACGCCCTGGCCTCGCGCACCACATGGCGGGCGATGAATTCCGGTGTGTCTTCATACATGTGGATGAAACCATGCAATTCACGCAGGATATCGTTCGGAATGTGACGGCTGGTGCGTGTTTCACCATGCAGAAAGATCGGAATTTCAGCGTTCTTGTAGCGGATTTCAGCCACAAAGGCGCGTAGCTCGGCGATGGTTTCCTCCTCTTCATGCGCCAGCTCCTCGTCGTCGATCGAGAGTATGAACGCCGAAGCGCGGCTTTGCTGCTGGGCAAACGAAGTCAGGTCACCATAACTGGTCACGCCCAGCACCTCCATGCCTTCCGCTTCGAGTGCCTGAGCCAGCGCGCGTATCCCCAGCCCTGACGCGTTTTCGGAACGAAAATCTTCATCGATGATGACAACGGGGAAGCGGAATTTCATGGCGGACTCAATGAAGAATGAAGCATGGAGAATGAAACATCAGGGGTGAGCGTGCGTGTGCGTGTGATGGTGCAGCATTTCGTCACACGTCATCATTCCTGCGCAAGCGAATGACCCATGCGTCACATTCAATAACGCAACAACACCACCACACAGCACCACACTAGAGGCTAGATTTTTGGCAGCGTGACGCCGACCTGTCCTTGATATTTGCCGCCGCGATCCTTGTAGGAAACTTCGCAGATTTCGTCGGACTCAAAGAACAAGACCTGGGCACAGCCTTCGCCGGCATAAATCTTGGCAGGCAAGGGCGTGGTATTGGAAAACTCCAGCGTCACATAACCTTCCCATTCCGGCTCGAACGGCGTGACGTTGACGATGATGCCGCAGCGCGCATAGGTGCTCTTGCCCAGGCAGATGGTGAGCACATTGCGCGGAATACGGAAGTATTCCACGGTACGCGCCAGCGCGAACGAGTTGGGCGGAATGAGGCAGTAGTCGGCATTCACCTCGACGAAGGAGTTCTGATCGAAATTCTTCGGATCAACGATGGTGCTGTTGATGTTGGTAAACAGCTTGAATTCACTGGAACAGCGAATGTCGTAGCCATAACTCGACGTGCCATAAGAAACGATGCGACGGCCATCGATCTCGCGTACCTGACCGGGCTCGAACGGCTCGATCATCTGATAGGTTTCCGCCATGCGGCGGATCCATTTGTCGGATTTGATGGTCATGCTGGGCGTGATGAGGATGGCCGAAAACGCGGAGTATAAATGAGTGACGCGGGTGAAGGTGCGGCAGGATCAGTCGAAGCGGATGCCCTCGGCCAAAGGGAACCCGGCCAGAAACTCGCGTACGGGCAGGCGTTTGCCGCCCGGCTTTTGCAGTTCCGTCAGCCGCAGCGCGCCCTGCCCGCAGGCCACCACGAGGCCATCGGCATCCGCAGCCAGCAAGGTGCCCGGCGGGCTCATGCCCGTCACAGGCTCGGCACGCCACACCTTGATGACAGCACCGTTGGCCGTGGCCGTCGCCCCAGGGAACGGGTTAAAGGCGCGGATGCGCCGCGCAAGCACCTCGGCAGATTGCGCCCAATCCAGCGCCGCTTCGCCTTTGGTGATTTTCGCTGCGTAAGTCACTCCCTCGCTCTCCTGCAAAGTAGGGACTAACTTATCGATCCGGGCGAGTGCCTCGACGACGAGCCTGGCTCCCTGCGCGGCGAGTTTGTCGTGGAGCGTCGCCGCCGTGTCAGCCGCTGCGATGGGCAACGCCTCTTTAAGCAACATCGCACCCGTATCCAGTCCGGCATCCATCTGCATGAGGGTGATGCCGGTTTCTGCATCACCGGCTTCGATGGCGCGCTGGATCGGCGCAGCACCGCGCCAGCGCGGCAGCAGCGAACCATGAATATTGAGGCAACCCCGTGGCGGCAAATCCAGCACAGCCTGCGGCAGAATCAGGCCATAAGCCGCCACAATCATCAACTCGGCTCCCGCTGCCACGGCATCGTGGAGGGGACTGTGCGTCGCCGGATCTTTCAGCTTTTCCGGTTGATGCAAGGCCAGACCATGCTTCAGCGCAAGCTGCTTGACCGCACTGGGCATCAAATGCATACCGCGTCCTGCGGGTCTGTCCGGTTGAGTGAGCACTAACACAATTTGATGCCCATCCGCGATCAGGGCGGCCAGTGCGACAGCAGCAAACTCGGGCGTCCCCGCAAAGATAAGCTTCATCAGACCACCACCCGCTCGTGATGTTTGACGCGTTTATTGAGTTTATTTTTGATGCGATCCTGCTTGAGTCGCGACAGGTATTCGACGAATACCTTGCCCTGCAGATGATCGATTTCATGCTGAATACAGATGGCCAGCAGGCCTTCGGTGTCCATTTCAAAGACCTGGCCATCCAGCCCGAGGGCGCGCACACGAACTTCGGCACTGCGGCTCACGGTTTCATAAATGCCCGGCACCGACAGGCAACCTTCCTCGCCCTCACATTCCCCCGAACGCGAAATGATCTCGGGGTTGATGAAGGTCAGTAGTTGCGATTTGTCTTCGCTGACATCGATCACCACCAGCTGCACATGGCGATCCACCTGCGTCGCGGCCAGGCCGATGCCCGGTGCGGCATACATGGTTTCGCCCATATCGGCCGCGAGCTGACGAATGGAGTCGTCGATGGACTCAACTTGCCGTGCCCGGGTGTGCAAACGCGGGTCTGGATAGCAGAGTATAGGCAACAGCGCCATAATAAAATCCGTTAAAAGTGTTGCTGAATGAAGCGACTAGATGCAAAATCTAATATGATGCATTATCTGTCGTCATGACTTTTGCTTAAGCAAGCTTGCGTGTTTCTTTCGCATTCTCATTTTCCGGGGGGCACCATGCGTGTGACCACGAAGACAAAGAAGATCAAGACCCACTCTGGGATTATATCTGCGCTGTTCCTGGCTTATTCAAGTCTGCTGCTGGCCAGCCCGGTTGCGCTGGCGCAAAACACCACGCCCAAACCCGCCGCCGCCCAGAGCCAAGGCAATGTGCTGGAACTGACCGAAAACGCGCCGGATCGTCATGTCGTGGTCAGTGGCGACACGCTCTGGGGGATTTCCGGCCTGTTTCTCAAGCAACCCTGGCGCTGGCCTGAAATCTGGCGGCTCAACAAGGAACAGATCAAGAATCCGCACTGGATTTATCCGGGACAAATTGTGTACCTCGACCGCAGCGGCACCGAGCCCCAGTTGCGGATCGGCAACCCGGTCGGCAGCAGCTCGGCGAAAGCCTCTCCCCGGGTTTATTCGAAAGACAACCAGCAAGCCATCCAGAGCATTCCCCAAAAGGCCATCGAGCCTTTCCTCTCACAACCCCTGGTGATTGAGGCCGGGGCACTGGATCACGCGCCGCGTATTGTCGCCACCCAGGAAGACCGGGTGGTGGTCGGCGCAGGCAACACCGCCTATGCAACAGGCATCGATAGCCAGCAACCCCTCTGGCAGATCTACCGCCCGGGCAAAGAACTGGTCGACCCGGACAACGGCCAGGTGCTCGGTCATGAAGCCCTGTACCTCGGCAGCGCGCGTCTGCTGCGCGCAGGCGAGCCGGCCACACTGGAAATCCTCAAGTCCAAACAGGAAATTGGCCTGAATGACCGGCTCATTCCCGCGCCCCGCCCGGACATCATCAATTATGTGCCGCATGCGCCGGACACCCGCATCAACAGCCGCATCATGTCAGTTTATGGCGGCGTGGCGGAAGGTGCCAGCCACTCCATCATCACCTTGTCGCGCGGCGCCCAAGACGGGCTGGAGGTAGGTCACGTCCTGAATCTGTCACGCTCCGGCGTCAAGGTCGGCAATCGCTATCAAGATCAGGCCGAAACCTGGCAACTGCCTGACGAACGCTATGGTTTCGCCTTCGTGTTCCGCGTGTTCGATCGCGTCGCCTACGCATTGGTCATGAACGTCACGCGCCCGGTAATTGTGGGTGACTCCGCAACGAATCCCTGACGCAGAACTCGCTGCCTGGCTGCGGCTGACGCTGATTTCCGGCATCGGCGGCGAAACCCAGCGCAGCCTGCTGGCGGCTTTCGGCTTGCCGGAAGCCATTTTCGCCGCGGGCATGACGGCACTGCGCAACGTGGTCGGCCCGCTACAGACCGAGCGACTGCTGCGCGCCTCCAGCGAAGTGGATACCGCCATCGCAACCACCCTCGCCTGGGTGAATGAACCGGGTAATCACATCCTCACCCTGGCCGATGCCGATTACCCGCAAGCACTGCTACGCAGCGCCGACCCTCCTGTGCTGCTCTACCTGAAGGGACGGATCGAGCTGCTCAACCGCCCGGCGCTGGCCATCGTTGGCAGTCGCAACGCTACTCCGCAAGGCCTGGCCAATGCCGAAGCCTTTGCCCAGTCCTTTGCCACCGCCGGGCTGGGCGTAGTCAGCGGCATGGCGCTGGGCGTCGATACCGCAGCACATCGCGGCGCACTGGCCGCCGGTTCTGCAGGCGGCGCGACCATTGCGGTGATCGGCACAGGTGCCGACCGCATCTACCCGGCGCGCAACCGCGCACTGGCGCAACAGATTGCACTCGAAGGGATCATCGTCAGCGAGTTTCCGCTGGGCACCCCGGCACTGGCCGGTAACTTTCCCCGACGCAATCGCATCATCGCCGGTCTGGCTCAGGGCTGTCTGGTGGTCGAAGCGGCGGCGCGCAGCGGCTCGCTGATTACCGCCCGCCTGGCGGCCGAAGCCGGGCGCGAAGTATTCGCCATTCCCGGCTCGATCCATTCCCCGCTGGCCAAGGGCTGCCATCAGCTCATCAAACAGGGTGCCAAGCTGGTTGAATCGGCGCAGGATGTACTGGAAGAACTCACCTGGAGCAGCCACCCGCAAACCTTGCCTCCCCGCCCGACAGCGGCCACGCCCGATCTTTTCTCCACGGATGACCCGGAGCGCGCCAGTTTGCTGGCTGCCCTGGGGCACGACCCCTGCACTCTCGATCAACTCGCCGAGCGCAGCGGCTTGACGGCAGAACGGCTTCTTGCCATGCTGTTGCCGCTGGAACTGGAAGGCCGGGTGGCGTGTCTACCCGGCGGCATTTATCAGCGTTTGCGGGCGTGAAGCCCTGATGCGCTCCTCCTGTTCTGTCGTGCCATCTGCCGAATCCCCTGTTTTTGACCCCATCATGTTCGATATTCTGGTTTACCTGTTTGAGACCTACGCCCAGCCTGGCCACTTTCCAAACTCCACCGCACTGGCGCGCAAACTCACCGCCGTCGGCTTCGAAGCGGATGATATTTCGGCCGCACTGGAATGGCTGGCCGTCCTCGAAAGTCACAGCGAAAAAGACGCTCCCCAACCGCTGACCGATACGCACGCAATCCGTCTTTATAGCGAACGCGAGCAAGCCCGTCTATCGGCCGAGTGCCGGGGGTTCCTGTGTTTCCTCGAGCAGGCGGGTGCCATCAACAGCCTGCTGCGCGAAATCATCATCGAACGGGCACTCGCCCTGAATGTCGCCAGCGTCTCGCTGGCTCGCCTGAAAGTCATCGCCCTGATCGTGCTCTGGCGACGCCATCCAGCCATTGAATCGGTCAATGCCCTGTTGCTGGATGAACTGCTGGCCGCTGAAGACAGCACCCCCAGTGTCCATTAATGCCCCATCCCCTGCCGGGGGGTGCTTGCCTGTTTTCGCTGGTCGCGCTTATGATGCCGCGCTTCACCTGCACGCTTCCGTTGCCAGCCGGCATGGAATCATGGATTCATGGATAGCCCTCGCATGACTAAACAACTGATCATCGCCGAAAAACCCTCCGTCGCCCAGGACATTGCCCGGGCACTGGGCGGCTTCACCAAAGAAGGTGAATATTTCGAAAACGAGCAGTTCGTGCTCTCCTCTGCCATCGGCCATCTGCTCGAACTGACCGTACCGGAAGAGTATGAGGTCAAGCGCGGCAAATGGTCATTTGCCCATCTGCCGGTGATTCCGCCCCATTTCACGCTGAACCCGATCGAGAAAACAGCCGACCGCCTGAAGCTGCTCACCCGGCTCATCAAGCGCAAGGATGTCAGCGGCCTGATCAACGCCTGTGACGCGGGCCGCGAAGGTGAGCTGATCTTCCGCTATGTGGCGCAACACGCCAAAACCGACAAACCGGTGCGCCGCCTGTGGTTGCAGTCGATGACCCAGGGCTCGATCCGCGACGGTTTTGCCCATCTGCGTTCGGATGCCGAAATGCTGCCGCTGGCCGATGCCGCACGCTGTCGTTCGGAAGCCGACTGGCTGATCGGCATCAACGGCACGCGCGCCATGACGGCCTTCAATTCGAAGGAAGGTGGCTTCCACAAAACCCCGGTCGGCCGTGTGCAAACGCCGACCCTGGCGATTCTCGTCGAGCGCGAGGAAAAAATCCGCGCCTTCCAGCCGCGTAATTACTGGGAAGTCGAAGCCGAATTCGCCGCCGTCGCTGGAACCTATCGCGGTCGCTGGTTCGACGAGAAATTCAAAAAGAGCGAGCAGGATGAACACGCCCGTGCCGAACGGCTCTGGGACGAAACCCGCGCCCAGGCGTTGCGCCAGAAATGTCTGGGCAAGCACGGCGCAGTCGAGGAAGAAAGCAAGCCGGCCACCCAGCTCGCGCCTCAGCTTTTTGACCTGACCTCGCTGCAGCGCGAGGCGAATGGCCGCTTCGGTTTTTCTGCCAAGGCCACGCTGGGGCTGGCGCAGGCACTGTATGAAAAACACAAGGTATTGACCTATCCGCGTACCGATTCCCGCTGCCTGCCTGAAGACTACATTCCCAACGTCAAAGAGACGCTGGAGGTGCTGGGCGACAGCAACTACGCGCCCTTTGCCGGGCAGATCCTGCGCAATGGCTGGGTGCACCCGAACAAACGCATCTTCAATAACGCCAAGATCAGCGATCACTTCGCTATCGTACCGACGGCGCAAGCACCCAAGAGCCTGTCTGAACCGGAACAGAAACTGTATGACCTCGTCGTCAAACGCTTTCTGGCGATTTTCTACCCGGCCGCTGAATACCACGTCACCACCCGCATCACCCGCGTCGAGGGCGAGCCGTTCAAGACCGAAGGCAAGGTGCTGGTCACGCCTGGCTGGCTGACCGTGTATGGCAAGGAAGCCCAGGTCGATGCCGAGGAAAAAGGCGAAAAAAGTGCCCAGCTGGTAGCCGTGCAGAAAAACGAACGTGTCTGGAGTAACGACATCGAAGTGAAGGCACTGGTGACCCGACCGCCCCCGCGTTTTTCCGAAGCGACGCTGCTCTCAGCCATGGAGGGCGCGGGCAAGCTGGTCGACGACGAGGAACTGCGCGAAGCCATGTCCGCACGCGGACTGGGCACGCCAGCGACCCGCGCGGCGACCATTGAAGGGCTGATCCTGGAAGAATATCTCCACCGCAATGGCCGCGAACTGCAACCGACGGCCAAGGCGTTCTCGCTGCTGTTCGCGCTCTCCCGGCTGGGCGTGGATGAACTGCGCTCACCCGAGCTGACCGGCCACTGGGAATACAAGCTCAAGCAGATGGAAGGCGGTGCATTGGCGCGCGGCGAGTTCATGGATCACATCATGAACCAGACGCGGATCATGATCGACCGCATCAAGCATGGTGAATTCCCCGACGAAGCTTTCAGCACCCTCAAGGCAGCCTGCCCAAAGTGCGGCGGGGTAATCCAGGAAAATTACAAGAAATTCCAGTGCAAGGGCTGCGATTATTCCCTGTGGAAAGTCGTGGCCAGCCGCCAGTACGAACCGGAAGAAGTCGAGGAACTGCTCACCCAGCGCAGCATCGGGCCTTTGCAGGGCTTTCGCAGCAAGATGGGACGCCCCTTTGCCGCGCTCATCAAGCTCAATGCCGAACATCAGCCCGAATTCGATTTTGGCAACAGCGATGCCGAAGGCGAGGAACCCGATTTCAGTGGCCAGGAGCCGCTGGGCGCCTGCCCGAAATGCAGCAGTCGCGTGTTCGAAGGGGCGATGGCGTATGTCTGTGAAAAATCGGTCGGCGCCGCAAAAACCTGCGACTTCCGCTCTGGCAAAATCATTCTGCAACAGAACATCGAACGCGCACAGATGCAGAAACTGCTGGAAACCGGCAAGACCGATCTGCTGAAGGAGTTTGTCTCGGCACGCACGCGACGCAAGTTCTCGGCCTATCTGGTGCGCGGCCAGGATGGCAAGGTTGGCTTCGAATTCGAGGTGCGCGCACCCAAGGCCGGCGCGGCAGCCAGCCGCAAACCGGCCACAAAAACAGAAGCGGCGGAAGAAAATGCAGAAACGGCGACCCCTGTCGCGAAAAAACCAGCACGCAGCAAGACTGCTGCTGCGACTAAATCAACCAAGCCCACTAAACCCGCCGCCAAGCCCGCCGCCCAGCGAGCCGCCAGCAAAAAAGTCGGTTAAGGGCGCATGAGCCCAGACCTTGCAACTCCCGCACCCACACCCGCAAAAGCGGGTGCATCGAAGGGCAGAAAGAGTACACTGCGAACGATACGATTTTCACGGAAAACACTACCATGACCCCGTCTGCTCCCGACCATTTCACTGAAGCCGATCTCGACCACCTGGAGGCCTTGCTCGATTCTGAACTGTTCCAGGGCGAGGCCATGCTGCTGGATGAACTGCAGGCGTTGCTCTGCGCGATCATCAGCGGCCCGGAACCCGTTTTGCCCGATCTGTGGCTGCCGGTGGTGTTCGGTGATGAACCCGCGTTCGAGAACGAAAACCAGGCTGCCGAGGTCATCGGCCTGCTGATGCGTTTCTATAACGATCTGGCAGAAAAACTGACCACCGGCGAAGGCTGGGAAATCATTCTTTACCCGGTGGGCGATGATCCCGACGAACTCGATTTCGCCACCTGGGCCGATGCCTACATTTTCGGCAGTCAAATCAGCAGCAACTGGTATGAAGCCGTGGGCGACCATGCCGAACAGCTGACCGAACTGCTGCAACCGCTTTTTCTGCTCAACGGCATGCTCAAGGAAGACACCCTGCAGCGCGGCGAACAATGGATGTCAGCGGCGCAGGAAGAAGCCGCCATTGAAAACGCACAGAATGACCTGCCTGACCTGATCAGTGCCATCCATGATTTCTGGCGCGCCAAACAGGATTCAGATGCCTCCATTGCCGAAGACCTGCAGCGCAAGGGCAAAACCCCCTTTGCTGCGTCGCCGGATGCCGGTCGCAACGAACTCTGTCCCTGCGGCAGCGGCAGAAAATTCAAGCAGTGCTGCGGCAGCCCGGAAAAACTGCACTGAGCGCGAGCGCGTTTCTCGTGCGCGCTGTACTCTCTACGCTCCCTGCGCGACCGTTACAGCCCGATACTCAAATACTTTAGCTCCAGGTATTCCTCAATCCCGTACTTCGAGCCTTCGCGACCGATACCGGACTGCTTGATCCCGCCAAACGGCCCGGCTTCGCTGGAAATCGCACTGCTGTTGATGCCCAGCATGCCATATTCAAGGGCTTCGGCCACCCGCCAGACGCGTGACAGATCGCGGCTGTAGAAATAGCCAGCCAGGCCGTATTCCGTGGCATTCGCCAGGCGGATGGCCTCTTCTTCGCTGTCGAAGCGCATCACCGGAGCGAGAGGCCCGAAGGTTTCTTCACGCATGCAGCGCATGCCGGGGCTCACATCGGCCAGCAATGTCGGCTGAAAAAACCGCCCGCCCAGTGCGTGCGTCTGCCCTCCGCAGCATAATCTCGCGCCCGCTGCCAGTGCGTCCTGCACCTGCGCGGCCACCTTGTCATGCGCGGCGGCATCGATCAGCGGCCCGAGATTGACCCCCTCATCCATGCCGTTGCCGACCTTGAGCCGCCCCATCGCCGTCGCCAGCCGCTGCGTAAATTCGTCATACACGGCCGACTGAACGAGAAAACGGTTGGCACTGATGCAGGTCTGCCCTGCATTGCGGAACTTGCAGTGCATCGCTCCCGCCACCGCCGCATCGAGATCGGCATCATCGAACACGATGAAAGGCGCATGCCCGCCCAGTTCCAGCGAAATCTTCTTGATGGTTGGCGCACACTGCGCCATCAACAGACGACCCACTTCGGTGGAACCGGTAAACGACAGCTTGCGTACCGTCGGGTGGCGGGTCAGTTCCTCACCGATCCGTGGGGCATGGCCGACACTGCCGGTCAGCACATTAAGCACGCCTGCAGGCAAACCCGCACGCTGCGCCAGTTCGGCCAGTGCCAGTGCGGTCAGCGGCGTTTGTTCGGCAGGTTTGACCACCACCGTGCAGCCAGCGGCCAGCGCGGGAGCCACCTTGCGGGTAATCATCGCTGCCGGAAAATTCCATGGCGTGATCGCCGCGCAGACACCGATCGGCTGTTTCAGCACCAGCATGCGTTTGCCGGGAATCGGGCTGTCAATCACGTCACCGCTGATGCGCCGGGCTTCCTCGGCATACCACTCAACAAAACTGGCGGCATAACTCACTTCACCCCGCGCCTCGGCCAGCGGCTTGCCCTGCTCGGCCGTCATGATGCGGGCCAGATCATCCGCATGCCGCTCGATCAGATCAAACCAGGCGCGCAGATAGCGGCCGCGTGCCTGCCCCGTCAACGCGCGCCAGGCCGGCAAAGCAACCTCGGCAACCTCGATAGCGCGGCGCGCATCACGTTCATCCATATCCGCCACCTGAGCCAGCAGGCTGCCATCCGCCGGGTTGTGCACGCGGTAACTGGCCGTGGTTTCAGCGCAGCACCAAGCACCACCGATCCAGGCCTGCTGACGCAACAACGTTTGATCCTGCAATTGCATGGCGATTCCTTGTTTATTTGATGATTCCACCCCAGTCTACCCGATCACAATAGCGGCTCATGAAATCGCCTGTACACCCATGCCAGCACCGCTTCTGGAACCGCCTGTTAGCCGCACTGATCGTGCTGTCTGCACTGACCGGGTGCGGTAGCCTGCCGCAAACCCGGGAAAGCCCGCCCGTTGCCGAACGCGCGCCCGCCAGCGAGGAAACCACCCAAAAAGCCAATGATGTCGTGCTGTATGCATTGGGGCTGATCGACACGGGCTATCGCTTCGGTGGCAAGAACCCTGCGGCGGGCTTTGATTGCAGTGGCATGGTCAGTTACATCTACACCCAGGCGGCACGCCTGAAGATCAGCGGCAGTGCCACCGACATCGCCCGCCGCAGCACACCCGTCGATCTGCAGCAGTTACGCCCCGGCGATCTGGTGTTCTTCAACACCCGCCACAAGCCGTTCTCGCATGTGGGCATTTATATCGGCGATGACCGTTTCGTGCATGCCCCTTCGGAATCCGGGCTGGCACGCATCCGCACGGACAGCCTGAAAAATCGCTATTTTGCCACCCGCCTCGAAGCCGCCCGCAGCCTGCTGGATTGAAATTTTTCCGCACATTCAGCCGCTAAACTACCTTAAAAAAATGCCGTTACTACTTGACTGAAAACCATTTTTCAAAGAAACTTCAGAATATGAGTGGCGATCTTTCACTGCTGGAAAAGAAGTTTGACCAGTTCATCGCGTTCTGCGAAGGACTGCACGCGGAGAATCGTGCATTGCGTTTGCATGTCGCCAAGCTGGAAGAAGAACGCTTGACACTGCAGGCCAAGATCGAATCCGCACGCGGCCGTCTCGAAGCCCTGATGGACAAACTCCCCGTCGAAGCTGAATAAACTCACCCTTTTCGGTCATCCGATGCCATGAGCAGCCATTCCACCATCGACATCCATCTGCAAGGGCGTGAATACCGGGTGACCTGCGCGCCCGACGAACGTGAATCGCTGCTGGCCGCCGTGACGCATGTCGAAACCAAAATGAATGAAATCGCCACCCGCACCAAAGGCAGCGGTGAGCGACTAGCGGTCATGACCGCACTGAATCTGGCTCACGAACTGCTGAACCGGAAGGAAGCCGAAGCCGCCGCTGCAGCTGCATTAGCCACCGCCACAGCATCCGTTGAAAGTCCGCTCGATGCAACGGCGGCCGCCCAGACGCACTTTGACAGCCCGGAAATAGCGCGTAGAATGAATTTAATGATGACGCGTATGGATGCGCTGATGACGCAGCAGGAAAGCCTGCTCTGAATCAACCGCTACCATTTGCGACTGCTTTATCCCCTGCGGTGTTTGCCTGAGCCATAGATTCCTGCAACCAATACTCTTGCATCGGGTCGATGACCACCAGGTTGCCGTTGTGAGCGTTCAATTTGATCGAACGCACCTGAAGCAACCGGAAGTCGGCCACTCTGAACTTCGGTTCAGGATGCCGGTTCCGGCGGCACAGGCGGGGGACCTACATAAAACGGCGCGACAGTCCCACAGACTGTCGCGCCGTTTGCTTTTACTATTCCAGAGTTCAATAACTCAGACTGTCGTAAGACGACTCTCGCCCCACCAGTGCCAGGCTGATACGATTCGGCGCGCAAATGGCGATGGCATTGGCCTGTGTCAGCCAGCCTTGATGCACACAATACTGACGCGGGCCAGGGTCAGACAATACCCGCGCCCGCCCCGGTTCCACCTCGATAACGGTCATGCCCAGCGGCCCGCTGACCTCGAACCGACGCGCCACATTCAAACCCAGCTCGGCCACGATCTGGCCATTGCTGCGGATCACCGCCTTTTGCGCCGCGCCACCGCGCCACAGCAGGGGAAAGGAGGCTGCGCACAAGGCGGCACCCAGCAACAGGATCAGGACATCCCCCGGTTTCAGCAAGCGCGCGTGCGTGATGAGCGTGAGCGCGCGGGCTGCCTTCATTTGGGTGACATGGCGCGATGCCGCACCAGCACCCGCGCGTCGGTTTGAAAATCACGGGCCAGACATTCGGCCAGATACACCGAGCGATGCTGCCCCCCCGTACAGCCAATGGCCACCGTCAGATAAGAACGTGAATCATGCAGATAGCTGGGCAGCCAGTCCGTGACAAAACGGCGGATGTCATTGTGCATACGCGTCACTTCCGGCTGGGCGGCGAGAAATTCGATGACCGGTGCATCACGCCCATCGAGCGGGCGCAGTTGTGGGTCGTAATGCGGATTCGGCAGGCAACGCACATCGAAGACCAGATCGGCATCCAGCGGCAGGCCATACTTGAAACCAAAGGACTCAAACAGCAAGGTGAGTTGTGTTTCACGCGCTGTGGGCGCGACAAAATCGCGCACAAAAGCACGCAATACATTGGGGCGCAAATGACTGGTGTCGATGTGATGCCCCAGTTCAGCCAGTGTTTCAAGGCCATCACGTTCGCCGGCGATGGCTTCGGCCAGCGTGGTGGTTGCATCGCCCAACGGATGGCGTCGACGTGTTTCGGAAAACCGCTGGATCAGCACGTCATCCCGCGCATCGAGAAAAATAAAACGGACATCGACACCTTGCTCGCGCAGTTCGATCATCTGCTGCGGCAGGCTGACAATACTTAGCCCCGCACGCATGTCCATGGCCACGGCGATCTGATGGCGTTGCTCATCGCGCAGCTGCCCAACTAGGGGCAACAACAGTGCCGAGGGCAGATTATCGACGCAGAAATAACCGGCATCCTCCAGCACATTCAGCGCGATGCTTTTGCCAGAACCGGAGAGTCCGCTGATCAGGATCAATTGCATGCGCGTGCCCGGATAACGAAAGAGGAGGGTTGCAAGCATAGCCAATCCCACGCGTTCTGTCATGGCCACCTCCGCTGCTGTGATAGCATGGGCAGTTATTCCCACTTTCCACAGGCAGGTGCGCCATGACTCCCATCGTCGAGGAATTTTCAGCCTGTTTTTCTCGCCAGAAAGCGGCCAGCCTCGCGCAGCCGGAAACGAATTACGCGGCGCGTTGCGCCGACCTGGACGCACTGGCGCGGCTGCTCAAGGAAAATCGCGCCGCCCTGATCGACGCCATCCAGCAAGACTACGGCAACCGTTCAACCTTCGAAACCCTGTTTGCCGAATACTTTGTCGCGCTGGACGATATCAAAACCACACGCAAGCAACTGCGCCAGTGGATGAAACCGCAACGCCGTCACGCCGATCTGATCACCTATCCGGGTGCCTATAATCGCCTGATCCCCCAGCCACTGGGCATCGTCGGCGTGATCGTGCCGTGGAACTTTCCGTTACTGCTGGCCTTTGCCCCACTAACGGCGATCTTTGCCGCCGGCAACCGGGCGATGGTCAAAATGTCGGAGAACTCCGAACATCTGGCGCGCCTGCTGATGACGCTCAGCCCGAAATACCTGCCTGCCGACAAACTCTCATTCTTCAGTGACGGCGGGGGTCGTGGCCCGACATTTTCCGCCCTGCCTTTCGATCATCTGATGTTCACCGGCTCTGGCAATACGGGGCGTGCCGTGATGGCCAATGCCGCGCGCAATCTCACGCCCGTCACCCTGGAGCTGGGTGGCAAATCTCCGGCAGTGGTCGCGCCTGACTTTCCCATCCAGACCGCCGCCGAACGTATCTTGTGGGTCAAGATGCTCAACGCCGGGCAAATCTGCACCAATGTCGATTATCTGTTTCTGCCCGAAGAACGTGTTGAGCCTTTCATCGAACACGCCCGCCGTCTCGTGGCGCAGCGTTACCCCGATCTCAACGCTGCAGACTACACCGCCATCATCGACGAACGTGCTTACCTGCGCTTGCAGGAAGCGCTGACCGATGCCCGCGAAAAAGGCGCGCGCCTGATCGAACTGGCTCCCGGCCAGACAGCGAACGCCACACTGCGTAAATTCCCCCCGCACATCGTGCTCGATGTCAGCGACGACATGCTCCTGATGCAGCGCGAAATCTTCGGCCCCATCCTGCCGATCAAGACCTACCGCGACAAACAGGAAGTGGCCGACTATGTGAATCGCCACGACCGCCCCCTCGCGCTGTACCCCTTCACCCATGACAAAAAATTACAGTCCTGGTACATCTCGCACATCATGTCGGGTGGGGTCACCGTCAATGACACCCTGCTGCATGTCGGCCAGCATAACCTGCCCTTTGGCGGCGTCGGTGCCAGCGGCATGGGGCATTATCATGGTTATGAAGGCTTCATCACGTTCTCCAAGCTGCGACCGGTATTTCATCAAGGCCCCGTCTCCGCGGTGCAACTGCTGTTTCAACCGCCCTACGGCCAGTGGGCATACCGCCTGCTGGATCTGTTGATCCGCATCAAGGGCTGACATACTCGCGCGTTTGCGCCCGGGCAGACTGCTAAAATTTCACTTTTTCGACCCATCATTCCCCGTGAACGCTTCCACCCCTCCGCAACGCATCGTCATCGCCACCCGTGAATCACGCCTGGCACTCTGGCAGGCCGAACATGTCCGCGACCGTCTGCAACAGATTTATCCCGCCTGCAAAGTAGAACTGCTAGGCATGACCACTCGTGGCGACCAGATCCTCGACCGCCCCCTGGCCAAAGTCGGCGGCAAGGGGCTGTTCATCAAGGAACTGGAAACTGCCCTGCTCGAAGGCAGCGCCGACATCGCCGTGCATTCGATGAAAGATGTGCCGATGCAAATGGAACCCGAATTCGCGCTGGTGGCCATTGGCTCGCGGGAAGTACCGCTCGATGCCTTCGTCTCGAACAAATACGCCAACCTCGACGACCTGCCGCCGGGTGCGGTGGTCGGCACATCCAGTCTGCGCCGCGAAGCGCAGATCCACGCCCACTTTCCTTATCTGTCAGTCAGCAGCCTGCGCGGCAATCTCGATACCCGGCTGCGTAAGCTGGACAGCGGCGAGTACGACGCCATCATCCTCGCGGCAGCCGGGCTGAAACGACTGGGTCTGGGCGAGCGCATCCGTGCCGTATTGCCCGCTGAACGCTCCCTGCCCGCAGCCGGACAAGGTGCGATCGGCATCGAAGCCCTGGCGGCACGGCCGGAAGTCGCCACCTGGATGGCCGCACTCAACGACCCGTCCAGTGCCTTGTGCGTGCGCGCCGAGCGTGCCGTCTCGCGCGCGCTGGCAGGCAGCTGCGAAGTGCCGCTCGGCGCTTATGCTGAAATCCACAATCACCAGCTCTGGCTACGCGGTTTTGTCGCCAGCCCGGATGGCCAGCGCTTCGCCCGCGCAGAACTGCACGGCGACCCCGGCGATCCGGAACAGCTAGGCAAGCTTCTGGCCGCCGAACTGCGCGCCCAGGGCGCCGCAGAAATCCTCGCCGCACTGGAATGACCACAGCCATGGCTGCCGTGACCCCACCTCCGTCGCACGCACTGGCCGGCCGCCATATTGTCGTGACGCGGCCACAGCAGCAGTCGGCCACGCTCAGTGCCGCCATCCGCGCAGCGGGCGGCACGCCGGTGGTCTTTCCCCTGCTGGTCATTCATGACGTGGATGCCACGCAACGCCGCACACTCCAGGCCGTATTACAGCGTCTTGCCGCCAGTGCGTTCGAGCTGGCTGTATTCGTCAGCCCGAACGCCATCGCCAGAACCTTTGCCGAACTGCAGGCACTCGGCCTGGCCTGGCCAGATCAGTTACGCGTCGCCGTGGTGGGTAAAGGCAGCGAACACGCGCTGGCGGAGCGCGGCGTGAGTCGGGTCATCGCCCCTTGCGAACGCTACGATTCCGAAGGCATGCTGGCATTGGCCGATTTGCAATCCGCACAGGTGCAAGGCCAGCGCGCCATCATCTTCCGGGGTGACGGCGGACGCGAACTGATCGCCCAGACCCTGTGCGAACGAGGCGCGACGGTCGAATATGTCACCTGCTACCGGCGCAGCGCGCCACAAGGTGCGGCGGCAGATACCACGATACTGCAGCAACTCTGGCAACAAGGTCAGCTCGATGCCATCACCCTCACCAGCAGCGAAGGCTTGCGTCATCTGCACGCCCTGCTGGATGCGCCCGGTCGCGCCCGGCTGGCGACGACCCCGCTATTCGTTCCGCATGAACGTATCGCCGCCGAAGCACGCCAGCTCGGCTTGTCGCAGATCATCGCAACGGGCGCGGGGGATGCCGGCTTGCTTGCGGCTCTGATAGAGTACTTCGTTGCGGCCGCTGCCTTGCGACCCGCCAATCTTGAAATGCGTCACGCATGAACATGGAAACCGATTCCCAGACCCCATCACCGCCTTTACTCCCCGCCACCGCAGTGCCTGCAGTGTCCGCAAGCTTGCGCGCACTGCAGGCACTGCGTCGTCCGCCGGTACTCATCGCCACACTGGCCTTGCTGCTACTGGGCTGGCAATGGCTGGAAACGCGCAACCGTCTGGGCGACCTGCAGGAAGAACTGGCGCGGCGGCTGGCCACCAGTGACGCAGGCAGCCAGGAAGCACGCACGCTGGCACGGCAGAATCAGGAAATGCTGCAGGCATTGACCCGCCGAACCAGCCTGGCCGAAACCCAGCTGGCCGAGACCAAAACCCAGCAAATGACGCTGGAAAGCATGTATCAGGAGCTATCGCACAGCCGCGATGAACGCCTGCTGGCGGAGATCGAACAAACCATATCCACCGCCGCGCAACAGCTGCAACTGGCCGGCAATGTATCGGCCGCCCTGATTGCATTGCAAAGTGCCGATGCCCGTCTGGCGCGTGCCGCACTGCCGCAACTGCTTCCGCTACGCAAGCTGATCAACCGCGACATCGAACGCCTCAAGGCCGTGCCACTGGCCGACATCCAGGGCATCTCACTGAAGCTCGAAACCGTCATCAACGTGGCCGACAGCCTGCCACTGGCCTTCGAACAACGCGCGCGTGCCGAGCCTCTGGTCAAGCAGCGTCTTGGCGTGGCACCCATGAATTACTGGGAAGAACTCGGTCACGATCTATGGATCGAAATCAAGCAACTGATCCGCATTGAGCGGATCGAAAAATCTGCCCATGGCGAAACCGCCTTGCTCTCCCCCGGCCAGACTTTTTTCCTGCGCGAAAATCTCAAGCTGCGGCTGATGACCGCACGGCTGGCACTGCTGCAGCGCGACGGCAAGGTATATCGCGATGACCTGCAGCAGTCGCAACACTGGCTGGAACGTTACTTCGACCCCCGCGAAAAATCCGTCGCCAACGCCATCACCACACTCAAAAACCTGTCGGCAGCTGATCTGAGCCTGGAAATGCCCACACTCAACGAAACCCTGGGTAGCCTGCGGAACCTCAAGCTACTCAAGGAAAAAGGGAAGTAAGCCCCATGCGTACCCTGCTCTGGCTGCTGACCCTGGCCGCGCTGGCAGTCGGCCTCGCGCTGGCAGCGCGTTACAACGATGGCTATGTGCTGCTCGTGCTCACCCCCTGGCGTGTCGAGCTGTCACTGAACCTGCTGATCCTGCTGCAACTGATCGGCTTTGCCGTGCTCTACCTGTTCATCCGCCTGGTTACGCATACCTTGCAGCTGCCGCAGCGCGTCCGCGAATATCGCGCCCGGCGGCAACGCGAAAAGGCTGAAGAGGCACTGGGGGATGCGGTGCGGCTGAGCTTTGAAGGTCGTTACAGCCACGCCCTGAAGAGTGCCGCGCTGGCACATCAGGCCAGCCATGCCCCAGGCACGGCCGCCCTCCTGGCCGCGCGCGCCGCCCACGCCATGCGTGACGACGAACGCCAAAGCGAATGGCTGCAGCGCGCCACCGCACATGATGCCGAAAGCCGCGATGCACGGTTGATGACCGAAGCCGAACTGCATCTCAACAACCATCGTTATGCCGACGCACAGGGCGTGGTGGATGTACTGGAAGCCAGCGGCCAGCGGCATATCGCCGCCCTGCGCCTGTCGCTGCGTGCCCATCAGTCGCTGGGCAACTGGCGGGACGTAGTGCGGATCGTGCGCCAGCTCGACCGCCATCGCGCCCTGAGTCGCGAACAGGCCGCACCGATCCGTCTGCGCGCGCATCTCGAAGTACTGCGCGCGCTGGCACTCGACGCCGGTGCGCTACACCATTACTGGCGTGACCTGCCCGGTGCGGATCGTTGCAATGTACGCCTGGCCGCAGAAGCCGCAAGGCTGCTGATTGCCGCCGATGACAGCTTCAATGCCCAGCGTCTGCTCGAAGATCTGCTCGATGATGACTGGGACTCCAGCCTCGCCACGCTTTATGGCGAATGTCGCGGGGGCGATGTGCTCGGGCGGCTGGCGCGTTGCGAAAACTGGCTCAAACAGCACCCGCGCGATGCCCACCTGCTGCTGGTGCTGGGACGTTTGTGCCAGCAGCAGCAACTCTGGGGCAAGGCGCAAAGCTACTTTGAAGCCTCCCTGTCACAGCAACCCAGCCACGCCGCCCATGTCGAGCTGGCGCGGCTGTTCGATCAGCTGGAACGCCCGGAGGATGCCAACCGCCATTACCGGGCGGCGGCAGGGGTGGTTTAATAATTAATCGGTGGCTGCGGAGCGCGGAGTACGCGGAGTACGCGGAGTACGATTTCCTCCCGCAACCATCGGGTAATGAAGTAAACGACATTCCAGCGGACCGTTGAAGAGCGGAATCTTGCGCTTGACCGACAAACCGATGCACTTGGGCAGTGCCGGGTCAGCAGAAAGAAACCAGCAGTTCCATCCCGCATATTTCTTCTTCAGCGCGTCGCCCATCTGCGGGTAGAACGCGGCCAGTGATTCAATTTCGCCGAGGCGTTCGCCATACGGCGGATTGGCAATCAGGATGCCCGGTTTGGCGGGCGGTTCGAGCTGCAGAATATCGCCCTGCTGCACCCCCACCAGCGTGCCGATGCCCGCGTAATCGAGGTTCTGGCGGGCGCGCGCCACGGCATCGCGGGTGATGTCAGCTCCCGAAATATCCAGCCGGGTCGGCGCCATGTCGCGGCGAGCGGCGGCAGCCTGCTTCAATTCGCGCCACAGGGCGGCATCGAAATTCTTCAGTTTTTCAAAACCAAATTCACCCGGCTCGCGCGACAGTCCGGGAGCATCGTTCAGGCTCATCTGCGCGGCTTCGAGCAAAAAGGTACCGCTGCCACACATCGGGTCATGCAGCGGAATACCCGGCTGCCAGCCAATCAGGCGCAGGATGCCCGCCGCGAGGTTTTCCTTCACCGGGGCTTCCACCTTGGCGATCTTGTGGCCGCGCTGCCAGAGCGGCTCACCCGAAGTATCAACATAGAGCGTGACACGATCAGTCGTGAGAAACATGTGTATCCGCACATCCGGCTGCGCGGTATTCACGCTGGGCCGCTGGCCGCAGGCGCTGCGAAAACGGTCGCAGACGGCATCCTTGACGCGCAGGGTGATGAACTCCAGGCTTTTCAGCGGCGACTTGATGGCCGTGACATACACCCGCAGGGTACGCTCGACATTAAACAGGGCAGGCCAGTCGACCGTCATGGCCAGACGGTAGATGTCGTCTTCCTTCAGATAGCTGCCGGTCGCCACGCGCCACAGCACGCGGCTGGCGATACGCGATTCAAGATTGAGCGTGTAACCGCAACGCCAGTCGCCGGCAAACTGCACGCCCCCGGGGATGATTTTGACGGTGCTGTCGAGCGCACCGGCCGCGCGCGCATCGTCGGCCAGCAGCGCTTCAAGACCGCGCGGGCAAGGTGCGAAGAAATGCTGCACGGGCGCAGCACTTGAAGAAGAAGGGGGGGAGATGGGGGAGGGGGATGTATTTTTCAAAATGGTTTCAGCATCACGAGCAGGATGACCGCCAGCAGCACCAGCACCGGCAGTTCGTTGAAAAAGCGGAACCAGACATGCGTTCTGGTGTTGCGGCCGTTGTGTCCACTGTGGCCACTGGCGAACGTTTTGAGCAGATGCCCACAATAGCCGTGATAGCCGACCAGCACCAGCACCAGCGTGGTCTTGGCGTGCAGCCAGCCACCGCTAAAGCCAAAGCCCAGCCACAGCCACACGCCCAGTACCACGGCCAGCACGCCCAGCGGGGTCATGAAGCGATAGAGCTTGCCGGCCATCAGCAGTAGTCGTTCGCGCTCGGCCGTACTTTCCGGCGGCACCATCGCCAGATTGACGAAAATGCGCGGCAGATAAAACAGCCCGGCAAACCAGCTGATGACGAAGAAAATGTGGAAGGCTTTCAACCAGAGCATGACGAGGATTCCTGTTGCAAAAGAGTGGGGGGGGCGAGTAGTGCGGGCAGTGCAACATGCGCTTCTGGCCAGGCCAGACGCACACCCAGCTCGCAGCGCAGCCGCGTGTTGTCGAGGCGGCGCGATTCATTCATGAAAGAGAGCGTCAGCGCAGGCAGAACCCGGGCAATCTCTTCCCGGCACATGCGCGGCGGGCGCGGCAGGGCGTGGGCATCGGCCACCGCATCGAACCAGTCGGCCATGCCCAGTCCGGCGGTGTTGTCGCTGGCGTGATACACCCGCTGGGGACGACCCCGCTGCAGCGCGGCAATCGCGCAGCGCGCCAGGTCGTCGGCATGAATGTGATTGGTGATGACATCGTCTTCAGCACACAGCACCGGATCACCCCGGCGGATGCGTTCCAGCGGCAAACGATCGGCGGCATAAATGCCCGGCGCACGCAGGATGCTCACACTGACACCGTGCGCCTGGCGAGCCCAGCGCCGTAGAGTGGCCTCGGCATCGACCCGGCGACGTGCGCGCGGCGTGGCCGGATGCAGCCGACGGGTTTCATCGACCCGTGCGCCTGCACAATCGCCATACACCCCGCTGGTACTGATGTAGACCAGCCTGCGTGGTAGACTCGACGCTCCGCGTGGCCGGGTGCGTCGGCGACTCAGTGCGGCCAGCAGATGACGGGTGCGCGGGTCGGATGTGCCATGATTCGGCGGCGGCGCGCAGTGCAGCACGGCATCGGCCAGCCCGCTGAGGCGGCGCAACGAAGCCGGCTGATCCAGATCACCGGTCAGCGGCGTCACCCCCAGCTGCCGCAAACGCGCCCGCAAGGCCGCATCCGGCGCGCGCAGCAGCGCATACACCCGGTAACGGCGCACCAGCCGTGGCAAGGCACGCAAGGCCACGTCGCCGCAGCCAATGATCAACAATCTTTGCAATCTTTGCATTACGGAATTATCTCATGTCACATCACATCACCGTTCAGCCCAGTGGCCACACATACGACACCGAAGAAGGTGCCACCCTCCTGCAGGCCGCCATCGATGCGGGCATCAAACTCCCCTACGGCTGCCAGAACGGCGCGTGCGGCGCGTGCAAGGGCAAGGTGGTCAGCGGTGAATTCGATCATGGCGCTGCCCCTGAAGGCACGCTGCCGCAGGATCAGCGCGACGCAGGCATGGCGTTGTTCTGCTGCGCGAAGCCGCTCTCTGATCTGGTGATCGAGGCGAAGGAAGTCACCGCCACCCAGGATATTCCCGTCAAAACCCTGCCCTGCCGCGTGCAGAAGCTCGAACGGCTGGCCGCCGACGTGATCGCGCTGCACCTCAAGCTACCCACCAACGAACGCCTGCAGTTTCTCGCCGGACAATACATCGAAATCCTGCTGAAAAACGGCGAACGGCGCGCCTTCTCGCTGGCCAATGCACCGCATGACGATGAGCTGCTGCAACTGCATATCCGCCTGGTGCCGGACGGCACCTACACCGGCCATGTGTTCCATGCCATGAAGGAACGCGACATGCTGCGCTTCGAAGGCCCGCATGGCAGCTTTTTCCTGCGCGAAGACGCGAAGAAACCGATGATCCTGCTGGCCGGCGGCACGGGTTTTGCCCCGATCAAGAGCCTGATCGAACACGCCCTCCACAACAAGACTGAACGACCCATGACGCTGTATTGGGGCTCGAAAGATCACGCCGGCCTCTACCTGCCCGACCTGCCCCGGCAATGGGCCGCAGAACACGCCCATTTCAGCTATGTGCCGGTGCTCTCCGAACCGCCGGCTACGGATGCCTGGACGGGGCGCACCGGCTTTGTGCACCGCGCCGTACTGGAAGACCATGCCGATCTTTCCGGCTTTCAGGTGTATGCCTGCGGTGCTCCGGCCATGATCGACGCCGCCCGACGCGACTTCATCGCGCAGGGGCTGCCGGAAGAAGAATTCTTTGCCGACTCGTTTACCTTCGCCCATCCTGCGTGAGGCTTGTGAACATGCCCCTACCTTCTGCTTCTGCCGCTCCCGATCTGCTTGCGCGCATCGACCGCCTCGAATCCATCGAGGAAATCCGCATGTTGCCCGCCAAGTACGCGCTCTCGCTGGACATGCGCGACCTCGATGCCCATGTGAATTTATTCGCAGCGGATATCCGCATCAGCAAGGAACAGACCGGGCGTGCCCACATGAAACGCTGGCTCGACGACACCCTGCGCCTGCAATTCACCGGTACCGCACATCACATCGGCGGCCACATCATTGAATTTCGCGACCCTGACCATGCCATTGGCGTGGTGTATTCCAAGAACGAACATGAAACCGGCGCCGAGTGGGTCATCATGCAGATGCTTTACTGGGACGAATACGAACGCATCGACGGCCGCTGGTATTTCCGCCGTCGCCTGCCCTGCTACTGGTACGCCACCGATCTCAATAAACCGCCGATCGGCGAGCAGAAAATGCGCTGGCCCGAACGTGAACCGTATGACGGTGCCTGGCACGCCCTCTGGCCTTCATGGCAGGATTTCTGGACACATCTACCGGAAGACACTCCCGAAGTTGCCCCGCCCGCACCGCTCGACCAGTTTCTCACCACGATGCGCCGAAGCGCGCCAATACCGAAGATCAAGGTGCGCTGAGTCCGTTCTGCTCCATCCTGTTCCTTGTCATACCCTGTTCCTCCGGGATCACCGGTTGATCTTTGCCGACCACGCCCGGTACGTACCCACGCGCTGACACGACGTTTTTGCAACGTATGCTTGATGTAGAGGATGCGCGCCAGAAATCAGGGTGCCAATTTACGTTTCAGCGCACGGCTCACCGACAGCGGCAGACTCGGCAGCGAGCGCAGCAGCCACGGCAACACGGTGCGTTTCAAGCCATTCAGCGATTCAGGCACCATGGCTTCGATCAGGTGTGGACCGGGCTGCGCGCAGGCGTATTCCATTGCCTGACACAGCGTTTCTGCCGTATCCACACGCACACCGTGCACCCCCATGCCCTGCGCCAATTTGGCAAAGTGCAGTGCCGGGCGGCGCAGATCCAGCTGGGCGCGCGCCTGTTCACCCGCCGTATCAACCCCCACCCGTTCCAGTTCGATGTTCAGCACCGAATAGGCGGCATTGTTGAAAATAATGACAGTGACATTCGCCTGCTCACGCGCCATGCTCCACAACGCCTGCAGGGTGTACATCGAGCTGCCATCGCCCACCAGCGCCAGTACCGGGCGGTTCGGACAGGCGATGGCCGCACCCAGCGCATTGGGCAAGCCTTGACCAATCGCGCCACCCGTCAGCGTGATGAGATCGTGGCGCGGCGCGCCTGCCGTCATCACCGGCAGCATCAGCCCTGAAGTGATCGCCTCATCCACGATGATGGCGTTTTCCGGCAGCAGATGCCCGACTGCCTTGCAGACTTTCTCGGCGGTGAGCCGGCCACGCGGGCGACCGGGTTGCTGACGAACTTGTAGCAACGGCGGAGTATCTTCAGCCCCCAGCACCTGCACCAGTTGCTCCAGGCTGCGGCAGGCATCCTGTTCCGGGGTGGCCAGCGTATGCACTGTGCATCCGGCTGGTACCAGATCGCTGGGTTTGCCCGGGTAAGCAAAAAACGATACCGGTGCCTTGCAGTCGACCAGAATCAGCTGCTGAACATCCGCCAGCTGCACGCTGGCCAGCTCGGCGAGATAGGCAATCCGTTCGATGGGCGGCATGCCCGCGCCGCGTTCGATGCGCGTCGGGAAGGTTTCAGCCAGCAACTTCACGCCAGAATGGGCAGCAAAATGAGCAACCATCCGCGCCGCCGCCCGTAATGCCGGTTCGCGCAGGGCGCGCCCCCCCAGCAACAGCGCGACCTTCTGGCCGGTGCGCTGGCTATGAGTGATGAGCTCGGCAATGCGGGTAATGGTTGCTTCATCCGCCATCGCCGGTGGTGGCGGTGGCGGCACGGCGCAAGGCACACCACCATCGCCCCAGGACACATCGGCCGGCAGGATCAGGGTCGCCACCTGCCCGGGCAAGCCGCGCGCAGCGACGATGGCATCGACCGCATCCTGCCCCAGTTCGGCAGTGCTTTTTGAGGTCCGCACAAACCCCGGCGACACATTGCGCGCTACGGTTTCAATATCCGACTGCAACTGTGCGTCATATTTGACATGCCCCGTCGCGTGATCGCCGACGATATTGACCACCGGCACCTTGCCCTTGCGGGCGTTGTGCAGATTGGCCAGCCCATTACCCAGGCCGCAGCCCAGATGCAGCAGCGTGGCAGCCGGTTGATCGGCCATGCGCGCATAGCCATCTGCCGCCCCCGTGGCCACGCCCTCAAAGAGCGTGAGCACGGCGCGCATTTTTGGCTCGCTGTCGAGCGCGGCCACAAAATGCATTTCGCTAGTGCCCGGATTGGTGAAACAGACGTTAACATCCGCATCGACCAGGGTTTTCAGCAAGGCTTGCGCGCCGTTGGACATGGAATTCTCCTGCAGTTTTTATGTTTGGGCAGCGGCCAGGATTGCGCGTGCCGCTGCCCTTGCCGTCATGATGCAGCCCGGCAGAAACGTCCCCTCCAGCGAACGTTTGCCGCTGGCACCGCCGCCGCCGAAACCTGCGGCTTCACCCACGCAATACAGCCCGACAATCGGCTGATTGCGGGCATCCAGCAGCCGGCTTTGCAAATCGGTCCGCAGCCCGCCCAGGCTCTTGCGGGTAATCAGTTGCAGATGAATGGCGATGAACGGCCCGGCCGCCGGCGTTTGCAGCGGCGCGGGCTTACAGGTACGCAGACGATCCGTCCCCCACTGGCGGGCATGCAGGATGCGGCGAATCTGATCGTCATTCTGCAGGCGTATGCCCTGGCTGAAATTGGCATCAAAGGCATCAGCCGTGGCTTGCAACACCACCGGATCGATATCGTGCGAGCAGGTCAGCGCATTCATCTTCGCAGCCAGTTCGATGAGCGTGTCTGCCACAATGAAATGCGGGCTTTCGCGCTGCATCTGACGCACCAGCCGATGATTGCCCAGCAAGGTTTCCTGCAAAAAACGGATGAACTGCCGGTCACGGATATGTGGGTTATGCTCCGCGCCGGAAATGGCGAATTCCTTCGCGGCGATGCGCCAGTTCAGCAACTGCCAGGTCCACGGTTTTTCCTGTTCAGCCACCCGCTGACACAACCAGTGCGTGTCAAACCCCGTCACCAGCGGCTCCGGCCCGATCCGCTCACCGCGATGATCCAGCCACAAGGCGGATTTACAGGGAATGAGCGACAGACCGTGCCCTTCAAAATGCGGATAGGGATGCGGAATTCCAGCCGCATAATTCCACATCTCTCCGGCATGGGTGATCTGCCCGCCCAGATGATTTGCCACCCAGTGATGCAGCTTGCCATCGGCCAACGGATGTGCGCCATTGAGCAGCGTTGCGGGCTGGGGACGATCCGGCGGCCAGTGCGCCCGACATGCGTCATGGCTACCATTGATGCCGCCCATGGCCAGCACGACCACCGGCGCACTCAGGCGCACCGACTCGCCCGTTTCCTCGTTTACCGCCTGAGCCCCGCTCAGCACCCCTGCCGTGTGTTCCAGCCCGGTCATGCAATGACGATGCAGCAAGGTCAAACGGCCACCCTCATTGGCGCGGTGCAGTGCGGCCACCATGCAGCGCACCAGTTCGCGCGCCGTTCCCCAGATCACATGGTAACGCGGCACACTGTTGCCTTCACCCTGTCGCCCGCGCTCCACCCAGTTCACTGCCGGCATGAAGCGGATGCCTTCATTTCTCAGCCAGTCATAGACCTCGCTGCGCGAATGTTCGACGTAATACCGCGCCCATTGCAGCGGCCATTCATCCTGCGGCGCCAGCTCGCCAAAACGCAGCCAGTCGCGCAGAGCCCGCGCGGGCGTATCCGGAATCCCCTTGCTGGCCTGCAGCGGCGTACCCACCAGCGCCATGCCCCCAAAAGCCCACAGCGCAAGCCCGCCTAGGCGTGCGGGGGTATCCCGGTCCACCAGCGTCACGCGCTTGCCCGCCCGCAACAACTCCAGCGCCGTCACAATGCCCGCCAAGCCACCACCGGCCACCAGAACATCTGAAGAAATGTGTTGAACCATACGTGTGTGCATTAATACCTATGGGGATCCGGTCTTTAATTGTCACATTTTGCATAGAAATTCTGATCAGCTTCAAAAAATGTCACAATTCAAAGTCGGACTTAAACCCATTCGCCCCATCCACCCCATCCATTCCCCATGGTGCGCCCCATGAGCAAACCTCTCGCTGGCATACGCATCCTCGACTTCTCCCAGCTCCTGCCAGGGCCGCTGTGCACGCAGCACCTGGCCGACATGGGTGCTGAAGTCCTGAAGATCGAAAACCGCACCACCGGCGATGCGGCACGCGCCGCACCCGATGGACAGACTTCCATGCTGTTCCTGCTGGCCAATCGCAACAAACGTTCGCTGGCGATAGACCTGCATCAGCCCGCCGGGCAAGCCCTGGTGCATCAACTGGTCAAGGAAGCCGAGATCGTCGTTGAAGGTTTCCGCCCGGGCGTGATGAAGCGGCTGGGCATGGATTACGCGACCCTCGCCGCCCTCAATCCGCGTCTGGTGTATTGCTCGATCACCGGTTACGGGCAGGAAGGGCATTATGCGGCGCGGGGCGGCCATGACATCAACTACCAGTGTTATGCCGGCATCCTCGAACAGAGTGGCAGCGCGCAAGGCGCACCGGCACCGGGCAATTTTCAGGCCGCCGATCTGGCAGGCGGCGTGCTCTCCGCGGCGATGGGCATCCTAGCAGCTCTATTTGATGCCCAACGCAGCGGCAAAGGACGGCAGGTGGACGTGGCCATGACCGACTGCGCGCTGGCGCATCTGATCATGCCACTGGCAGCCAGCGAAAGTTACGGTGCAGGGAGACCGCTGCCCCGGGGGGATGACTACACCTCTGGCCGCCTGCCGTGCTATGGCGTTTATGAAACCGCCGATGGCCGCCATCTGGCTCTGGGTGCCATCGAGCCTCATTTCTGGCTCAACTTCTGCAACGCGGTGGAGCGCACCGATCTAGCCGGGCTGGGCTGGGCGATGGGTGATGAAGGCCGGCTGGCCAAAGCCGCCATCGCCGCGCTGATACAAAGTCGCACACTGGCTGAATGGACCACGCTGCTCGAGGAAGTCGACGGTTGCGCCTCACCCGTGCTGCGCCTGGATGAAGTCATCCGCCATCCAAACACCCAGACACGCGGCATGATCGTTACGGGGCAACGCCCCGATGGCGACGGCGCCGACTATCAGCAATACGCCTTCCCGCTCAAAATGACCGACTACGAATTCAGCATCGACCGCCCACCGCCCTTACTGGGCGAGCACAATGAAGAGGTTCTGGGCGCACTGGGCCAGACAGCAGCAGACATCGCCGCCCTGCGTCAGCAAGGCATCATTTGATCTCCCGATGGAACTAACCCCTATTTTCCACACCGCCATGATGCCTGCCGAATCTGCCACGCGCGCCCTCACCATGTTGCGCGATCCAACACACTTCCAATGGTATGTAATTCCCCTGCTGCTGATCGTACTGTACGTTTATGCACAACAGATACATGCCCAGCGCTGGTCGGTGGTATTTGGTGGCCTTGCGTTCTGGTGCATGGACTGGATCAACGAAATCTGGAATGCCCTCATCTTTCATTTCACCGGCTACGCGCCATTCTGGATCGCTTCCGGCGATACCGCTTACCTGATCCTGATCGGACTCAACATCGAAATCTGCCTGATGTTTGCTGTCTTCGGAGTCACCGCCGTACTGCTGCTACCGACCGATCCTAAACTTCGCATTCTGGGCATCAACAACCGCTGGTTCTTTGCCATCCTCAATTCGATAATGGCAGTGGCGATCGAATGTGTGCTCAATGCCGTCGGCGTGTTGTCCTGGGAATACACCTACTGGAGCCGTAGCTTCCCCTACGCCATTTTCACAATCGGCTATCTGCCATTTTTCCTGATGGCATACTGGGTGCATGATCTGCCCACCACGCGACAGCAGATCAAAGTGGTCGGCTGGCTCGGCGGAATAGTTTCAGTCAGCCTGATGTATTTTGGCGGTCTGTTGGGATGGCTATGATGAAAGACCTGACCCCATCTTTTTTGAAGGATCACCATGGCACTTTTTGACGACTGGCGGGCGAATTCGCCGTTCTACAACGCAAGCCACGAAGAATGGGCGCAGACGGTGCGGCGCTTTGTGAACAAGGAAATCATGCCGCATGTCGATGCCTGGGAGGCCGCCGGTGAAGTGCCGCGCGAGGTGCATCTCAAAGCGGCGGAGATCGGCTTGCTGCAGCAGGGCTTTCCCGAGGAATATGGCGGTATTTCGCAGGGGGTGGATATGTTCCACGGGTTGGTGGCGACCGAGGAGCTGGCGAAAACCGGCGCCAGCGGCTTGCAACCGGCGTTGATGATCCACAGCGTGGCACTCACACCCATCATCAAGCTGGGCACGGATGAAATGAAGCAACGCATCGCGCCGGATGTGCTGGCCGGGCGCCGGTTGATGTCGATCTGCATCACCGAGCCTTCGGGTGGCTCGGATGTTTCCGCCATCCAGATGCGCGCGGAAAAACGCGGCGATCGCTGGGTGTTGAACGGTTCCAAGATGTTCATCAGTGGCGGTATGCGTGCCGATTACTACACGGTGGTGGCGCGCGCCGGTGGGCCGGGGCCGGATGGTCTGGCGCTGTTTCTGGTCGAAAAGGGACGCAAGGGTTTTACGCAGACCAAACTCGACAAGATGGGCTGGCATATGTCGGATACCGCCGCGCTGTATTTCGACGACGTGGAAATTCCGCTGGAAAACATCATCGGCCCGGAGGACAACGGCTTCATGGCGGTGGTGCACAACCTCAACGCCGAGCGTATCGGCATGTCGGCCGGGATGCTGGCTTACGCCCGCTGCGCGGTGGATGAGGCGCACGAATGGGCGAAGCAGCGGGTAACGTTCGGCAAGCCGCTCATCAAGAATCAGGTGATCCGTCACAAGTTTGCCGAGATGGTGCGGCAGATTAGTGCGACACAGGCGCTGGTCGATCAGCTGGCTTGGGCGTATCAGAACGACAAACTCGATTACGGCATCACCGCGCTGTGCAAGGTGCAGGCTTCACGCACGCTGGATCACTGTGCCCGAGAATGCGCGCAGATACTTGGTGGGGCAAGCTTCATCAAGGGCGTTAAAATCGAACGCATTTACCGTGATGTGCGCGCTCATGTGGTGGGCGGGGGTTCGGAAGAAATCCTCCTCGATTTTGCCGCGCGCCAGCTCGGGTTTGCCTGATAAAAATGGTTGACCATTCGCTGACCCACGCCACACCCGCCGCCTTTGCGGCATATCTCAACACCTGGGCGCACGAAGATTTCGCCGCGCAGATCAATGGTCAGGCCACGCCGCTCTTGGTGGTCATCGGTGAGCATGACCCGGCGGTCAACAAAGCCCTGATCGACAGCACCTTCATGGCCTGGTACCCCAATGCCCGCCTGGAAGTCATGGCCAACGCGGGGCACTATCCCATGTGGGAAACCCTGGTGGCCTTGGCGAGCATGATCGAACGCTTTCTGCAAAACTGATTTCCAACAGCATATGCTGCACCGCACCATAGGCTGACGTACTCGGGTAAAATCTCCGCTTTGTTGATTTATCGCTTGGTCTTTGTACAACGCCCCCGACACAGGGGCGCACCGCTCATTCATGCATTATCCCTACGAACAACTTCCTGACGCGGGCACGGCCCTCGAAATTGCCGCGCAGCTGCGCTGGATACGCATGCCGCTGCCGTTCGCGCTTGACCACGTCAATCTGTGGCTGATCGGCGATACCGATGAGCAGGGCAGCGGCTGGGCGGCCGTAGACACCGGCATTGCGCTGGAAGCCGTGCAGGCACACTGGACACAGCTGCTCGGCCAGTACCGGCTGACCCGCCAGATCGTCACCCACTGCCACCCGGATCACCTCGGGCTGGCAGGCTGGCTGGAACAGCAAAGCGGTGCGCGGCTGTGGATCACCCAGGGTGAATTTGCCATCGCCCATCTTCTGCGCGCGGGGCCGGATGGTTATGGCTACCGTGCGGCAACCGCCTTCTTCATCCGTCACGGCCTCGATGCCGCACGCGCCGCCGCATTCGAATCGCGCGGCAACGCCTTCCTGCGCGGTGTGCCGACCATGCCCCGCACCTATACCCGGCTGCACGACAACGATCTGCTCAACATCGGCGGCCGCACATGGCGGGTGATCGTCGGCTACGGCCACGCCCCCGAACATGCCGCACTATATTGTGAAGCGGCGGGCGTGCTGATCTCCGGCGACATGCTGCTGCCACGCATCACCACCAATGTACACGTCAGCGCCGCCACGCCGGATAGCGATGCCCTGCAGGAATACCTCGGTTCGCTCGAACGCTTCCTGCCCCTGCCGCCCGACACGCTGGTACTGCCCTCGCATGGCAAGCCCTTTCGCGGCCTGCACGAGCGGATCGGGCAATTGCAGCAGCATCACACCCAGCGTTGCACCGCACTAGAAGCCGCCTGCATGACGCAAGCGAAATCCGCCGCCGAACTGTTGCCCGCCCTGTTCGACCGCGACATCAGCGACCCGCATCAACTGCAATTTGCGATGGGCGAAACCATCGCCCACCTCAATTATCTTGAACAGCGACAACGCATCCGCCGTTTCGATGATGGCTGTACGCTGCGTTACCGCGCCTTATCGTAGTTTTCTGTTTTCAGCCGCCCCCCCCATTTCACCGGAGTTTTTTGATGAGCAAGCAAGCCCAGGAAGAAGTCAAACCCACCCTGCCCAACCCCACGGAAGTCGCCAAGGTTTACGGCGAAATCGCCCAGCGCGCCTCCAAACTCATCAACGATCACGTTCATCGCCAGATGAAAAAGGGCATCAGTGCCCCGGCCGATGAACTGGGCATCGCCCAGGCCTTCATGGACATGACCAGCAAGCTGCTGGCCAACCCCTACAAGCTGGCGCAGTTGCAGATGAATCTGGTGCGCGACTACATGTCGCTCTGGCAACACTCCATGCTGCGCCTGAGCGGAATGGGCGCGCAACCGGTGGCGACACCCGTCAAGGGGGATGGCCGTTTCAAGGATGCCGAATGGGAAGATCACTTCTTGTTTGATTTCATCAAGCAATCCTACCTGGTCACCGCACGCCATGTGCATGACACCGTCTGCTGTGTCGAAGGCCTGCCCGAAAACGCACAGAAGAAAGTCAATTTCTTCACCCGTCAGTTCATCGATGCCCTGGCACCGTCCAACTTCGCGCTGACCAACCCTGAAGTGCTGCGCGAAACCGTCAAGACCCACGGCCAGAACCTGCTCAACGGCTTCAACAACCTGTTGCGTGACATCGAAGAAGGCGAAGGCCAGCTGCGCGTCAAGATGACCGACCCGACCGCCTTCGAAGTCGGCCACAACGTCGGCACCACGCCCGGCAAGGTGATCTTCCAGAACGAGCTGATGCAGCTCCTGCAGTTCAACCCGACCACCACCGAAGTGCTGAAGCGGCCGCTGCTCATCATCCCGCCGTGGATCAACAAGTTCTACATCCTCGATCTGCGCCAGTCCAACTCCTTCATCAAATGGGCGACCGATCAAGGACACACCGTATTTGTGATTTCATGGGTCAACCCCGATGCCAAGCTGGCGCAAAAGTCCTTTGACGACTATCTCACGCAAGGCTCGCTGACCGCGCTGGAAGCCGTCTGCCGTCAAACGGGTGAAACCGAAGTGAACCTGATCGGCTACTGCTTGGGCGGCACGCTGCTCGCCTCCACCATCGGCTATCTCGACAACATCAAAGACAAGCGCATCGCTTCAGCCACCTATTTCGTCACCCTGATGGACTTCTCCGTGCCCGGCGAACTGGGCGTGTTCATCGACGAACAGCAGGTTTCCAGCCTCGAAAAGAAGATGGAAGAACGCGGCTACCTCGAAGGCGCGGAAATGGCCACCACCTTCAACATGCTGCGCGCCAACGACCTGATCTGGTCCTTCGTGGTGAACAACTACCTGATGGGCAAGCAGCCCTTCCCCTTCGACCTGCTCTACTGGAACTCCGATTCCACCCGCATGCCGTACAAGATGCACAGTTTCTATCTGCGTAACATGTACATGAAGAACCTGCTCAAGGAACCGGGCGGCATCACCCTGGCCGGCGTGCCGATCGACATCAACAAGATCAAAACCCCCAGCTACTTCATTTCCACCATCGAAGACCACATCGCCCCGTGGAAGGGCGTTTATCTCGGCGCCAAGCGCATGGCCGGCCAGACGCGCTTCGTGCTGGGCGGCTCGGGGCACATCGCCGGCATTGTCAATCCGCCGTCGGCCAACAAATACAGCTACTGGACCAGCAACTGCAAACGTCTGCCCGAAACGCCCGAAGAATGGTTCGACGGCACTGAGCAGCATCAGGGCTCCTGGTGGAACGACTGGCAGGCTTGGATCAGCAAGCAAGACAGCCGCATGGTGCCTGCCCGCGACCCGGCCAAGGGCAAGCTCAAGGTGATCGAAGAGGCCCCCGGCTCCTTCGTCAAATTCCGTCTCGACAAGACGGCCAAGACTGACAAAGCCGAAAAATCATCCAAAATCACTGAAAAGGCTTGAACCTAAAAACCGCAGCTGCCGTTGTTGATCCCCGACCCCCTTCGACACGCGTGCTGCGCAAGCTGCTCAGGGCGAACAGCCTTGAGCTGAATCAGCTACTAATTTCCGTTCGTGGTGAGCTTGTCGAACCCTGCGCGGAAAATCGGGCTGACGTTGGTTGCTAATCAGCTTATCTTTTCACCTTTTGGCCGCCTCCACAAAGGCGTGTCTCCACAAAAACCCGTTCGCCTTGAGCTTGTCGAAGCGTAAATGGCGACGGGTTTTTTGTGCTTGAACTGAGTTTTCAGGTTGAATCCACTGGCATCACCGCACCCATCTTCCGCAGCGGCGTGGGTCACTCCCTCGCCGCTGCGCGTAGTGTTTGACACCAACGTCCTGCTGTCGCTCTGGGTATTCGACAAACGCCCCGGCGGCAGCCGCTTCGCCCCGCTGCGCGTAGCCATCGAAACTGGCGCCCTGATCGCGCTGAGCCGCACCGACTGCCTCGACGAATTCGAACGCGTGCTGGGCTACCCCGAATTTCAGCTAACGCTGCCCGAACAACAAACCATATTCGCCGAATATCGCGCCCACGCCGTGCAAGTGCCAGCAGCCTCGTGCCCCGTCTGCGTCCTGCCGAAATGCCGCGACCGCGACGACCAGAAATTCCTCGAACTCGCCCGCGACGCTGCGGCCGACATCCTCACCAGCAGCGACAAAGCCCTGCTCAAACTGGCTCGCCGCAAACCACTGCCAAACCTGTTCCGCATCATGCCGCCAGAACAGTTGATGAGCCTCATAAACCCCTTGGGGTCAGGTCTTTAATTATAAGGTTTTTGCCAAAAATCTTATAATTAAAGACCTGAACCCATTATTCTGCATCATTCTGTTTGCCGGGGTTTGCGACCGGCGCGGGCGAAGATGCGGTCGAACAGGGCATTGGGCAGGAGACGTAACAGTTTGGTGACGATGGCCATCTGCCAGGGCATGACGGCATAGCTAACTTTGCGTTCGATGAGCCGGGCAATGCGGCGCGCGGCTTCATCGGCGGGCAAGATGAACGGCATCCGGTACGGGTTTTGCGCGGTCATCTGGGTGGCGATATAGCCCGGCAGGATGGTACTGACACGTACACCGCTGCCACGCAGCTCAACGCGCAACGCTTCCAGATAGCTGATGGTAGCTGCCTTGGAAGCGCAGTAGGCACTCGCGCCGGGCAAGCCACGAATCCCGGCGACCGAGGCGATACCGACCAGTTGCCCAGATTGCGCCGCACGCAGGGGCAACACAAAGGGATGAAAGGTATTGACCATGCCCAGCACGTTGACGTTCATCACTTGGGCAAACACCGGCAGGTCTGCGCTTTCGCCAGTCAGCGTGCCGATGCTCACGCCCGCATTGGCGATCACCACATCAGGTAGCCCGGCGTGACGGATGAAGTCTGCGGCCGCCGCACTCAACGCGGCCGCATCCGTGACATCCAGCGGATAAATCAAACACCGCCCGGGCAGACTCGCGGCCAGCGCGGCGAGCGGTTCGCTGCGTCGCGCCACCAGCCCCAGCACGGTGTCCGCGCCTGCATATTGACGCGCCAATGCCGCACCGATGCCTTCGGAGGCGCCGGTGATGAATATTTTTTGCGGTCGCAACAACACAATAACCGGGCTGAAATCAGCACAGGTGTTATTTCACCTTATGCGCCGGCCGCGTTTCTGCCACTTTGGGGGCGACCACAGCAGGGGCAGCCCCCTGTTCGGCACGCACCTTGGCGACCAGCTGGTTCAGGATGCCCGGCAGAACTTCGAAACTCCCGGTCAGCGTATTGTTGGTGGCATATTTTCCGCCGATGATGACCGTCGGCACCCCCGTCAGTGCGTGATTACGGGTGAGTTGCTGGGCGCGATTAACGCTGCTTTGTACCGAGAAGGAGCTATAGGCATCGCTGAATTTCTTGCGATCAATGCCTTTTTTCACCAGCCAGTCAGCCACTGCGGCTTCATTGTTGAAGTTGAGCCGCTCATTACCGTGGATGGCGTCAAACAGTTCCTTGTGCAAACGACCTTCTTCGCCCAGTGCTTCCAGGGCGTAATACAGCTTGGCACCGCCCGTCCAGCGACCGAAATCCGCCGGTACGCGACGGAAAGCGACGTCTTTGGGCAAGGTTTTCACCCAGCTGTTGAGCGTAGGCTCGAACTCGTAACAATGCGGGCAGCCATACCAGAAAAACTCGGTCACTTCGACTTTGCCCCGGACATCGGTCGGCTGGGGTTGCGCCAGCACGGTGTAATCCTTGCCTTCCTTGAGTTCAGCGGCCTGCAACGGGCTGGTGGCCAGCCCCAGCAGCAGCCCTGTGGTGACGAGAATACGGTGGATTGCGGTGACGGTGAGTTTCATGGGGTTCTCCAAAGATGACTTATTGCACGGGCTTGTCTTTGATCTTGATGAGGCTGGCCTGAATGCCATTCTGAGACAACTGATTGCGCGCCCGGTTCATTTCGTCAGGCTTGGCAAACGGGCCGACGCGCACACGATACATCACCCCTTTGTCGGGCACATTGGCTTCCAGCACCGTGGTTTCCAGCCCCATCAACGCCAGCTTGGCCTTGAGATTATCGGCATCGACCGGCTTCTGAAACGCTCCCGCCTGCAGGAAGAACGACTCGCTGACGGCCACAGGGGGGGCTGCTGTCGTTTCCGTTGCGGGCGGCTGGTCGGCATGCGCTGCCGGTTGCGGATCGCCCGTTTTCGGTACGGAAGCTGCTGCGCCCTGTTCGCCAGGGAGTATCTTGTAGAAATCAAAACGCGGCTTATCGTTGGCTGCGTTGGCGGCATTCATCGGTTTTTCACCCGGCTTGCCCGGCAAGGCGACAGGCGCACCGGGGCTCCCCACAACCAGCGGGGGGACGGCCGGAGTCGTTTCGTTCCGTTCCGCATGGGTTTTGTCGAGGAAGGGCAGGGGCGCCTTCTGCAAATACCAGGCCACGCCAAAAGCACACACCAGGCCAATGACCAGACCGATGAACAAGCCGATCAGGGTGCCGCCCCGGCTTTGTTTGCGCGCCGCTTGCGGCGTGCGTTGATTACCTTTACTCATCTCACATACTCTCCGGTGCCGTCACACCCAATAATCCCAGGCCGTTACGCAGCACCTGACGCACCGCCACGATCAGTGCCAGACGCGCATCGCGCTGTGCGGCCTCGCCCACCAGAATGCGCTCGGCGTTGTAATAACTATGGAAATCTGCCGCCAGATCCTTCAGGTAAAAAGCGACCACCTGCGGCGCGTAATCGCGTGCCGCATCGGCGATCACCTCGGGGAAAGCCGCCAGCCGGTTACACAGCGCCAGTTCGCGTTCGCCGCTCAGCCCGGCCAGATCCACCCCGGCCAGTTCATTCACCTCACCGCCCCACTGCGCCAGCACCGAGCAAACGCGGGCATGGGCGTACTGAACGTAATACACCGGGTTATCGTTACTCTGCGACTTGGCCAGATCGAGATCGAAATCCAGTGCCTGCTCGGCCTTGCGTTGCATGTAAAAGAAACGGCAGGCATCGTTACCGACTTCGGCGCGCAACTCGCGCAAGGTCACATACTGCCCCGCACGGGTGGACATTGACACCTTTTCATTGCCTCGCCACAGCGAAACAAATTGCACCATGACAACATCCAGCGCACCACCTTCCTTGCCGTCGCAGCCGAGTGCTTCGAGCGCACCACGCACGCGCGGAATGTAGCCGTGGTGATCGGCACCCCAGATATCGACGACCTTCTCGAAACCGCGCTCCAGCTTGTTGTAGTGGTAAGCGATATCGGAAGCAAAATAAGTGTAGAGGCCGTTGTCGCGTTGCACCACGCGATCTTTTTCGTCACCAAAGTGCGTTGAGCGGAACCACTTCGCGCCATCCTGCACATAAATATGCCCCTTGGCCTCCAGTTGCTCGACGGCACGGCGCACCATGCCGGTATCAAAAAGCGAACGCTCCGAAAACCACATGTCGAACGCCACGCCAAATTCTTCCAGATCGCTGCGGCAACCTGCCAGTTGCTCGGTCAAAGCGAACTGGTGGATGTAATCCCAGCCCTCACCCAGCAAACGCTTGCCCGCTGCGATCAGGGCATCCAGCCGTTCCTCGACGTTGCTGCCATCCTCCAGCAACGCAGGCACCTCCGCCAGCACCCGGGCGACTGGCTGGACAAAGCGGTTGCCATGCGCCGAGCGGATCTGCCAGGCCATATCACCCACATAATCCCCCTGGTAGCCATTCGGCGGAAACGGCACAGACTCCTCGAACAGCTCCAGATAACGCAGCCAGGTAGAGACCGCCAGAATATCCATCTGCCGACCTGCATCATTGACGTAATACTCGCGCGCCACATCCCAGCCCGCAAACCCCAGCAAATTCGCCAGGCTCGCACCCAATGCCGCGCCACGCCCATGGCCCACATGCAACGGGCCGGTCGGATTGGCCGAAACGAACTCCACCTGCAGCTTGCGCCCGCCGCCCGCATAGCAACGGCCAAAATCGGCCTGCTGCCGCAAAATCTCGGCCACCACACCACTGCGCGCACGCTGCGCCAGATGAAAGTTGATGAAGCCTGCACCCGCCACCTCGGCGCGCTCAACCCAGGCGGAAACCGGCAGCTCGCGCACCAGCCGCTGGGCAATCTCGCGCGGATTGGCCTTCAGCGCCTTGGCCAGCTGCAAGGCCAGATTGCTGGCAAAGTCGCCATGGCTCGCCTGCTTTGGGCGTTCCAGCAAAATGGCGGTGTCGCGCTGCAGCGGTGCCACACTGGCCAGCGCGGCCGCCAGCAACTCAGTCAGATGAGATTTGGAATCGAAAGAGGAATCGGAAGTCATGATTGCAACGCGAGAACCGCGCCCATGCGGCAAAGCAGGCATTATAACGGCCATTTGCCGCCCCCTCCCTGCAGAACCGCTGCATTGCAGGTATCCCACCCGGCACGCCTCGTTGCAAAAAAACAACAAAATACATCGAAAGTAGCAGCGGAAATGACTTTTCACTTGTGGCCAGACGCACCGGTTTGGCAAAATCCTTTCCGCAATCATTCTAGCGAACCGGCCTTACGGGCGGCTTCAGCCGGAATTGAGAATTGAATCAAGATTTACCCCAGTAACTAGTTACACACAGTTACCACCCTCAAGTTACCACCCTTACTCAACAGGAGATTCACATGCAAAAGAAGCTGATCGCCCTGGCCGTAGCCGGCCTGGTTTCCACCGGTGCTTACGCACAATCCGCCGTGACCGTTTACGGCGTGGCTGACCTGTCCTTCGACAGCGTTTCCACCTCCGGTGGCGTTGCTGGTGCCAAGACCGGTTCCTACACCCGCGTTTCCTCGAACAGCTCCTACATCGGTTTCAAGGGCACGGAAGATCTGGGCAACGGCCTGAAAGCTGTGTTCCAGTTCGAAAACGGCGTGGGTGCTGACACTGGCGCAATGTTCAACTCGGCTCGTGACACCTACGCTGGCCTGTCCGGCGCTTTCGGTGACATCAAGCTCGGCACCCTGACCACCCCGACCCGCGCTCTGGGTTCCGCCGTCGACGTCAACGCCGGCTGGGCCAGCATCGGCTCCAGCGCAGCGCTGACCAACCGTTCCGGCTTTGACACCCGTCAAACCAACACCGCCCTGTACAACTCGCCCAGCTTCAGCGGCTTCAACGTCGCTGCCGCCTACATCTCCGGCGAAAACAAAACCGCCGAAGGCAATGCTGCCAAGCTGAACACCAACGCCTGGGATCTGGGTGCAACCTACAACAACGGCCGGATCCTGGCCGGCCTGACCTACGCCAACGCCCGTACGCGTGACGTCGCCGACACGCAAGTCAAGAACACCCGCATCGCCGGTGCTTATGACTTCGGCGTGGGTAGCGTTCGCGCCCTGTGGAACTCGACCAAGAACCAGAACAACGTGGGCCTGAACGCCAAGCAAAACGTCTGGGGTCTGGGCGGCACGTTCAACGCAGCACCGAACGGCAAGGTCATTGCCCAGTTCTACAAAGCCAACAACATCAACGGCACCAGCAACACCGGCGCCAAGCTGGTTGAAGTGGGCTACGAGCACAGCTTCTCCAAGCGCACCATGCTGAAGGTGATCTACGCTCGCCTCAACAACGACGCAGCTGCCGCCTTCAACTTCGCCAGCAACGGCGTGAACAACGTGGTGGCCGATGTCGATCCCTCCGGCTTCCAGGTGGGCATCCGTCACGCTTTCTAATCAGCCCCGCGCTGTTTAGACTGCAAGGCAGTTCCAGCAGCCGCCACCCGCAAGGGTGGCGGCTGTTTTTATTGGGTGAACGAAAGCCTCACCCTTCCGGCGAGCATTGATCGCAAAACGAGGGACCACGCGCGTCGCGCCAGAATGTGGCCAGGCGACCTCAGGCAACGACCGGCGTTTGTGACTTCAGAAGAGCCGATGCCAAGGCCGGTTGCCGCCGGGATTCGCACCGCTACGCGCCAGCGTGTCACGCACGCGCCCTCTCAGTTGCCACAGCCACCAGCCGCGCTGCAGCCAGCGGAAGAGGGTGCGTGGGCGGGTCACCAGAAAGGCAGCCAGACCACTGGCCAGTGCTGCCGGGATGGCGGGGTGACGTTTGAGCCAGCGGAAGGCCTGATGTGCCTGATCGGCACGCGCCAACCAGGGGCGCAGAGGTTGCACCTGACGGCCGATTTGCGCGCGCAAGGCCGCGCTACGCATCAATAGTCGCTGCTTTTTCAACGCCAGCGCGATGCGACGTTCAGTATCCACGCGACGGCGCTTTGCTGGTTGCGCCCACCACCCCGGCAGGCGGATCACGCAAGGCGGCATGGTCTGCCTGCAACTCGCGCAGGCTGGCCGAAAATAGCTGGCTGCCTTGCTGCAACTGGCTACGCAACGCCAGCAGGGCGGCCACGCCCACCAGCAGGAACAGACTGGTGAAGGTACCGATCACCAGCAGTCGATGGCTCTCCCAGAACAGCGCGGTGAAAAACACCGTCAGCAACACCAGGCCGAAACTCAGGAAGAAAAAAGCCGCCGCCCCGTAGAGCAGGGTGGCGAGCAGCCGCGACTTCTCTTCTTCAAGTTCGACGATGAGCAGTTCGGCACGGGTTTGCAATAGTGCCAGCAAATTGGCCAGCAAGCCGCGCAGCGAGGCAAACAGCCCCGCTGCGGGAGGTGAGGATGACATGGAGAAAAGCCCGGGCTAAGCTATCAGCGACGACCCACCAGCAAGCCCACCAGAAAGCCGACACCGGCGGCGATCCCCACGGAGCTCCAGGGGTTTTCGTGAACGTAGTCGTCGGCGGCGCGCCCGGCCTGACGTGCGCGCGCGATCATGGTTTCCTCGACTTCAGCCAGCTTGATCTTGGCGCTGGTCAGGTGTTCCTGGGCGCGGGCGCGGATTTCTGCCATTTTGTCGCCGGCCTGCCCGGCGGTTGCGCGCAGCAATTCTTCCGCATCCGCTACCACCACCTTGAAATCGGCAATCAGTTTTTCTTTGGTAACTTCATCGGCCAGGGTGTTAACTTCGTTCATGTGAGACTCCTTTAAAGTGCAGCATGAGAACAAAACAGCAAAACGGTAAGACCGTAAACGTTAAGGCTAACGGTATTTCAAGCGCGAAGCAATGACTCACATCATGGCTCACATCAATGGGTATCGGCATGCCATGCCCGCAGCCGTTCCAGGCTCAGCAGTTCATGCGCCGCCATGACGCTGCAGGCACCCGCAAAATCTTCGTCGGGGGTGTAATCGCTGCGGGTAATGACGGTGGGTATCCCCGCGCCCAGGCTGGCCGCCAGCCCATGGGCGGAGTCTTCGATCGCCAGACAATCCCGCGCGGGCAGGTTGAGGGCGTTCAATGTCCACAAATAGAGATCCGGCGCGGGTTTTTTCGCGCTCACGCAATCCCCGGCGGCAATCACTTCAAACCAGCGGTCGGCTTCCGGCCCCAGATTGGCGCGCAGCAGGTTCACGACATTTTGCGAGGTGGAGCTGGAGGCAATCGCCAGCCGCAAGCCTTCGGTGCGCGCATCGCAGATCAGCGGGCCGATATCGGCACGCAGCGGAATAGCGCCGGCCGCCAGCAGGCGTTGGTAATTGCGGGTTTTGATTGCGTGGATGCGGTCGAGCAGGGCATCGAAGTCGGCACGCTGATAGGTGGGCAGGTCGAAACGCTCGGCGTAATGGCGGATCCGTTCGCGCCCACCGGCTACGTCGAGCAGCTTGCCGTAAAAGGTTTCATCCCAGTGCCAGGGCAGGCCCACTTCGACAAAGGCCGCGTTAAAAGCTGGGCGATGGCCGTCGCGTTCGGTGTTGGCCAGCGTACCATCGACATCGAAAATCAGCGCGCGCAAAGTCATGACGAGGCTCCTTGAATGGGGGAATGGCGATTATCCCCCAGCTACTTCGTCCGTCAATGCGCGCCGTCTGCGGCGGCGGTAGCCACCGTCTTTTCCGGGCGAGCCAGCCAGATGATGCCGGTGAGCGCCAGAAACAGTGCGGCAGAGGCAGCAAACAGATCGACCGCACTCAAGGTGTAGGCCTGCTGGTCGATCAGCCGGTTGATTGCAGCCAGCCCCTGTTCGCGGTTCAGGCCACTCGCCGCCAGCGACGACAGCGTTTGCGTTGTCGCCAGGCTGGCCTCATGGATGCGCTCCGCCAGCTCGGCGTGATGCAGGGCGGCGCGGTCTTCCCAGAGCGTGGTGTAGATCGACGTGCCAAATGCGCCCGCCGTGATGCGAACGAAATTGGACAGCCCGGCGGCGGCCGGAATACGTTCCGGCGGCAGGCCGGAAAGGATCAGCGTCATCAGCGGCACGAACAGGAAGGCCATCGGGATGCCCTGCACCACCGAGGGCAGCAGCAAGGTGAACATATCGGCCTGGGTGTTGAAGTGCGAGCGCATCCACAGCACGACGGCAAAGGTGGTGAATGCCACGGTGGTCAGCAGGCGCAGGTCGAGCCGCTGGATGTTCTTGCCCACAAAAGGCGTGATGAGTATGGCCAGGACACCGACCGGCGCCATGATGAAGCCCGCCCAAGTCGCCGTGTACCCCATATATTGTTGCAACCACAGCGGCAGCAACACCACATTGCCGAAAAACACACCATAACCGATGGATAGCGAGAGCGTGCCCACCCAGAAATTGCGCCGGGTAAACAGGCTCAGATCGACCACCGGGTGCGCCTCGGTGGTTTCCCAGATGAGGAACAGCACAAAGCCGATGCTGGCGGTCAGTGCCAGCGCGACGATGCTGCCGGAAGCAAACCAGTCCAGCTCCTTGCCGTTGTCGAGCATGATCTGCAGGCTGCCGACCCAGATCACCAGCAAGGCCAGCCCGACGCTGTCGATCGGCAGCTTGTATGTCGGCGTTTCACGTCGCCGGTAGAGCATCCAGGTAATGCCGATGGCCAGCAAGCCCACCGGCACATTAATGTAGAAAATCCACGGCCAGCTGATGTTGTCGGTAATCCAGCCCCCCAGCAAAGGCCCCATCACGGGGGCGACCAGGGTGGTCATCGACCAAAAGGCCAGCGCCGTGCCGGATTTTTCCTTCGGATAACTTTGCAGCAGCAAGGATTGCGACAGCGGAATCATCGGCCCGGCCACCAGCCCTTGCAGCACACGAAAAGCCACCAGCGTGCCAAAGTTCGGTGCCAGACCGCACAGCAGCGAAGCCACGACGAACAGGAAAATACTCAACGTAAACAGCCGCACCATGCCAAACCGCTGGGTGAGCCAGCCGGTGAGCGGGACGGAAATCGCGTTCGAAACGGCAAAGCTGGTGATAACCCAGGTGCCCTGGCTCGGGCTGACGCCAAAATCGCCCGCAATAGCGGGGATCGACACATTGGCAATCGACGAATCCAGCACATTCATGAAGGTCGCCAGCGACAGGGCGATCGTGCCCAGCACCAGCGCGCCCCCTTTGAGGGGCGGCGGGTCAAAGCGGGCGGCAGGGGCGGTCGTCGACATGAAGGGCGGCTGCGCTCAAGCGGCGTGGCGCAGACGCACCGCGTGGCCGAGGTTTTTGGTGACGATGGCATTGACCCGCGCATCGGCCGCCTTGCCCAGATCGTCGTAGACCGTGGTAATCGTCACCGGCGCCTGGTTCGCCGGGCGGACAGCCGCCAGCGTGGCGCCGCTGCTGTCATGGGTATCGACCGTCACTTCCATCGACAGCCCGACACGCAACGGATGCTCGGCCAGCGCCTGGGCATCCAGCGCGATCCGCACCGGCACACGCTGGACGATCTTGATCCAGTTGCCGGTGGCGTTTTGCGCGGGCAGCAGCGAGAAAGCCGAGCCGGTGCCTGCGCCCAGCCCCACCACCTTGCCGTGGTATTCGAAGCGGCTACCATAGACATCCGCCGTCAGCGTGGCGGGCTGGCCGATCCGCAATTCGCGCAGTTGCGCTTCCTTGAAGTTGGCATCGACCCACAGCTGGTCCAGCGGCACGATGGCCATGATCGGCGCACCGCCTGCGATGCGCTGCCCCACCTGCACACTGCGCCGCGCCACCGTGCCGCTGACCGGCGCGACGATGCCCATGCGCCGCCAGTTGAGCCAGGCTTCACGGTACTGGGCGGCGGCAACGAGCACACGCGGGTGATTTTCAACCCGGGTACTATCGGTCTGGGTGGCGTTTTTCGCCTGCTGTTCCTGTGCTTCGGTCAAGGCTGCCTGCGCTGCACCCTGCTGGGCGCGCGCAACGGCCAGCGCGCTTTTCAGGTGCTGCAATTCTTCGACCGCCACCGCACCACTCGCCTCCAGCCCGGCGCGGCGCGCCAGATCGGCATTCAACCGTGTCAGCTCGGCTTCGCTACGCAACCGATCGGCCTTGCGCGCATCCACCAGTGCGGCCAGCCCTTTGTCGGCAATGAACAGGGCGCGAACCTCGCGCACCGTCTGCGCCAGCTTCGCCTCGCTCTGATCGAGCACCAGCTGGGCATCCTGCGGATCGAGGCGCACCAGCAACTGCCCGGCCTGCACGGTGTCGGTGTCATTGACATGAATGGCCAGCACCGTGCCCGCCGACTGGGGCGTGACCTGCACGACATTGCCCTGCACATAGGCGTTATCAGTCGTCACGTTGTAGCGGACAAAACCGAACCAGTACAGCCCATAACCGATCGCCGCCAACAGGCAAAACACAGCAAACAGCATCAGGCGGCGCTGACGTGGATTTTCTTGCGTAGTGGTCGGGGGTAGGGCGTTGGCCATGTGGGTCATGAAAATTCCAGTGTCAGGATGCGCTAAAAGCGACGGGCGATTCAGTGAGGAAGCACGGTGGCAGACGCGGCGGCAGGCGCAGCCAGTGTGGCAATCTGCTGATTTTCATAGCCACCACCCAATGCTCGCGCCAGCTGGATGCGCTCCGCCAGCTCACGCGCCTGCAGGTCGGTCAGCCGCCGTTGCTGCAGAATGAGCGCGTTTTCCGCCCGCAAAACCGGCAAACGACCGGATAAGCCTGCCTGGTCACGCTGTTGCGCCAGGCTGAGCGTGCGTTCCGCACTGGCCAGCATGCGCTGCTGATCTTCGCGCTGATGCATCACGGATTGCAGCATCGCCTGCTGATCGGCCACTTCGCGCAGGGCGTGCAGCAAGGTCGCGTTGTAGGAAGACAGGGCGGCATCGGCATCGGCCGTCTGCGCCTGATAATGCGCGCGCAAACGCCCCGCATCGAACAGCGGCAGGTTCAACGCCAGCCCCAGACCGGGTTGCCGGTTGCCCGACTCCAGCCAGTGATCCAGACTGCCGATGGAAGAAAACCCCACAAAAGCCCGCAGATTGATGTCCGGGTAGAACAGGGCGCGCGCTGCTTCCACCCCCTGTAATGCCGCCTCGACGCGCCAGCGCGCTGCCACCATGTCGGCGCGATGCCCCAGCAGATGCGCCGGTAGCTGCACGGGCAGAGCCGGCTCCCGCAACGCGGGTAACGGCGGAGCCAGACGGCTCAATGCCTGCGGGCCTTGCCCGCTCAGATGCGACAGGGCGTGACGTGCCAGCGCGATCGGCCCCTCCAACGCCGCCAGATCGCGGGTGGTTTCGGCTATCCGGCTTTGCGCCGCTTCCCATTCGTTCCGGTTGTCCAAGCCCGCAGCGTAACGACGTTCATACAGCTGGCTCTCGGCACCGCGCAGCGTTTGATCACGTTGCAGCAGCACCCGCTGGGCGATGAGCCGCGCCAGATCGACATATCCCTGCGCCACCTGGCTGGCCAGCCACACGCGCGCGGCCTGCTGCTCGGCTTCGGCAGCCCGCACCGTACCCACTGCGGCCTTGAGGTTCGCGCGATGCTTGCCAAAGAAATCGAGATCCCAAGCCACGCCGAGCTGACCTTCATTGATATTCTGCGTCGCACCTGCCAACGGCGGCGGAAATTGCCCGTGCTCGCTCAGGCGCATCCGCGTCAGCTCGCTGGTCAGCCCCAGTTGCGGCCAGCGGTTGCCATCCACTCCCTGCGCGATAGCCGTAGCCTGCCGCACCCGCGCTTCAACCGTCTGCAAATCCGGATTGTCAGCCAACGCCTTCCTGATCAGCGCATCCAGTGCGGGATCGGCATACACCCGCCACCAGTCCGCCTGCGGCCAGCCAGTGAACGCCTGCGTGGTTTCGGCACCTTTCAGATGCTCAGCATCCAGAAGTTGCGCCGAGGTGTGCACGCCACTATAGCTGGCGCAGCCCAGAAGCAGGAAGATCCCCAGAACAACGGGACAGTGACGCAAATGACGAAAACAACGCATGGCGGAATGAGCCTGGCAAGGTGTCAATCCGGTTGATTTTAATCGAGACAGCACACTTTATGCTTCATAAAATGTGCTTATGTCATATAAATTGAGCGGCTCGTGGCACGGCGACGGACGCGCTTGCAAGTTACAGTTACAATTAGCGATTCACCGCTTTCAAGACAATGAACGAAATCCCTCCCCCCGCCACGCCGCCTCTGCACGATGTCAGCGCACTCGACACCATCGACATCGGTGGCCGCAACCTGTATCTCGTCGGCCTGATGGGGGCGGGCAAGACCACGGTGGGGCGACAGCTTGCGCGGCGCATGGGGCGACGTTTTGTCGATTCTGACCACGAGATCGAAGCACGCACCGGGGTGCGGATCCCAACAATCTTCGAAATCGAGGGCGAGGCCGGTTTTCGTCAGCGTGAAACGCAGGTGATTGCCGATCTGGCGACCACCTCCGGCCTGGTGGTCGCCACCGGCGGCGGTGCGGTGCTGAATCCCGAAAACCGTGCCCATCTACGCAACAGCGGGCTGGTGGTTTACCTGTGTGTGCCGCCCGCGCAACTTTATGAACGCACCCGCCACGACCACAATCGCCCCTTGCTGAGGGTCGCCGACCCGCTGGCGCGCTTGCAGGAGCTGTACGCCCAGCGCGATCCTCTTTATCGTGAAGTGGCCGATATCGTTGCCGAAAGCAGTGGCGGTGGCTCGCATCACATGGTGAAACTGATCGAACACGAGGTTCGCAACCGATGCACAGCCTGACCGTACGCCTGGGCGCGCGCGCCTATCCCATCCTCATTGGCAGCCATCTGCTCAGCCAGGCAGAACGCCTGTTGCCGCACCTGAAAACACCGCGTGCCGCCATCGTCACCAACACCACAGTGGCTCCACTGTATCTGGAGCAACTCGCCGCCCCTTTGCGTGCCGCCGGTGTCCGGCTCACGGAAATCATCCTGCCCGATGGCGAGCAGTACAAAAACTGGGAAATACTGAACACGATTTTCGACACCCTGCTGGCCGAACGTTGCGACCGCACCACGACGCTGATCGCGCTGGGGGGAGGGGTTATCGGTGACCTGTGCGGCTTTGCCGCCGCCAGCTATCAGCGCGGCGTGCCCTTCATCCAGGTGCCGACCACCTTACTGGCGCAGGTCGATTCCTCGGTCGGCGGCAAGACCGGCATCAATCATCCGCGCGGCAAAAACATGATTGGTGCCTTCTGGCAGCCGCAACTGGTGCTGGCCGATACCACCACCCTGCAAACCTTGCCCGCGCGCGAACTCTCGGCGGGGCTGGCAGAAGTCATCAAATATGGGCTGATCCGCGACCTGCCCTTCCTCGAATGGCTGGAGGCGCACATGGACGCGCTCATGGCGCGCGACGGCGCGGCACTGGCGTATGCCATCGAGCGTTCCTGCCAGAACAAGGCCGAGGTGGTGGCGGCCGATGAATTTGAAACCGCGAAGGAGGGCGGACGGGCGTTGCTGAATCTCGGCCACACCTTCGGTCATGCCATCGAAACCGGCATGGGTTATGGCGAATGGCTGCACGGTGAAGCCGTCGCCGCAGGCACGCTGATGGCCGCTGAACTGTCACGTCGCCTCGGCTGGTTGCGCGATGCCGATGTCACCCGCATCCGCCGTCTGTTTGAACGCGCCCATCTGCCGGTGCGCGGTGCGTCGCTCGGGGCTGAACGCTATCTGGATCTGATGGGGCACGACAAGAAAGTCATCGCGGGAAAACTGCGGCTGGTACTGCTGAAACAACTGGGTGAGGCGGTCACCTGGGGCGAGGCACCGCGCACGGATATTCTGGCGGCCATCGAGGCCTGCTGTGAGTGAAATGAATCTGGCCACCTATGCCGTCAGCACGGCCGCTTCGCGGGGTCGCCAGTATCCCGAGCCCGCGCCGCATGAACGCAGCGAATTTCAGCGCGACCGCGACCGCATCGTGCATTCCACCGCCTTCCGCCGACTGGAATACAAGACCCAGGTTTTCGTCAATCACGAAGGCGACCTGTTCCGCACGCGGCTCACGCACAGCCTCGAAGTCGCGCAGATTGCCCGGGGCATCGCCCGCGCCCTGTGCGTCAACGAAGACCTCGTCGAAGCCATCGCACTGGCACATGATCTGGGGCACACGCCGTTCGGCCACGCCGGGCAAGACGCACTCAACGAATGTATGGCCGGTGCTTACGGCGGCTTCGAACACAATCTGCAAAGCCTGCGGATTGTCGACGTACTGGAAGAAAACTACGCCGCCTTCGATGGCCTCAACCTGTGTTTTGAAACCCGCGAGGGCATTCTCAAACATTGTTCGCCCGCCAAAGCCCGTGAACTGGGCGAAGTGGCGCAACGCTTTCTTGATGACCGCCGCCCCTCACTGGAAGCGCAGATTTGCAATCTGGCCGATGCCATCGCCTACAACAACCACGACATCGACGACGGCCTGCGCTCGGGGCTGCTGACGCTGGAGCAGCTCGACGACATCCCCGCTTTCGCCCACCATGCCGCCACCGTTCGCCAGGAATATCCGGGGATCAGCGACCGTCGCGCCATCCACGAAACCATCCGCCGCATGATCAACGCGCAGGTGGTCGATCTGATTTCCACGACACGAAAAAATCTCGCCCGACACGCACCGCAAACCCTGACCGACGTGCAGACCGCGCCCCCTCTGGTCGCCTTTAGCACCGCCATGCACGAGCGGCAAAAAACCCTGAAAGCCTTTCTGCGCGATCATCTTTATCGCCACTATCAGGTGCTGCGGATGACGCACAAGGCACGGCGCATCATCGCCGACCTGTTTGCCGTCTTCATGGAAAATCCCAACCTGCTGCCGCCGCAATATCAACAGATGGCCACCACGAACCATGCGCGCGCCGTGGCCGACTACATCGCCGGAATGACCGACCGCTACGCCATCCGCGAGCACCGGCGACTGTTTGCCGTGGGTGAAATCTAAACTCTGCGCCGCGCTACACCGCATCGTAGGGCAGTGTTAATCCGCCTGTGGTTTTAAACAGACACGGCTTGCAGGCTCGCAGGAATAGATTGAACCTGAAGTTTATTCGCAGTACACTTACCGCCCTTTTGATTTTGAAAAGCGGGTGTGTCGTGTGGCGATCTGACGTAAGTCAGTCACGATGGGGCTTGCCGGCTTTTCCAACCGGCCACCTCCCGGATGTTCCCGCTCTGTCTCGAACCTCCGTTCTTGGCCACACGACAGGACACAGAGATGGCTCACCCCCCGCGCCAAGGTCTTTACGACCCCGCCAACGAACATGATGCCTGCGGCGTCGGTTTCGTCGCCCACATCAAAAATCAGCACAGCCACACCATTGTCGAACAGGGTCTGAAAATCCTGGAAAACCTCACCCATCGCGGTGCGGTCGGTGCTGATCCCAAGGCAGGCGACGGCGCAGGCATCCTGCTGCAACTGCCTGATACCTTCTTCCGCGCAGAAATGGCCAAACAGGGCGTAACCCTGCCACCCGTCGGCGAATATGGTGTGGGCATGGCGTTTCTGCCGCGCGAAAGTGCCTCACGCCTGGCCTGCCAGGAAGAAATCGAACGTGCCGTGCGTGCCGAAGGACAGATCATCCTCGGCTGGCGCGATGTGCCGGTGGATAACGCCGTGCTCGGTGAATCGGTCAAGGCCATCGAACCCGTCACCCGCCAGATCTTCATCGGCCGCGGCCCCGATGTGTTCGTTACCGACGCACTGGAACGCAAGCTCTACATCATCCGCAAGCGCGCAGGCCACGCCATCCAGGCGCTGAAGCTCAAGCACGGCAAGGAATTTTATGTGCCGTCGTTCTCGGCACGCACCATCGTCTACAAAGGGTTGCTGCTGGCCGATCAGGTCGGCAATTACTTCCTCGATCTGCAGGACACACGATTCACCTCGGCACTCGCCCTGGTGCATCAACGCTTCTCGACCAACACCTTCCCGACCTGGGATCTGGCGCACCCCTTCCGCTTCATTGCCCACAACGGTGAAATCAACACCTTGCGCGGCAATGTGAACTGGATCCGTGCCCGCGAAAAAGGCATTTCTTCCGCCGTGCTGGGCGACGACCTGCAAAAGGTCTGGCCGCTGATTTACGACGGTCAGTCCGATTCCGCCTCGTTCGACAACGCACTGGAACTGCTGGTAATGGGCGGCTATTCGCTGGCCCACGCGATGATGCTGATGATCCCAGAAGCCTGGGAAAAACACACGCTGATGGACAGCAACCGGCGCGCCTTCTACGAATATCACGCTGCCCTGATGGAGCCGTGGGACGGCCCGGCCGCCGTGGCCTTCACCGATGGCCGCCAGATCGGTGCGACGCTCGACCGCAACGGCCTGCGCCCGGCGCGTTATCTGGTCACCGACGATGATCTCGTCATCATGGCCTCGGAATCCGGCGTACTGCCGGTGCCGGACTCGAAGATCGTCAAAAAATGGCGGCTGCAGCCGGGCAAGATGTTCCTGATCGATCTGGTGCAAGGGCGCATCATCGACGACAAGGAAATCAAGGACAGCCTGGCCAACGCCAAGCCCTACCGCGAATGGGTGAACAAGATACGCATCAAGCTCGATGCCATTTCCACCGCAGCCGAAACCCCCGCACAAACGACCAGCATTCCGCTACTCGACCGCCAGCAGGCTTTTGGCTACACCCAGGAAGACCTCAAGTTCATCCTCGAACCCATGGCGCAAACGGGTGAAGAAGCCATCGGCTCGATGGGTAACGATTCTGCGCTGGCCATCCTGTCGCCGCGCAGCAAGACCTTCTACAGCTATTTCAAGCAGCTTTTCGCGCAGGTGACCAATCCGCCGATCGACCCGATCCGCGAAGAAATCGTCATGTCGCTGACCTCCTTCATCGGTCCCAAGCCCAACCTGCTGGGCATCTCCGACATCAATCCGCCGATTCGTCTGGAAGTCTCGCAGCCCGTGCTGTCGACAGCGGATATGGCCACCATCCGCAACATTGAAAAACACACCAGCGACAAGTTCCGTTCATTCGAACTGAACATCTGCTATCCGGTCGATTGGGGGCAGGCCGGGGTCGAGGCACGTCTGGCCTCGCTGGTAGCTGAAGCCGAAGATGCCGTGCGTTCCGGCCACAACATCCTCATCATCTCTGACCGCCGCGTCGATGCCACCCATGTCGCCATCCCCGCGCTGCTGGCCACCTCCGCCGTGCATCAGCATCTGGTCGGCAAGGGGCTGCGCACCAGCACCGGTCTGGTGGTGGAAACCGGCTCGGCGCGTGAAGTGCATCACTTCGCCCTGCTGGGCGGCTATGGTGCGGAAGCCGTGCATCCCTGGCTCGCCCTTGAAACCCTGCACGAGCAGGCACACGGCGATGCCGACAAGGCCGAAAAATACGCCAAGAATTTCACCAAGGCGGTGGGCAAGGGCTTGATGAAGGTCATGTCCAAGATGGGCATTTCCACCTACATGTCCTACACCGGCGCGCAGATTTTCGAAGCGATCGGCCTGCAGCGCGCCTTCCTCGACAAATACTTCGCCGGCACGGCCAGCAATGTCGAAGGCATCGGCCTGTTTGAAGTGGCCGAAGAAGCGGTGCGCCAGCACCAGCTGGCCTTTGGCCATGATCCGGTGCTCGCCAATGCGCTGGATGCCGGTGGCGAATATGCCTTCCGGATTCGTGGCGAAGAGCATCTGTGGACCCCTGATGCGATTGCCAAACTGCAGCACGCCACACGCAACGGCAAGGCCGACACCTACAAGGAATTCGCGCAGATCATCAACGATCAGACGCGTCGCCAGCTCACTTTGCGCGGCCAGTTCGAAATCAAACCGGCCGGCGCGCCCGTGCCGCTGGAAGAAGTTGAATCCGCCAAGGACATCGTCAAACGCTTTGCCACGGGTGCGATGTCGCTCGGTTCGATTTCCACCGAAGCACACACCACGCTGGCAGTGGCGATGAACCGCATCGGCGGCAAGTCCAACACCGGCGAGGGCGGCGAGGATGCCGCACGTTTCCGCCCGCTCAAGGGTGGCGAGAAACTCTCTGAAATCATCGGCGCGGGTCGCATCGAACGTGATCTGGAACTGAAGCAGGGCGATTCGCTGCGCTCGCGCATCAAACAGGTGGCTTCGGGGCGTTTTGGCGTGACCGCTGAATACCTCGCCAGTGCCGACCAGATCCAGATCAAGATGGCACAAGGTGCCAAGCCCGGCGAAGGCGGCCAGCTGCCCGGCCACAAGGTCAGCGAATACATCGGCTTCCTGCGCCATTCGGTGCCCGGCGTCGGCCTGATTTCGCCGCCCCCGCATCACGATATTTATTCCATCGAAGATCTGGCTCAGCTGATACACGATCTGAAAAACGCCAACGACCAGGCCTCGATTTCCGTCAAGCTGGTGTCTGAAGTCGGCGTCGGCACGGTCGCTGCGGGAGTCTCCAAGGCCAAGGCCGACCATCTGGTGATCGCCGGGTATGACGGCGGCACGGGTGCTTCACCAATTTCCTCGATCAAGCATGCCGGTGCGCCGTGGGAGCTGGGGCTGGCAGAAACCCAGCAAACACTGGTGTTGAACCGGCTGCGCGGGCGTATCCGCGTGCAGGTCGATGGCCAGCTGCGTACCGGCCGCGACGTGGTCATCGGCGCGCTGCTCGGTGCCGACGAATTCGGTTTCGCCACCGCACCTCTGGTGGTTGAAGGCTGCATCATGATGCGGAAATGCCATCTCAACACCTGCCCGGTTGGTGTGGCCACACAGGATCCCGTACTGCGCAAACGCTTCACCGGCCAGCCCGAACATGTCGTCAATTACTTCTTCTTCGTTGCCGAAGAAGTACGCGAACTGATGGCGCAAATGGGTGTTCGCCGTTTCGACGAGCTGATTGGCCGCGCCGACCTGCTCGACAAGCGCGCCGCAATCGATCACTGGAAAGCACAGGGGCTGGATTTCTCGAAGATTTTCTACCAGCCGCCGCAGGCCGCCACCGAGCCGCTGCGTCATTGCGAGGAACAGGATCACGAGCTGGCCGGCACGCTCGACCGCACCCTGATTGCCCGCGCCGCCAACGCGCTGATGAAGGGCGAAAAGGTGGTGATCGAAAGTGCGATCAAGAACATCAACCGCACCTGCGGCACGCTGCTGTCGCATGAAGTAGCCACGCGCTACGGTCATGCCGGTCTGGCGGACGACACCATCACCATCAAGCTGAACGGCACGGCCGGGCAGAGCTTTGGCGCCTTCCTCGCACACGGCATCACCCTCGACCTGACCGGCGAGGGCAATGACTACGTCGGCAAGGGGCTTTCCGGCGGGCGTATCGTCATCCGTCCGCATGCGGATTTCCACGCCCGGCGCGATGAAAACATCATCGTCGGCAATACCGTTCTGTATGGCGCAACCGCAGGCGAGGCCTTCCTCAGTGGCGTGGCAGGCGAGCGTTTCTGTGTGCGGAACTCAGGGGCAACGACGGTCATCGAGGGTCTAGGGGATCACGGCTGCGAATACATGACCGGCGGAACGGTGGTCGTGCTGGGGCAGACCGGGCGCAACTTTGCAGCCGGTATGAGCGGCGGCGTGGCCTATGTGCTGGATCGGCAGGGCGACTTTGCCGCACGCTGCAACACCACCATGGTGGCACTGGAAACGGTATTACCTGCCAGCGATGCCGCCAACCCGCCGCTGGTCGAACGTCATCTCGGCCAAACCGACGATGACTTGCTGAAATCCCTCATCGAGCGTCATGCCACATTGTCCGGCAGCCCGGTTGCCCAGGAAATCCTCGCCGACTGGCCGAAATATCGTGGCCAGTTCGTCAAGGTCATGCCGCATGAATATCGTCGCGCGCTCAAGGAAATGTCTGCCACCCAGGCACAAAAGAAGGAGATAGCATGAGCACGACCCTATCCCCAGCCCTTTCCCCGAGGGAAAGGGTGACGACGGTTCAGCCGCAACGACAACAGCTGCGGCTTCCTTATAGTGTATTGCTGCTCCTTGAGAGCGGCTCGGCGGAGGCAGCATAATGGGCAAAATCACTGGCTTTCTCGAATTCCAGCGGCTCTCTGAAGGTCAGATCGGCGTGGCCGAACGACTGAAGAATTACAAGGAATTCGTTCTCCACCTGACGGACGAGCAGGCAGGTGTTCAGGGTGCGCGCTGCATGGATTGCGGCATTCCTTTCTGCAGCAATGGCTGCCCGGTCAACAACATCATTCCGGACTGGAATGATCTGGTCTATCGCCAGGACTGGAAGCGCGCACTGGAAATTCTGCACTCGACCAATAACTTCCCGGAATTCACCGGTCGCATCTGCCCCGCGCCGTGCGAAGCGGCGTGTACGCTCAACATCAATGCCGATGCCGTGGGCATCAAATCGATCGAGCATGCAATCATCGACAAAGGCTGGGAAGAGGGCTGGGTCACACCGCAATTCTCGGCGCAAAAAACTGGCAAGCGCGTGGCGGTGATCGGCTCCGGCCCGGCCGGGCTAGCCGCTTCGCAGCAACTGGCACGCGCCGGGCACGCGGTGGTGTTGTTCGAGAAGAACGAACGCATCGGCGGCCTGCTGCGCTTTGGCATTCCTGATTTCAAGCTGGAAAAATCACACATCGACCGCCGCATGAAGCAGATGCAGGCCGAAGGGGTCGAGTTCCGCACTAAACAGCACATCGGCAAAGATGTCCCGGCTGAAAAATTGCTGGCCGAATTCGATGCGGTGGTGCTCTCCGGCGGCGCAGAGAATCCGCGTGACCTGCCCGCACCCGGCCGCGAACTGGAAGGCGTTCATTTCGCCATGCAGTTCCTCGCCCAGCAAAACCGCGTGGTTTCCGGCGATCTGGCCGCCAATCCGATCGATGCCAAGGGCAAGCATGTAATCGTCATCGGCGGTGGCGATACCGGCTCGGATTGCGTCGGCACCTCGAACCGTCACGGCGCGGCCAGCATCACGCAAATCGAGCTGATGCCGCGTCCGCCCGAGCGGGAAAATGGCCCGCTGACCTGGCCTTACTGGCCGATGAAACTGCGCACATCTTCCTCGCACGACGAAGGTTGTACGCGGGATTGGGCCATCGGCACCAAGGCATTCATCGCGGGCAAAGGCAAGGAAGCAGGCAAGCTCAAGGCGATCCAGCTGGTGCGCCTCGACTGGAAAGACGGCAAGATGAGCGAAGTGCCGGGCAGTGAATTCGAGTTGCCCGCCGATCTGGTGTTCCTCGCCATGGGCTTCCTCGGCCCGCAGGCCAGCATGCTGGAAGCTTTTGGCGTGCCCAAGGATGCCCGTGGCAACGTGGCGGCCAGCACCGATGACACGCCCAGCCTCAAGGCTTACCAGACATCGCTGCCCAAGGTGTTTGCGGCCGGTGACATGCGCCGCGGTCAGTCGCTGGTGGTCTGGGCGATCCGCGAAGGTCGCCAGTGCGCGCGCGCCGTCGATGAATTTCTGATGGGCAGCACCACATTGCCACGTTAAACTGTTGCTGTAACAAGTCATACAATTCACACAATTCACATAAACGACTCGGGGTTAATACGCTTCGAGTCGTTTTTGACTTTTACTTTGCCTCTGTTGGAATCTAGAACGGCTCTCATGAACATCGTCATCCTCGCGGCCGGGCAGGGCAAGCGCATGCGCTCCGACCTGCCCAAGGTATTACACAGCCTGGCCGGGCGACCCCTGCTGGCACACGTCATCGCCACCGCACGCGCGCTCCAGCCCGGCATGATCTGCGTCGTCCATGGCCATGGCGGCGAGCAGGTACGCGCTTGTCTGACCGCCCCCGACCTGACCTGGGTGGTGCAGGAACAACAGCTCGGCACCGGCCATGCCGTGTTGCAGGCCTTGCCGCATCTCGACCCGACCCAGCCGACGCTGATCCTTTATGGCGATGTGCCGCTGACCCGTGTCGCCACCTTGCAACGCCTGATCGCCACAGCCACCACAGCCACCAAACAAGACCAACTCGCCTTGCTGACGGCTAACCTCACGAATCCGCACGGCTATGGCCGCATCGTGCGTGCCGCTACGGGTGCGGTGCAGCGCATCGTCGAAGAAAAGGATGCCAGCCCCGAAGAACGGGCGATCCACGAAACCAACACCGGCATCCTCTTTGCCCCCACGGCCGCCCTCTGTCGCTGGCTGCCGGGGCTGGGCAAGCAGAACGCACAAGGCGAGTATTACCTGACCGACATCATCGGCCTGGCGGTGCAGGACGGCCTGCCCATCCACACCGCACAGCCGCAAGATGCCTGGGAGACCGAAGGCGTGAACAGCCCGGCGCAACTGGTCGCCCTTGAACGGATACACCAGCGCAACATCGCCGATCAGCTGCTGGAGCAGGGCGTGCGTCTGGCCGACCCGGCACGCATCGACGTGCGTGGCGAACTGCACTGCGGACGCGATGTGTTCATCGATGCCAACTGTCTTTTTGAAGGCCACGTCGAACTGGGCGAGCGGGTTGAGATCGGCCCGAACTGCGTGCTGAAAGATGTCCGCATCGGTGCCGGGACGCGCATTGCCGCCTTCAGCCACATCGATACCGCCATCGTGGGCTGCGACAATGCCATCGGCCCCTATGCCCGCCTGCGCCCCGGTGCCCAACTGGGCAACGAGGTGCATATCGGCAATTTTGTCGAAATTAAAAACAGCACCATCGCCGATCACTCCAAGGCCAATCATCTGGCCTATGTGGGCGATGCCACCATCGGCAGCCGCGTGAATATTGGCGCGGGAACCATCACCTGCAACTACGATGGCGCGAACAAGCATCGCACGGTCATCGAGGATGACGTGTTCATCGGCTCGGATACCCAGCTGGTTGCCCCCGTCACCGTGCGCCGTGGTGCCACACTGGGTGCGGGAACCACGCTGACGAAAGATGCCGAAGCTGACACCCTGACCATTTCGCGTGCACGTCAGCTCACCGTGCCGGGCTGGAAGCGGCCACTCAAGGCCGCCAAAAACTAACTCATCAAGGCTGACAAAACATGTGTGGAATCGTCGCTGCCATTGCCCGGCGCAACATTGTTCCTGTCCTCATCGAAGGACTGCGCAAGCTCGAGTATCGTGGTTATGACTCCGCAGGGCTCGCCATCCTCGACCCGCAACTCAGTCGCTTGCGCAGTGTGGGGCGCGTGGCCGAACTGGCCGCTCAGGCTGAAGGCCGCAGCGCAGCACTGGGGATCGCCCACACCCGCTGGGCTACACACGGCGTGCCTGCCGAGCGCAATGCCCATCCGCATATTTCAGGCGGGCTGGCCGTGGTGCATAACGGCATCATCGAAAATTATGCCGAAATCAAACAGCAACTGACCGCCCAGGGCTATGTGTTCACCTCGGACACCGATACCGAAGTCATCGTGCATCTGATCCACGCGCTGCTCAAGACCACCCCGGATCTGCTCGATGCCGTGCGTCTGGCCACCACAAAGCTGGTCGGTGCTTATGCCATCGGCGTGTTGCGCGAACAGGAAAACCGGCTCATCGTGGCGCGCCAGGGCGCACCCCTGCTGCTCGGGGTGGCGGAAGAGGGCGTGTATGCGGCCTCCGATGCCTCGGCATTGCTGCAGGTCACGCGGCGCATGGTGTATCTGGAAGACGGCGATCTGGCCGAACTGCAGGCCACGGGTTATCGCATCCTGCGGCAAGATGGCGCGCCGGTCGAACGCGCTTGCCATGAAAGCACGCTGTCGGCGGATGCCGTCGAACTGGGCACCTTCCAGCATTACATGCAGAAGGAAATCTTCGAACAGCCCGCAGCACTCGCCAATACGCTGGAAATGCTGGGCAGTGCGGCATCCGCACAAAGCTTTTCGGCGAACCTGTTCGGCACAGATGCGCCGGAATTGCTGCGTTCCCCCCGTTCCGTGCTGATTCTCGCCTGCGGCACCAGTTATCACTCGGGTCTGGTGGCGCGCTACTGGATCGAACAGCTGGCCGGCATCCCCTGCAGCGTGGAAATTGCCAGCGAATACCGCTATCGCATCTCAGTGGCGGATCCTGATCAGCTGGTCGTCGCCATTTCACAATCCGGCGAAACCGCCGACACGCTGGCCGCCATCCAGCATGCCGTCAAGCAGGGCATGAAGCGCACGCTGGCGATCTGCAATGTCGCGGAATCGGCCATCGTCCGTGCCTGCGCGTTGCGCTTTCTCACCCGTGCCGGCCCGGAAATCGGTGTCGCCTCAACCAAAGCCTTCACCACCCAGCTGGCCGCGCTGTTCCTGCTCGCCGCCACGCTGGCGCGGCAAAATGGCCGCCTGTCTGCCGTTGAGGAGAGCAGCTTCCTCGTCGCCTTGCGCCATCTGCCGCTGGCCGTGAAAAAAGTACTCGAACTCGAACCCGCCATCCAGCATTGGGCGCATCGCTTTGCCGACAAACGTCACGCGCTGTTCCTCGGCCGTGGCCCGCATTACCCGATTGCCCTGGAAGGCGCGCTGAAGCTCAAGGAAATCTCCTACATTCATGCCGAAGGCTACCCGGCGGGCGAACTCAAACATGGTCCCCTGGCGCTGGTCGATCAGGAAATGCCGGTGATTGCCATCGCCCCCAACGACAATCTGCTGGAAAAGCTCAAATCCAACCTGCAGGAAGTCGCTGCGCGCGGCGGTGAACTGTATGTGTTTGCCGATGCCGACAGCGAAGTCGTCGAGAGTGACGGGGTGCATGTGCTGCGTCTGCCCGAGCATTACGGCCTGCTCTCGCCGGTTCTGCATGTGGTGGCACTGCAGTTGCTGGCTTATCATGTGGCCCTGGTCAAGGGGACGGATGTCGACAAACCACGCAATCTCGCCAAGTCGGTGACGGTTGAATAGAATAGTCGGTCAAAATTGTAAAATCCTGTAAAAAGGCGGATCGGCCAACGCCGGGCGGAAAAGGAAAACGATGAAACGAGTGGATGATTTCCGTCTGATTTTCGGCAAACACGAACTGGTGCCGATCATGCTGGGTGGGATGGGTGTAGATATTTCCACCGCCGATCTGGCGCTGGAAGTCGCGCGTCTGGGCGGGGTGGGGCATATTTCCGATGCGATGGTGCCCACCGTCTCCGATCGTCGCTTCAAGACCCATTTTGTTCGCGACAAACTCAAGCAGTACAAATACAACGTCGCCAACGTCGACAAATCCGAGGTGCAGTTCGATCTTGGTCTGCTCGACGAAGCCTCGCGCAATCACGTCGGCAAAACCATGGAGGCCAAACGCGGCCCGGGCATGGTGTTCGTGAATTGCATGGAAAAGCTCACCATGAACGCGCCGCGCGAAACCCTGCGGGTGCGTCTGAAAGCCGCGCTGGATGTCGGCATCGACGGCATCACCCTCTCGGCCGGCTTGCATCTGGGCTCGTTCGCCCTGATCGAAGACCACCCACGTTTTCGCGATGCCCATCTGGGGATCATCGTTTCCTCGCTGCGCGCGCTGCAACTGTTCCTGCGCAAGAACGCCCGCCTCAACCGTCTGCCCGATTTCGTCGTGGTCGAAGGCCCGCTGGCGGGGGGGCATCTGGGCTTTGGCATGGACTGGGCTCAATTTGATCTGGCCACCATCGTCGCTGAAATCCAGGCCTGGCTGAAGGCCGAACAGCTCAACATTCCGCTGATCCCGGCGGGGGGCATTTTCACCGGCTCGGATGCCACCGCCTTCCTCGAAAACGGCGCGGCGGCGGTGCAAGTGTCAACACGCTTCACCGTCACCCAGGAGTGTGGCCTGCCCGAAAAAGCGCAGCAGGAATATTTCAAGGCGCGCGAGCAGGATATCGAGGTCAATGCCGTTTCACCGACCGGTTATCCCATGCGGATGCTGAAGAACAGCCCGGCCATCGGCTCGGGGATCCGCCCGAATTGCGAAGCCTTTGGCTATCTGCTCGACGGCAATGGCAGCTGTGCCTATATCACCGCCTACAACCGCGAGCTGGCAGCGCATCCCGATGGCAAGAACCTGCGGGTGATGGATAAGACCTGTCTGTGCACCCACATGCGGAATTTCGATTGCTGGACCTGTGGCCACTACACCTACCGGCTGAAGGACACCACACGCCAGCTGGCCGACGGCAGTTATCAGATCCTCACCGCTGAACATGTGTTCCGCGATTATCAGTACAGCGTCGACCATAAAATTGCCTTGCCTGAATAATCTGAACAAACTGGCCGCTTGATCCCCTGGATCAGCCGCCCTACCTCGGCCGGATGCGCGCTCCCGTGCTTCCGGCTTTTTCTTGACTCTCGTTTGCCGCCCCCATGAAATTCGACGCCCGCGCCAATCAGCACGTTCCGATCAGCGAACCGCTGGTGCTCCAACACCCTGACCAGCATCCGTGGGATCGTCACGCGGATGTCGCCATCGTCGGCCTGGGCATCGCCGGTGCGGCAGCCGCACTGGAGGCCGCCAACCACGGCGTTGATGTTCTGGCGCTCGACCGGTTAGCCGGCGGCGGCGCCTCGGGTTTGTCGGGCGGAGTAGTCTATGCCGGCGGTGGCACGCGCCAGCAACGTGAGGCGGGCATCGAAGATACGCCGGAGAATATGTACGAGTACCTGAAAATCCAGGTCGGCGGAGTGGTGTCGGAGGCCACATTGCGACGTTTCTGTGAGGACAGCGTGGCCAACCTCGAATGGCTGGAAAGTTTCGGTGTGCGTTTTGGCAGCCGCTATTACAAGGAAAAAAACTCCTTTCCCGGCGGCACCTGGGGTCTCTACCACTCGGGGAACGAGGCTTACGCCCCCTACAACGCCAACACCACCCCCGCTGCACGTGGCCATGTGACCCAGGGCGGCGGTTACTTTGGCGGCCCGGCCATGATGGGGCCCTTGCTGAAAGCAATGCGCGAGAACCGCCACATCACCGTGCAAAGTTACGCCGAAGTTCGCCAGCTGATCGTCGATAGCCAGAACAACATCATCGGTCTGCGCTACCGCCTGGGCGCGCAATCTGGCCTCTTCAAGGCGCTGCGCGACGCGCTGAACAAAGCGGCCAGCAAACTCAACATCGGCCAGCCACGGGCAGGAGCACCACTGCGAGCACTCGCTAACCTGTTTCAGACGTTCGATCGTGAGCAATCGGTGCGGATCAAAAAAGGCGTGCTGCTGAGTGCCGGTGGTTTTATTTTCAACAAGGCGATGGTCGAGCAGGCCACCGGCCACCCCCTGCTTACACCGCACGCACTGGGCGAGGATTGCAACGGGAGCGGTATCCGTCTGGGTCTGGCACAAGGGGCGGCGAGCGGACGCATTGAGCGCCTGACCTACTGGCGGTTTTTTGCACCGCCGCACGCCTGGCTGAAAGCCATCGCCGTGGGTACTCAAGGGCAGCGTTTGTGCAATGAAGCCCTCTACGGGGCGACCGTCGCCGATGAAATGCTGGAGAAAAGCGGCGGACGCGGCTGGCTGATCTTTGATCAGTCCTTGATGCGCGATGCCTGGGCGCAACTACGCAACGACCACCATCTGGCACTGATTCAAAAATTGATGGCGCTGGTCTACATCTTCCGCTGCACCGTCAAAGCCGCCAGCCTGGCCGATCTGGCCAGCAAGCTTGGCCTGCCCGCTGAGACGCTGGCTGGCACGCTGCAAGCCTACAATCAGCGCATCAGCCAAGGGCTACCAGACGAGTTTGCCAAACCCGACAAATACCGTGTAGCCATCGGCAATGGTTGCTTTTACGCAATGGATATCAGTATCGGTTCGAAATTTCCCTGCCCCACACTGACCCTCGGCGGCCTTTGTGTGGACGAGGAGAGCGGCCAGGTCATCGATGAAAACGGCACCACGATCCCGAACCTCTACGCCGCCGGGCGCAATGCGGTCGGCCTGTGTGCGCACACTTACATCAGCGGCCTCTCACTGGCGGATGGCCTGTTCAGCGGTCGACGCGCCGGACGGCATATCGCCACAGGCCGCTGAAACCCGGCTCGGGCATCGTCTGTGCCGCAACGTTTCCCGCTAAGACTACAAATTTTGCTAACATCGCGTTTTTACCTGCCACTTGGAGTCCTGATGAAGCGATCTGCCGCCACTTTTGCCCTGCTTGCGCTCGCCTCATCCGCCCAGGCACTCGAACTGACCACGGACACCTATTTCGTCGCGTCGATCGGTCAGTCGAATATCATCCATACGCCGCTGCAAAATACGAACAACGATCTCATCCTCAATAGTGGATTAAGCATCAAGAACTTGCAATCCACGCAAGACAACGTAGGCGGCGCATTCAAGTTGCAGATCGGTTACGAATTCTCGCCACGCTGGGCGATTGAAGGCGGCTATGTGGATCTGGGGAAAACCCGTTATGCCTCAAGTTACCTGGCCTCCGGCTCATTTGCCGTTCCAGTGTTCCTGCCACCGTTCGTCGGTGTCGTGGGTGGACAAACCACCTACGAACCCTTTGCGTCTACGCGCATATCCAAAATCAGCGGCTGGAATGTCACCGGGGTGGGCTCGCACCAGATCAACGACCGGCTATCCCTCTTGGGCAAGTTGGGGCTGATGCATGCCGAAATCCGCTCGCATGACGGCGGCGCGGGCTTCAGTCTGGCGACCAATGCCACTGAGCATCGCTGGATTGCCACCTATGGTGTAGGTGCCAATTACAAGGTCAATGACATCTTTGGCGTGCGTGCCGAATTTGAAAAATACCCGCGCATCGGCAGCAAGGAAACCACCGGGGTTACCGACGTCAATCTGACTTCCGTGGGTGTCAGCGCAAAGTTCTGATCCGAACACCCTGCGCCTGCGTGGCGCTCAGGGCATCTCGTCGCTCACGCCTGAGCCACAGGCGGCACGCTGCAGACGATCCACCACCGCGCGCCATGCGACCGAACTGGGCGGCATTTCAACGAGAATGCGATCACACCCCGCCGCATCAAGCCGACGCAGCGTGGCGTACAGGTCGTGCGCGTAGGCTGTCGCATTGTCTGGCGCACTCTGCCACAACACACCTTCCGGCAGTTTTTCAGGTGCTGACTGAAATGCCAGCACCGCGCAACGCTCACCCGGGCTGAGTGCCTGCAGGGTGTCGTACAACGCGTCAGCCCCTAGCAGACTTAACGGCGTGCTGGGCGCGTAATGCGCGGCCAGTGTGCCAGAAACGCGCGGAGGCTCGAGCCCCGTTGCGATTCCAGCCGCCAACGGCGTGCTGCTGTGGTGATCTAACGTGACGCCGGGTACGCCCAGTACCGCTTCCAGTGCCGCCGCACTGATGGCACCCGGGCGCAGGATGCGCGGCACGGCGCCGGTCAGATCAACGATGGTGGATTCAATGCCTACGAGACACGGTCCGCCATCGAGGATGAGTGCTACCCGTTCGCCGAGTTCCTCACGCACATGCGCTGCTGTGGTCGGGCTGATCCGGCCAAAACGGTTAGCCGAAGGGGCAGCGATCCCCGCCCGCGCCGCGCCACATTCATCATCCAGCGAACGCAACAAGGCCAGCGCCAGCCGATGCTCCGGTACCCGCAGGCCTATAGTGTCCTGCCCTCCGGTGACGGCATCGATGACATGAGCAGCGCGCTTGAGGATCAGCGTCAATGGCCCCGGCCAGAAGGCAGCAGCCAACCGGTGAGCTGTTGCGGGAATCTCGCGCGCCCAGTATTCGAGCGCATCTGACCCCGGCAAATGAACAATCAGCGGATGGTCGGCCGGTCGCCCCTTGGCGGCAAAAATTTTGCCAACGGCCTGCGGATTGGCGGCATCCGCGCCTAGGCCATAAACGGTTTCGGTAGGGAAGGCGACCAGTTCACCGGCACGCAACAGCGCGACGGCACGTTCCAGGTCGCGTCCCGGATTCACGGCAATTCCAACGTTTTGGCCAGCACCTTGGCCTTCTGGCGTTGGCGGAAATCCTTTAGTTTGGTTGCGCTATCGGCATCGTTGAGCGCGATCACGGAGATGGCAAACAGCGCGGCATTGGTCGCACCCGCTTCACCAATGGCAAATGTGGCCACCGGGATGCCGCCGGGCATCTGCACCATCGACAGCAGAGAATCCAGCCCTTGCAAATGCTTCGAGGGCATCGGCACGGCAAGCACCGGCAGGGTGGTCTTGGCGGCCATCACACCGGCCAGATGCGCGGCAGCGCCTGCCGCGCCAATCAAGACCTTGATGCCACGCGCTTCGGCGGTGGCTGCGTAATCCAGGGCTTCATCCGGGGTGCGATGTGCCGAGAGCACACGGGCTTCGTAGGGAATGCCGAATTCTTTAAGAATTACCCCAGCTGCACGCAACACGGGCCAGTCGCTGTCAGAACCCATGAGTATGCCCACCAGGGGCGTTGCTGTAGTCGTCATGTATTTATTCAACTCCGTCAATTAAACGCCGCGTTCGGCTGATTCGATGGTATTGGCCAGCAACATGGTGATGGTCATCGGGCCCACGCCCCCCGGCACCGGGGTGATCAGCCCCGCCACTTCGCTTACCGAAGCAAAATCCACATCACCACACAGCTTGCCTCCCTGTTCGGGTGGCAGACGGTTGATACCGACATCAATCACCGTAGCACCGGGTTTGACCATATCGCCGGTAATCATTTTAGGTTTGCCGACCGCAGCCACCAGAATATCGGCGCGCTTCGTGTGGAACGCCAGATCGCGTGTCTGCGAATGACATACCGTGACCGTACAGCCCGCCGCCAGCAGCAGCATGGCCATGGGTTTGCCAACAATATTGCTGCGCCCCACAATGACGGCCTCTGCACCTTTCAGCGGCACTTTGGCGGTTTCGAGCATTTTCATGACGCCATAGGGTGTGCAGGGAATAAAACGGGGAGCACCCTGCACCAGCGCACCGATGTTTTCGGCATGAAAACCATCGACATCCTTTTCCGCCGCAATGGCTTCGAGCACTTCCATGCTGTCGAACTGTTTAGGCAGCGGCAACTGCACGAGTATGCCATGCACCGCCGGATCGGCATTCAGTGCGGCAATCCGCGCCAGTACTTCGGAAGGATCGACATCCGGCGCATAGACATCCTTGATCGAGCGAATCCCCGCTTTCTCGCAAGCATTGACCTTGTTGCGGACATACACCGCTGAGGCCGGGTCTTCACCGACCAGTATGACGGCAAGACAGGGGACTATCCCTTGTGCCTTGAGTACCGTGGCACGCTGGGCGAGCTGTTCGCGTACTGTGGCGGAGAGGGCATTGCCATCGATCAGGTTAGCAGTAGTCATGATTGTGTAGGGTTGAGATCGAAATCAGAAAATATGTCAGCTAACACAGCAACACAGCAACATAGCAACACAGCAAGTAAAAAATAGCCTTGAACGAAATACTATTTTCATGTTCTGTGTGAGGCGTGCTGGGGGGTGGGAGTGTACTGGGTAGTTGCGTTAATGATCCTGAAAATATCCGGGCATTGTGCCACTGATCGTGAAAATTTCAGGAATCGTGGTTAGGTTTTGAATTCTAGCTCCCGAAGCAAATCGGGATGCCGATCCAGCAAGCGAAATAAATTGACGACCGCGGCTACTGGTTTAGCCTGGCCGCGTTCGTAGCGGGAGAAAGCATTCTTCCCCCCACCTGCCAACTTGGCCGCTTCCTGCTGTGTTAGCTTCAGTTTCTTGCGGATACGCGCCAACTCGGCCATTTCCTTTGCATCAACTTCGTCACGAAACGCCCTCCATGCAGCCTCTTCCTTCACATCATGCTCCGGGAATCCATCATGACAATGGTTGCAAAAAGCGCCATTTGCCACGTATTCATAGAGATGGCCGCGATACGTCAAACGCTGCTTCTGTTTTCCATCGCACAAGTTTCCCTCAAAGCACAGCGGGCATTGTTTGCCATTCCATTTCGACACCATGTCACAACTCCTTAAAGGACACCACGAAGTATTCACCGGCCTGCTGGAACTTGACGTAAAGCGGCTTTCCCCGCCATTCCCCGTGATACACGTCTTGCCAAACACGATGATCCTTGTTCGTGGTCATGCTCTTGTAGAAATCGATACGGGAAAGACCTCGCACTACTGCTAACGCCTCCAGTATTTCCATCCCCGCCGCCCGGATACCCAGTTGTGCCGATTGGGTCAGGTTCATCGTCTCGACACCATCCATCTGCTCTTGTATTGCGGACAGCAGGTAATGGGGAGAGCGCTTTTCCATGTGTTCAAGATTACCCTATTAGGGGGTAATTTGGCAAGAATGGCCGTCTACAAATGCACGCTTCGCTCAGGAATTTCCAGCCCGGATAGCGAAGGATGACAGGCTATTTCCTTATCTGCGTCATCTGACAAAATCAGACATCAATGTTCCGTGCCTGCAGGGCATGGGTTTCGATGAAGTTACGCCGGGGTTCAACTTCATCACCCATCAGGGTGGTAAAAATTTCATCGGCGGTAATCGCATCGTCGATCTGTACCTTGAGCAACCGGCGTACTGCGGGATCCATGGTGGTTTCCCAGAGTTGCGCGGGATTCATTTCGCCTAGACCTTTGTAGCGTTGTTTGCTCAGGCCACGTTCGACTTCATTGAACAACCAGGTGATGGCCGCCGCGAAACTACGAACGGTTTGCGATTTCTCACCTCGCCGAATCAGCGCGCCATTTTCAGTATCAATCAGACCAGCGATCAATGCAGCACTGCGACGGATCTGCTGGTAGTCGCCCGAATGCAGGAATTCTTCGTCGATATGTCCCGTTCGCAGATTGCCGTGACGCATCCGTTCAATATCAAGCTGCCAGCGTTCGGTTTTGTCATTGTGCCGCGCCATCACGCAAATTTCGGGCGGCAGATGTGGCGTGAGACGGTTGGCGGATGCCTGTGCTGCCGATTCGTTACCCAGTTCAATCGTCATGTCGTGCGCCAGCATGGCTTGCAGGACTTCAGCATCAATGAAATCGCCAATACGCCGAACCACGGCTTCCGAGAGCAGATAGCTCTTTGCCAGTTCGCTCAGCGCATTGCCTTCAATCACTGCCGCGCCGGTTTTTGGGGTGAGCTGTGCGCCATCGATGGCCAGGGTCAGCATGTGTTGATTGAGTGCCTGATCGTCCTTGATATACATCTCGCTCTTGCCATGCTTGATTTTGTAGAGCGGTGGCTGGGCAATGTAGATGTGGCCGCGCTCGACCAGTTCCGGCATCTGGCGGTAAAAGAAAGTCAGCAGCAGCGTGCGGATGTGCGCGCCGTCAACGTCCGCATCGGTCATGATGATGATGCGGTGATAGCGCAATTTATTGATGTCAAACTCTTGGGTTCCGATGCTGGTGCCCAGTGCGGTGACGAGGGTGACGATCTGTTCGCTGGCGATCAGTTTGTCAAAGCGCGCTTTCTCGACGTTGAGCACCTTGCCACGCAGCGGCAAAATAGCCTGAAATTTTCGATCACGCCCCTGTTTGGCTGAGCCGCCGGCGGAGTCTCCTTCGACAATGTACAGTTCGCACAAGGCAGGATCTTTTTCCTGACAGTCGGCCAGTTTGCCGGGCAGGCCGATGTTGTCGAGCACGCCTTTGCGACGGGTTAGCTCACGCGCCTTGCGTGCGGCTTCACGGGCACGTGCCGCCTCGACAATTTTACCGGTGATGATTTTGGCATCACCCGGACGCTCCAGCAAAAACTCGGCAAGCTTGGCGGCAACCACTTCCTGTACGGCCGGTTGTGCTTCGGAAGAAACCAGTTTCATCTTGGTCTGCGAAGCGAATTTCGGATCCGGCATTTTCACCGAAAGCACACAGGCCAGGCCTTCACGCATGTCGTCGCCAGCGATATCCACCTTGGCTTTCTTGGCAATCTCGTTTTCTTCGATGTACTTGTTGATAACCCGCGTCATTGCCTGACGCAGGCCGGTTAAATGCGTGCCGCCATCGGCCTGCGGAATGTTGTTGGTAAAACAGAGTACCTGTTCAGCGTAGGAGTCATTCCACTGCATGGCGATTTCAACCCCGATAGTACCGCCATTGGGCAACGTCGATTCGCCGCTGGAGTAAAACACCGTGGGGTGCAGAATGGTCTTGCTGCGGTTGATGTAATCGACAAAGCCTTTGACGCCACCGGAGAAGGCGAAATCCTCTTCCTTACCGACCCGCTGGTCTATCAGCTTGATCTTGACCCCATTGTTGAGGAAAGAAAGCTCGCGCAGCCGTTTAGCAATAATGTCGTAATGAAATTCGACATGACCAAAGATGGTTTCATCTGCCAGAAAATGAACTTCGGTGCCATGTCCTTTGGCTTCGCCGATGACTTTCAGCGGTGAAACTTCAACGCCCTCATGTACTTCGATGAGGCGATCGACGGCGTGGCCACAGTTGAATTCGATGAAATGTTTCTTGCCATCGCGACGGATGGTCAGGCGCAACCACTTGGAGAGTGCATTCACGCAGGAAACACCCACGCCATGCAACCCGCCTGAAACCTTGTAGGAATTCTGGTTGAACTTGCCGCCGGAATGCAGACCCGTCAGGGCGATTTCAGCCGCAGAACGTTTCGGTTCGTTCTTGTCGTTGTACTTGATACCCACCGGAATCCCGCGTCCGTTATCAATGACGGAGATGGAATTATCGGAATGAATGGTGATGACGATATCGTCACAATGTCCGGCCAGTGCTTCATCGATGGCGTTATCGACGACTTCGAACACCATGTGATGCAGACCAGTGCCATCCGAGGTGTCACCGATATACATGCCCGGCCGTTTGCGAACGGCTTCAAGGCCTTCGAGTTGCTGGATCGAATCTTCGTTGTAACCGCCGTCTTCAACCGGCTTGTGATCATGATCAGTCATTTTTTTTCCAGATTCAGCGACTTAAATTCGCATGGGCATTACAACGTATTTGAAGTTCTGGTTGCCTGGCAACTGGAACAACGCGCTGCTGCGAGTATCACCCAGATGACATTCGATTTCTTCGTCACTCAGGTGATTGAGCACATCCAGCAGGTAGTTTACGTTGAAACCGATATCGATGGTTTCATGTGGATAGTCGATTTCGATTTCTTCCTGGGCTTCTTCGCGTTCGTTGTTGTTGCCGATGATCTTGAGCGTATTCTCGCCAAAGACCAGACGCACCCCGGGCGTCTTTTCGTTGGTCAGGATTTTCACGCGCAACAGCGATTGCAGCAGCTGGGCGCGAGACAGCTTGATGAGCTTGTCGTGTGTTTTTGGAATTACACGATCGTAGTCAGGAAACTTGCCATCGATCAGTTTGGAGACAAACTCGATACTGCCAAAGCGGAACAGCGCCTGAGTCGGGGTCAGGGAAATTTCCAGTGGTTCATCGTTATCGTCCAGCTGACGCGACAATTCCAGCACTGTTTTGCGTGGCAGGATGACTTCGATGCTAGGGAGCTGCTCATCCAGAACTTCCTTGGCAAACGCCAAGCGATGACCATCTGTGGCGATAACACAGATTTCATTCCCTCTGACAACCACCAGCAAACCGTTGAGATAGTAACGCACATCCTGCACAGCCATGGCGTATTGAACCAGTGCCAGCAAACGCTTGAACTGCTTCTGGCTCAGTTTGAGATGCGTCCGGTTGCCATCGCTGAGCAACATGTGCGGAAAACCTTCAGCGGGCTGTGTTTGCAGATTGAAGCGGCTGCGTCCGGCCTTGACCTGCAGACGACTTTCATCAAGGTTCAAGCTGATCTCACTGTCTTCAGGCAAGGCGCGCAAAATATCCTGCAACTTGCGTGCAGCCACCGTGAGCGCGATTTTTTCAGATTCGTTGGTGTTTGTCCGCGTTTTGATCTGGATATCGAGATCTGAAGCCAGTAACGTCAGCTGATCCCCTTCTTTCTCCAGTAGAACATTGGAGAGTATCTGCAGGGTATGGCGTTTTTCGACAATGCCACAAACTGACTGCAGCGGAGCGAGTATCTGGTCGCGTGAGCCTTTATATAAAAGCATTATATATAAACCTCTAATAATAATAATGGTTCGGTGGTTTCTGTGCAAAATGTGAAAAAACTGTTATTTTTCACCAAGTTGCTTTATGTATAAGTCTATGGAAAAGTCGTCTGTTAAGGTGTGGGCGATTGTGAATACTTTAGAACAAAAAACGAAATCCGGTATTTATTCACAGTTTGTTCAGTATCCATACCGAAGTTATCCTGCCTTCTTTTCAGCCTTTCAAGGTCTGTAGTAACACATGAACATCGTTACCCAGTTGCGCTTCCTTGCTGCGTAACTCATTGATGGTACGGCAGGCATGGAGCACAGTTGTATGATCGCGACCACCGAAGGCCTCGCCGATTTCAGGCAGGCTGTGCTGGGTCAGCTCACGCGCCAGCCACATGGCTACCTGACGTGGCCGGGCGATGATGCGGCTACGTTTTTTGGAGTGCATGTCGGCGACTTTAAGCTTGTAGTAATCGGCGACCGTTTTCTGGATCAGTTCCAGGGTGAGCTGGCGGTTGGTTGCGCCGAAAATATCTTTCAGGGCATCTTTGGCCACATCCAGGTTGACCGGTTTGCCATGAAAACGGGCATAGGCTAGCACCTTGTTGAGTGCGCCTTCCAGCTCACGAACGTTGGAACGCAGGTTTTTGGCGATCAGGAAAGCAACGTCGTCGCCCAGGTCTATCTTGGTGACTTCAGCTTTCTTTTTAAGAATGGCTACCCGCATTTCCAGTTCGGGGGGTTCAATCTGTACTGTGAGCCCCCAGTCAAAACGTGAAACCAGACGCTCTTCAAGGCCGGTGATGTCCTTTGGGTAGGTGTCGCAGGTGATGATGATCTGTTTTTTAGCTTCAACCAGGGCGTTGAAAGCATAGAAAAATTCTTCCTGGGTACGGCCTTTGCGGTTGAAGAACTGGATATCATCAATTAACAGCAGATCGAGTGAGCGGTAGTAACGCTTGAAGACATCAAAGGACTGCTGTTGGTAGGCACGCACTACGTCTGCATAGTAGTCTTCAGCATGAACATAACGGATTACCAGATCCGGATTATGTTTCCAGACTTCATTGCCGATGGCATGTACCAGGTGGGTTTTACCCAGACCAACTCCCCCATAAATGAATAATGGGTTATAGGAAGTTCCCGGGTTCAGGGCAACTTGCTGGGCAGCGGCGCGGGCGAGATCATTGGCGCGACCGGTTACCAGGTTATCGAAAGTAAAGCCTGGGTTCAGGCAGGACTTTTCATAAAGACTATCCTCAGCCCGGCTGTGGCTGAGCGTGTTGGCTACCCCCGATGAGAGGCGAGCCGTGGGTGTGGTTGCAGAGGTATGTGATTTTGCCGATGCAGGTACCGATGAAGCGGTATTTGTCAGGTCGTGGTCAGTGGCCGTATTCTGGGCAGGAAGCTGGCTGATTTCAGCTACCGCCAGGTTGATGCTGACGGGGGAGGGAAAGTAATCCCGGCTTAATGCCTGAATCTGTGTGAGATAACGTTCCCGTACCCATTGCAGAACGAAGCGGTTGGGGGCGATCAGTTGCAATTCGATGGGGGTGGCTGGATCATCGGTAGCGGCAGCAGAATGACTGGTGGGGTCATCTTCGACACGCAGCGACTTGATCCAGGTGTTGTATTGTTGAGCCGGGAGTTCTTTTTGGAACCGGCTCAGACATACCGCCCAGAATTCATTCATAGAGACCACAGGTAAGCCTGCTTGTATCATTGTAATGACTTGATTTATTTTAGTTTTTTCAAGACAGGAAGCCTGTTTGCCGGGCACTCCACCGGGGCGCATTCTAGCGGCTTTAGCAGTAGTTATCCACAGCCCTGAAGAAAAATAATGCTTGACAAAGCCGTGTCAAAAAGCTGTAATCGCGGGTTCTTTTCTAGAGGATTTTTGCCATGAAACGTACTTATCAGCCTTCGGTCGTGCGCCGTAAGCGTACCCACGGCTTTCTCGTACGCATGCGTACTCGCGGTGGTCGTGCCGTGATTCGTGCCCGTCGCGCCAAAGGCCGTAGTCGCCTGGGTGTTTGAGGCAGCGAGTCTACAGTTTCTAAAGTCTTTGTAGTTTTTGTAGTCTTTGTGGGGGCGAAAGTTTTTTGTTTTCGCTTCGATGCAGACTTGATGGACTGGACGGAGTTGCTGGACTTGCTGGCAGCATCGGTATGCAGTACATGCGGTTTATGTGTCTATGTACGCCATGGGTTTAGTGACCTTTGGTCGTTCATAAATATTACGCACACCATCACACCATGCACACCATGTACATTACGCAATGATCGACGCGGATTTCTTTAAGGTAGAGAAAGTCCGCGTTGTGTTTTTTCGGGCGTAAGGCATGTTCAGACTGCATACGGCTGCGGATTTTTCCAGAGTGTTTGCCGCGCGCAGCAAATTGCGCGGCAAGTACTTCGATTTACATTATTCAGCCTGTGACCCCCTGGGGGCAGAAAATGCACGTCTGGGCTTGGTTGTGGCTAAAAAACTGGCGCGCCGTGCCGTTCAACGTAATTTGTTGAAACGTCTGGCGCGTGAGTCTTTTCGTCATGCCCGTGGTGGGGGGCGTTTACCGTCTTATGATCTGGTGTTACGTCTGGCCCGTCCACCTGGTAGTATCCGCGGCAGTGAGACAGAAAGCCGGATTGTGATGCGACAACTCTGGCGTGCAGATATTGATCAGTTGCTGGAGCGTTTCATGGAACGTTCAGGTGGCAACACCGTTCAAAATAAAACCCCGCAAAACCCTGCTTGATTACGCGATGAAAACATTATTGATTTCTCCGTTGATCGGGTTGATCCGTTTTTATCGCTATTTTATTAGTCCCTTGCTCGGGTCGCACTGCCGTTTTTATCCGAGTTGTTCCGCCTATGCCGACGAAGCTTTGCAGCGGCACGGCTTGCTACGGGGCGGCGGTTTAGCACTACACCGTTTGGGGCGTTGTCATCCGTGGCATCCTGGGGGTTTTGACCCGGTTCCCTGAAGTTCTTTTCTCTCGTTTTCGAAAGATAGTCGTCGATGGATAACCAACGTCTGATTCTGCTGCTGGTCTTTTCTTTTTCCGTCATCATGCTCTGGGAATCCTGGCAAAAGCAGGAGCATCCGCAAGCATTGAAAACGCCAACGTCAGCCAGCCAGTCGGCCGCGACGCATGATCCGGTTCCTACGCCGTTATCTTCTTTATCGACCAGTGCCGCCGTACCTGCGGTAACAGCGACGCAGGCTGCGGCGGCTCAGGCACCCCGCCAGATCATTAAAACGGACTTGTATACGGCTGAAATTTCTGCCCAGGGCGGGGATCTGACACGCCTTGAACTGGTCAGGCACCATGCAACTGAAGATAAGAATAAAACCTTTGTGTTGTTCGATAACGGCGAAAAGCATCTTTATCAGGCGCAAAGCGGCTTGATGGGCGAGGGTTTGCCAACGCACAAAACACTGTATACCTTCGAGCCGGGCAGTGAAATTCTGCAGGAAGGGCAGGATTCCCTGGTCGTCCGGCTGCATGCGCCTGACGCGAACGGGGTGAGCGTGAGCAAGCGTTATACCTTCCATCGTGGAAGCTATCTCATTGATGTAGCTTACGAAATTTCAAACAAAGGCACTGCGACCCTGGTTCCGTCGGCGTATTACCACATACTGCGCGATGGCAAGCCACCGGAGGGTAGTACCGGTGGGGCATTTGGGGTTCATGTGTTTACGGGGCCGGCTGTCTACACGGAGCACGACAAGTATCAGAAAGTCAGCTTCGAGGAAATTGCCAAAGGTAAGGCACATTTTGCACAAAAGGCGGACAACGGCTGGATCGCCATGGTGCAGCATTATTTTGTGTCGGCCTGGCTGCCGCAGGGGCAGCAGGAGCGGGAGTTTTACATGGAGAAACTGGGCGATGACCTGTATCGTGCCGGTTTCAAGATGCCGCTGGCCTCGATTGCGCCAGGTGGATCAGTAAGTGTGGGCGTGCCGTTGTATGCCGGGCCGCAGGAACAGGACAAACTGGCGAAGATTGCCCCGGGGCTCGATCTGGTGGTCGATTATGGCTGGCTGACCGTGATTGCCGCACCTTTGTTCTGGGTACTGGAATTGCTGCATAAATGGGTGGGTAACTGGGGTTGGGCGATTATTGCCCTCACCGTACTGCTCAAGCTGATTTTTTACCCGCTCTCGGCAACCAGTTATAAGTCGATGGCGAAAATGAAAGTGGTCGCGCCCAAGCTAACCAAGCTCAAAGAAACCTATGGTGATGATCGCGCGCGTCTCAATCAGGAAATGATGGAGCTTTACAAGCGCGAGAAAATCAATCCGCTGAGTGGTTGTCTGCCGGTGCTGGTGCAAATCCCGGTGTTCATTGCCCTGTATTGGGTGCTGCTTGGTTCGGTCGAGATGCGTTACGCACCGTTCATTGGTTATATCCAGGATCTTTCTGCCAAGGATCCTTATTTTGTCCTGCCGATCATCATGGGTCTGACCATGATCTTCCAGATGCGCCTCAACCCGGCGCCGCCGGATCCTATTCAGGCCAAGGTCATGATGTTCATGCCCATCGTGTTTACCGGCATGTTTCTGTTTTTCCCGTCGGGTCTGGTGCTGTACTGGATCGTGAATAATGTCCTGTCGATTGCCCAGCAGTGGCAGATCAACCGGGTGATCGAGGCAGGCGGCACCAAAGCGGCCTGAACTTACGCGCCACGCCCGTAATTCGAATCTGACTTGTTGGGTGGTTACACGCCAATGTCGTCTGCTGGTTTCCCTCCCATCGCCGCAATTGCCACCGCCCCTGGGCGTGGGGGAATCGGGGTGGTCCGGGTTTCGGGTCGAGGGCTGGCTGCTTTCGCGGTAAGCCTTTGCGCGCTGCACCCCGTACCGCGCCAGGCTACGCTGGCAAACTTTCGGGACGCGCAAGGACAGCCCATTGATCAGGGTTTGCTGCTGTATTTTCCGGCACCCCATTCTTTTACGGGTGAGGATGTCCTCGAACTACAGGGGCATGGCGGCTCGGTCGTGATGCATCTGTTGCTGCAAAGATGTATAGAACTTGGTGCGCGGCTGGCTGAACCGGGCGAATTTACCCGGCGAGCGTTTCTCAACGACAAGCTTGATCTGGCACAGGCCGAGGCGGTGGCAGATCTGATTGATGCTTCCAGCGTGCAGGCGGCGCGCTCGGCGGTACGCTCTCTGTCGGGTGAGTTTTCCCGCCAGGTGCATGACATTGTTGAGCGTTTGATCGACCTGCGATTGTTGATCGAAGCAACCCTGGATTTTCCGGAAGAAGAAATTGACGCAGTAACCCTGTTGCGCGACGCGCGTGTGGTGTTGCGCCTGCAAGCTTTGCACGATGAACTTCAGGCTTTGCAAAAGCGAGCACGCCAAGGCAGTTTGCTACGGCGTGGCCTGCAAGTGGTACTGGCTGGATCGCCGAATGTCGGCAAGTCTTCTCTGTTGAATTGTCTTGCGGGTGAAGAGCGCGCCATTGTGACCGACATCGCCGGGACGACCCGTGATGCCGTGCGAGAGATGATCCAGATTGAAGGCATCCCCTTGCACATTATTGACACTGCGGGCTTGCGGGAAACTGGAGACACGGTTGAGCAACTGGGCATCCAGCGCAGCTGGCATGAAATTGAACGCGCAGATGTCATCCTGCAACTGGTCGATGCACGTTACGGTTACACGCTGGATGATGTGGCACTTGCCCAGCGGCTGCCAGCGGGTATTGAGCGTCTGGTGGTGCATAACAAGTGTGACCTTTCCGGCCAGCCAGCACAGCGCAGCGAGGAGGGTGGTTGTGTTCACCTGCATGTTTCGGCGCGCAACGGTGCTGGCATTGGCTTGCTCCACGACGAGTTGCTGCGAATTGTCGGCTGGCAGGAACATGGCGAAGACCTGATTCTGGCGCGAGAGCGACATCTCCAGGCACTATCGGCGGCACAAGTGAGCCTGGATGCAGCCATGAGTTGCGTGACCCATCTGGAATTGTGCGCGGAAGAGCTGCGGCGTTGCCAGTGGGCACTCGGTGAAATCACCGGTGAATTTACAGCAGATGATTTGCTCGGTGCGATATTTTCACGCTTCTGCATTGGCAAGTAATGTTTCACGTGAAACACGGCTGATCCGGTTATCGTAATTCGCTGGGTCTTTTGTTTCACGTGAAACAAAAGACCGGCGGATGCTTTGTGGCTGACAATGACTGGCGTATCATTGCGCCTCTTTCCAGTGGGTTCCCTCATGTTGTTTTCAAAGCGTTTTGATGTCATTGTGATCGGCGGTGGTCATGCCGGAACTGAAGCGGCACTGGCAGCGGCACGTTGTGGCGCGCAGACCTTGTTGCTGACGCATAACATTGAAACGCTGGGGCAGATGTCCTGTAATCCGTCGATCGGCGGCATTGGTAAAGGGCATCTGGTCAAGGAAGTGGACGCGCTCGGTGGGGCGATGGCCAGTGTGACGGATGAGGCGGGTATCCAGTTTCGTACGCTGAATTCGAGCAAAGGGCCTGCGGTACGGGCGACCCGGGCGCAGGCGGATCGCTTGCTTTACAAGGCAGCCATCCGTCAGCGTCTGGAAAACCAGCCTAATTTGACACTGTTCCAGCAGGCGGTGGATGATTTGCTGCTGACGGGCGAGCGTGTGAGTGGCGTGGTCACCCAACTGGGGATCCGCTTCGAAGCACCTGCGGTGGTGCTGACGGCCGGGACTTTCCTGAATGGCCTGGTGCATGTGGGGCTGAGTCATTACCCGGCGGGGCGGGCGGGTGACCCGCCGGCCATCGCGTTGTCGCAGCGGTTGCGTGAATTGCGCTTGCCGATCGGTCGGCTTAAAACCGGCACGCCGCCACGCATCGATGGGCGCACCATCGATTATTCTGTTTGCCAGGCTCAGCCAGGCGATGATCCTGCGCCGGTGTTTTCATTTATGGGTCGTCGCGAGCAGCATCCGCGCCAGGTGCCGTGCTGGATTACACATACCAACGAACGCACGCACGACATCATCCGTGCGGGGTTGGATCGTTCACCCATGTTTACCGGAGTGATCGAAGGGGTGGGGCCGCGCTACTGCCCTTCCATTGAAGACAAAATTCATCGGTTTGCCGGTAAGGATAGCCATCAGATTTTCCTTGAGCCGGAAGGTTTGACTACCCATGAGATTTATCCGCAGGGGGTCTCCACCAGTTTGCCGTTTGATGTGCAGCTTGATCTGGTACGCAGTTTGCGTGGTCTGGAAAATGCACATATTTTGCGGCCGGGTTATGCCATCGAATATGACTATTTCGACCCGCGCAACCTGAAGGCGACGCTGGAGACAAAATCCATAGCCGGGCTGTTTTTTGCCGGTCAGATCAATGGGACGACGGGTTACGAAGAGGCCGCCGCGCAAGGATTGCTGGCGGGGCTCAACGCGGCGCTGCAGGCACAAGGCAAGGTTGACGCCTGGTCACCCCGGCGCGATCAGGCGTATCTGGGCGTGCTGGTGGATGACCTGATTACGCGTGGAGTTTCTGAGCCTTACCGCATGTTTACCAGCCGTGCCGAATATCGCTTGAGCTTGCGTGAGGATAATGCTGATTTGCGGCTGACCGAAATTGGCCGCCAGTTCGGGCTGGTCGATGATGCGCGTTGGGATGCTTTTAATCGTAAGCGCGACGCGATCGCTGCCGAAAGTGAACGGCTCAAGATGACCTGGGCACAGCCGAAGCAGATCGGGGCAGCCGATGCGTTGCGTGTGCTGGGGCAACCGCTAGAGCGGGAATATCGGCTGTTTGATCTGCTGCGCCGCCCGCCGGTCAGTTACACCACGCTGGCGACACTCCCCGGCTTTGGCGAAGCGGGGGCACTGGATGATCGGGTCATCGAGCAGGTGGAAATTCAGGCCAAATACCAAGGTTATATCGATCGTCAGCAGGAAGATGTGCAGCGCAGCCAGGCGAATGAATCGCTGCGCTTACCGGACGATCTGGATTACACCGCGGTGCATGGCCTGTCGATCGAGGTTCGGCAACGCCTGACCCAACATCGGCCGGAAACCCTCGGCCAGGCATCCCGCATCCAGGGGATTACCCCCGCAGCCATTTCATTGCTGCTGGTGCACCTGAAGCGGCGCACCCTGCAGGAGAAAGCCCGCCCATGAGTTCATCTTCCGTACTGGCGACATCGCTGCATGAAGGCATGATGTGCCTGGGTCTGGATTTACCGCAGACAGTGGAAGCCCGTCTGCTGGATTATCTGGCGTTGCTGTCGAAGTGGAACCGGGTGTACAACCTGACGGCCGTCCGTGATGAGCGTCAGATGGTTGTCCAGCATCTGCTCGATTCCCTGGCCGTATTGCCTTATTTGACGGGATACACCCGCCTCGCCGATGTGGGGAGTGGCGGCGGCTTGCCGGGCATCCCCCTGGCACTGGCGCGTCCTGATCTGGTGGTGACGTTGATTGAATCGAACCACAAGAAAGCCACCTTTCTACAACAGGCCAAAATCGAACTGGGGCTGAATCATGTGAGCGTTTACTGTGGCCGGGTCGAAGACTACAAGCCCACGGCGCCGCTGGATGCCGGTATTTCGCGGGCTTTTGCCGAAATCGCCCTGTTCGTCCGGGTGGCCGGCCATCTGGTGGTCGGGGATGCGCCGTTGCTGGCTATGAAAGGGGTTGATCCTCTGGAAGAAATCGCCCAATTGCCGCCCGGCTGGCGAGTAGCGCAAACACAGCCCCTGAAGGTTCCCGGGCTCGACGCGCAGCGTCATCTGATTTCGATTATCCGCAATTAAAAGGAAACCGGCATGCACATTTTTGCCATCGCCAATCAGAAAGGCGGGGTCGGCAAGACCACCACCACGGTCAATCTGGCGGCTGCGCTGGCGGCCAAGGGGCAACGTACCCTGCTGATCGATCTCGATCCGCAGGGCAATGCCACGATGGGCAGCGGTGTCGACAAGCGTACGCTGGAACAATCCGTCTATCACCTGCTGCTGGGGTTGGCGAGCCTGATCGATGTGCGGGTGACCTGCGCGGCCAAATATGACCTGTTACCCGCCAATCGTGATCTGGCCGGTGCCGAGGTCGAAATGGTCGAACTGGAGCGGCGCGAAACCCGGCTCAAGGAAGCGCTGGCCGCCCATGTGGATGAATACGATTTTGTTCTGATTGATTGCCCGCCCTCGCTCTCGATGCTGACGCTCAATGGCTTGTGTGCGGCGCATGGGGTTATCATTCCAATGCAATGTGAATATTATGCACTGGAGGGTTTGTCCGATCTGGTGAATACCATCAAGAAAGTGCACGCCAACCTTAACCGCGACCTGAAAATAATCGGCATTCTGCGGGTGATGTTCGACAGCCGTGCCACGCTGGGGCATCAGGTTTCTGCCGAGCTGGAACAGCATTTTGGTGACAAGGTGTTTTCCACTATCGTGCCGCGTAATGTGCGTCTGGCGGAAGCACCCAGTTACGGGATTCCCGGTGTGCTGTTCGATAAAAGTTCCAAGGGCGCGCAGGCTTATCTGGCGTTTGCTGCCGAGATGATCGAGCGCGTGGCTGCGCTGTGATCTGCAAGGAGAAAAAATGAATCCCCCGAAAATGAAGGGTCTGGGTCGCGGCCTGGGCGCATTGCTGGATGCACAATCCGCACCGGAAGCCACCCGCCAGGACAGCCTGCCGGTGACGCGTCTGCAACCCGGCAAATACCAGCCACGCACGCGCATGGATCAGGATTCGCTGAATGAACTGGCTGCTTCGATCAAGGCGCAGGGCATCATGCAGCCGATCCTGGTACGTCCGCTGGGCGAGGATCTCTATGAAATCATCGCCGGTGAGCGTCGCTGGCGTGCCGCGCAACTGGCTGGCGTGAGCGAAGTCCCGGTGCTGGTGCGCGAAATCCCCGATGAGGCCACCCTGGCCATGTCGTTGATTGAAAACATCCAGCGTGAAAACCTCAACCCGCTGGAAGAGGCGGCGGGTTTGCAGCGGCTGATCGATGAATTCGGCATGAGCCATCAGCAGGCGGCCGATGCCGTCGGCCGCTCACGCCCGGCCGCTTCGAATCTGCTGCGCTTGCTGCATCTGGCCAAACCCGTGCAGGAATGCCTGTTTTCCGGCGAACTCGACATGGGGCATGCGCGTGCCTTGCTGCCGTTGTCGAAAGCGGAACAGGCGCGGCTGGCGGCGTTGGTGGTGCATAAACGGCTGTCAGTGCGTGAAACTGAAAAACTGGTGCAGCGCGAACTGCATCCGCCGGCCGAGCGGGTGAGCGAGGTCAAAGTTGATCGTGATCTGCTGCGCCTGCAGGAAAGCATCGCCGATACGTTGGGCGCACCGGTCAAGCTGGTGACCCGCAAGCAAGGCGCGGGCAGTCTGACCATCGATTTCAGCAGCCTCGATCAGCTCGATGGCTTGCTGGAACGACTGGGGATTGCGAAAGACTGATTCGCTGGCTATTCCCCGGCCACCCGTTCCTCTTCCTTGCGCCCGGAGCGCAGGCCGAGGTCTTTGAGTTTGCGGTACAGATGAGTCCGTTCGAGGCCGGTTTTTTCGGCCAGCCGGGTCATGTTGTGGCCATCGGTTTGCAGATGGTGCTCAAAGTAGATGCGCTCGAAGGATTCACGCGCCTCGCGCAGCGGCAAATTGAGGATTTCGGCGGAAAACCCACCCGGTAGTGGGATGCCGTGGCCTTGGGCGACAAACAGCCGGGTGACGTCTTCGGCCAGGATTTCCTCGTCGAGCGCGGCCAGGGCCAGCGATTTCACGGTGTTTTTCAGCTCGTCGTAACCATTTGGCCAGTCGTGCTGGCGCAGCGCGTTGAGTGCTGCTGTGGAAAAACGCCGCACCGGGACTTCGCCGGCTTCGATGCGCTGGGTCAGCAGATGGCTGGCGATTTCCGGGATTTCGTCGCGTAATTCGGCCAGGGAAGGAATGCTCAGCCAGACATCAAAAATCTGTTTGAGCTGGGCATCTTCCCAGCCCTGATGGGTGAGTGCGGCGGTGTCCATGGCCGTCGCGGCGACCAGACGCAGGTCGTAACGCGCCAGACGTTCGGCAGCAAACAGCAGGTTCTTTTGCTGCAGGCGGTTCAGCCGTCCCAGTTCGTCGACGAACAGCAACCCGCCACGCGCGCTTTCCAGGGTTTCCAGGGTGAGCGGGGCACTGTCTTGTGCCAGATCGAGCCAGGTTTTACCGGCGGCCTGCAGGGTGCGTGCGGTCAGCTCGGCCAGCCCGCCGGGGGCTGAGCGCAGCATGACGGCACGACTGCTGGTGGCCACCTGTTCAAGGCGTTTGCGCAGATCGCGCAAGGCGGCGGAGCGCGTGAAGGCTGCCAGCGTAAGCCCGCTGGTCACTGGGGCTGGCAATTTGGTCAGCCCTTTTTTGACGGCAGCGAGCAGCTTTTGCAGGGCGATCGGCTTTTCCAGAAAGTCGAGCGCGCCGATACGGGTGGCTTCGACGGCGGTATCGATGGTGCCGTGTCCGGACATCATGATGACCGGCATGGTCAGCTGCCCGTTGGCCGCCCATTCCTTGAGCAGGGTGATGCCATCGGTATCCGGCATCCAGATGTCCAGCAGCACCAGATCGGGGCGCGCGGCTTCGCGTGCCAGACGTGCGGCGGCAGCATTTTCAGCGAGCCGTACATCATGACCTTCGTCGGCGAGTATCTCCGAGAGCAGTTCGCGGATACCCATTTCATCATCGACGACCAGTATTTGCGCCATTTAGTCTTCCTTGAGTGAGGCTGTTACGATTATGCACTCGTTATGTTTTGATAAGGTCATGCGTAGGGCAGCAGGATGACGACTTCGGCACCGCCGGTACTTCGGTTGGCGATGTGGATTTCTCCCTGATGCTCATCAATGATTTTCTTGACGATGGCCAGCCCCAGGCCGGTTCCCCGGGGTTTGGTGGTGACATAGGGTTCGAAGGCATGGCTGAGGATTTGTGCTGGAAAGCCATTGCCGTGGTCGCTCACGGTGAAGCTGACCGCCTGGGCTTCACGGTGCGTGGTGATGCCGATCTCTGGCCGTTTTTCCGGGGCTTCCTTGAGTGCTTCACTGCTGGCTTCCTGGGCGTTCTTCAGCAGGTTGTGGATGACCTGCCGCAGTTGTGCCGGATCGCCGGCCACCAGGGGCAGGCCGCTGGCCAGGCGGGCATGTACACGCACTCGGGCGTTTTCGTAGAGTTCCAGCACATCGGTAATCAGATTGTTCAGGTCGAGCGGCTGCAGTTGTGCGGGCGGCATGCGGGCATAGTCGCGGAATTCGTTGACCATGTTTTTCATGGCATCGACCTGGGTGACGATGGTCTGCGTCGCACGTTGCAGCAGGGCGCGGGATTCGTCGTCGAGCTTGTCGGCCAGCTTGTGCTGCAGACGTTCGGCAGACAGCTGGATGGGGGTAAGCGGGTTCTTGATTTCATGCGCCAGCCGCCGCGCCACCTCGCCCCAGGCCAGCGAGCGTTGCGCGGCGATCAGGCGGGTGATGTCGTCGAACACCACCACATAACCCCCGCCGCTGGCTTCTGGTAGCGTCGAGCCGCGCACCAGCAGCACCTGCGTCAGCATCATGCCACCGGCTTCAGTGCTGCCGATTTCAAGCTGCTGCTGCCATTCGCGGGGAGCCGCCGTATGGTGGGCGTTTTCAGCGGGTGCAAAGCCCTGGAGGATGGCCTCCCGGAGTTCGGCATGGGCAGGCCAGTCGGGGAGCGGCAGGTGGTCGATGTCGTTGAGCGGGTCGTCGAGAATGGCGCAGGCACCGCGATTATTGGCGCGCAGAACGAAATGCCGGTCGAAGGCCATCACACCGGACGACAGGTTGGCCAGCACACTTTCCAGATAGGCACTGGCCGCCTCGACCTTGTGGCGGTGACGTTCGGTTTCTTCGCGGGCTTCAGAAAGCTGGCGGGTCATGCGGTTGAAGGACTGGGTCAGTACCCCGAGTTCGTCGTGGGTTTCCAGCGCGGTGCGTGGGGTAAAGTCGCCTGCCGCCACCGCCTGGGTTCCTTCGGCCAGGATCAGCAGTGGCGCGGCGATCCGCCGGGCGAGAAGCAGCGCCAGGGCAATCGCGGCAAAGAGTGCCAGCAATAGGGTCAAGGTGAGCGACAGCATATAGATGCGGTTGAGCCCGAGGCGACCCAGCGACAGCTCTTGATAGTCGCGGTAGGCCGCCTCGACGCTGTGGGCACTTTGTGCAATCGACGGGGGAACTGCGCGCAAGGCTTGCAGGATGCGCGGCTCGGCGCTTTGCGTCAGTGGGCTGGCGAGCGGAAGCAGCACGCGCAACACCAGCCCGCCGCCGCCTTCGCCGTCGTCCTCCAGCAGTGCCGTACCGCCTTTCTGGCGCGCCTCATGCAGCTGATTGGTACTGAGCGAGCGCGGCGGGCGTTTGTCGGGGCGGGCAGCACTGTGTGCCAGCACGCGGCCACTCGCGCCAAATAGCGTGAGGCTTTGCAAGGCGGCCTGTTCGCGCAGTCGTTCAAGACGTGCGGGACGGACTTCCGGGGTGTCCGCGAGTTGTAATGCCAGGCTGGCGGTCTGCTCACGCAATTCGGCCAGCTGGCCGTCGAGCACATTGCGCGCCAGTTGCAGCCCGCCTTCAAGGGCGCGGTCGACGCGGACATCGAACCAGGAGTCGATGCTGTTCATCACGAACTGCATCGACACGCCATACACCAGCGCACCCGGCAGCACGGCCATCAATGCCAGCATCAGCAGTAGGCGCGACTTGAGGCGTACGCCAAATACGCCTTGCCGGTATTCACGGCGCAGCCGCGCCAGCTGGATGATGACCGCCAGTAACAGGGCAACGATCAACACGACATTCAAGCCCATCAGCAGGGGGTAGTCGTGGGCAAACAGTGCGGTATTCGAGCTGGCGGTGGTCAGCAGGAACAGCAGGATGGCACTGAGCACCGAGATCAGCACAGCGGCGACGATGGCGGGTTTTTTCCGGAAGGTCATGGCCGTTCGCGATTCTCGCGGTCAGGGGTTCCGGGCACGAATTGCCAGCGCAGGACGCGGGCATCCACCGTCCAGTCTTTGTTGGTGATGGCATCGAGCTGAAGTGGTTTGGGCAGTTGCTGGCGATCCAGCGACAGGCGCACGGCCACCTGATATGGTTCGCCCGCCTTGAGCGCACCCCGCTCGGCCACCGGCAGCGCCACGGTACGGCTCATGACGCGCAAGGCATCGGCTAGCTTGGAAAAGTCCTGGCTGAGGCCGCTCCCGCTCACCCCCCCGCTGGACAAACGATACACGCGCGACAAGGGAATGTAGGCCAGCCGATAGTTGAAGGTGCGCCCGGCGACGTGTTCGCCCGGCCAGAACCAGCGGTTGCGGGTGATTTCAGCTTCAAGCTGGAAGTACAGCGGGATGCCGCGCAGCAGGATGTCTTCGAGATAATTGCCCAGGTCGATGTTGAAATCAGCCGAAAGCACATATGTTTCCTCGCTGGCCGTCAGGCGTGCGGCGGTGGCCTCGATGCTGCCGGCCTGCGCCGGGGTGGTGGCACCCATGGAAAATAGCGTGAGCAAAAACGCCAGAACCAGTGCACGCCAGCCAGGGCGCGCAGCAAGTTCAGGGGCGTTTTTGCAAGAGGGCATAAAAGAAACCGTCGTGTGTGGCGCTGGGGGTCAGTTGTAAAACGTCATCACGAAGAGGCAGTGGCGCGGTCGACGTACCAGCGGGTGGCGGCAGCTTCAGGCACTGGGCATCGGCATGGCGGTGCAGGAAAGCGTCGATCTGGGCGATATTTTCCAATGGAAACAAGGAACAGGTGCAATAGAGCATTTTGCCACCCGGCGCGAGTGTGCGCCACAAGGCATCGAGAATTTCGCGTTGCGTGCGGGCAAAACCGATCACATCCTGTTCGCGGCGCAGCCATTTGATGTCCGGATGGCGGCGTACCACGCCCGAGGCAGAGCAGGGTACATCAGCCAGGATGCGGTCGTAGGGGCGGCCGTCCCACCAGGACTCGACGGCACGGCAGTCGGCGGTTTTGACTGTGGCGGTCAGTTTCAGACGACGGAGGTTTTCGTCGATGCGCGCGCTACGGGTGGCCTCGGCTTCCAGTGCCAGCAGTTCGATGTCGGCGCGTTCCAGCAGATGCGTGGTCTTGCCCCCCGGTGCGGCGCAGGCATCGAGCACGCGCTGGCCATCCGTTACATCCAGCAAGAATGCGGCCTGTTGTGCGCCCCAGTCCTGCACCGAAACTCGGCCTTCGAAAAACCCGGGCAACTGATCCACGCCGACGGGCCGTTCGAGCAGCAAGGCCGTATTGTTCTCGTCCAGCAGGCGGCTGTGGATCCCGTGTTGGGTCAGCAGGTGCTGATAATCCAGCGCAGTCCCTTGCCGCCGGTTGACGCGCAAGGTCATCGGCGGATGCGTGTTGCCCGCCATGAGGATGGCGAGCCATTGTTCACTCTCTGCGCTATCCACACGATCCGCAGCCGAAGGGTAGGTTGCGCGGATCTTGTCGAGCCACCAGCGTGGGTAACAATAATGCGCACCTTCATCCGAATCAGCGGCACAGAGCAGGGACTCACTTTGTCGCAAACGGTTACGCAGCACGGCATTGGCCAGTGCCTTGAACTGGCCACGACCGATACGCGCCACTGCTTCGACGGCTTGATCGACGATGGTGTGGGCTTCGGCGGGGCGTGCTTCAAGCCGGTACAGGGCGACGAGCAGCAAGGCACGGAGCAGGGGTTTGTCACCCAGGTTGTCCAGGGGTTCGCGCAGCAAGCGCTGTAGCAGGAAGTCACCGCGCCCATGCTGGCGCAGCGTGCCATAGGTCAGTTCCTGAATGGCGCCGCGCATGGCAGGCAAGGGCGCGTGTTTTTGCCAGCAGGCCGCCAGTGCCATATCGAGATTGCGCCCGTCGACGACCTGGTTCACCGCCTCTGCCGCACGCAGCAGGGCAAACGCCAGTGCGTCGACGGGGAGGGGTGGTGGGGCGGCGTGAGAGGGTCGAAAGCTATTGTTTTTTGTGGCCAATTTGTTCAGTTGCTTGTTGGGGGAATTTTGCGATGAGCCACTTTAGTACTTCAAGCTGATCAGAGGATGTACCTCGGCGGATCTGAATCAGGAGTTGTTTCAGGTCAGGCCGGGTGAGCGTGGCATTTTGTGCCCCTTCGTTACAGACAGAACAGATGGCGCGAAGATTGGACGGGTCATCACTGCCGCCTTTGCTTTTGTCGATGATGTGACCAATATGTAACCGGGTTTTTCGTGTCAGGTCGTATGGATGAGACTCCCCAGCAACAGCACCGCACATTTGGCAGGTAAAACCATTGCGGTCGAGAACATAGGCACGGGTTTCTTTTGAAATTGTGCGTTCAAAGGCAGGCTGTGGTTTTGCTGTTTCGAGCAGGTATTGACCTGGTTTCAGTGCGCTGCGGTCATTGTGTGTGAGTATCAAATAGCCTTCTTCTGTGCGCAGTTCACGCACACGTCGTGCCCATTCTGATTGAAAGTCGGCTACAACCCGTAGTTCTTCGGAATCCATGACGCGGCCAAGGTTGGAGAGAAAGTGAGCGCGGAGCTTTCCTCGAGCACCTCCTCTGGGCGGCTTTGTTGTTTTCATGGTTATGCGCGCATAATCTGGCGTTTTGAAGCGGCATCGAGTGCGGCTTGAATCTGGAGACCCACGGCATGGGCAACCGGTGGAGGGAATGCGTTTCCCACTTGGCGATAGATGGCGGTTTTTTTACCACTGAATTGCCAATGGTCAGGAAACCCCTGAATTCGTGCAGCCATACGAACAGTCAGTCGCGGCATTCCAATAAAATCGTGTTCGGGAGCACTATTGGCAATACCCATGCCATCAACACCAATGGAAGCCCATGCTTTTTTTGCGCGGGTGGGGCCTAGGTCGGGGCCACCGTGCTTTTTGCTGCCACCCACCAGGGTTGGTGCGATGTCACAGGCACGTTCGCGCCATTGTTCTGCACCGTGCCAACCATGGGCTGACATCAGATCAAACAGTGCCTCACCGACTGTAGGTGGAGGACTATTCTGTGCCGTTGGCCAGCTGAAGTATCTGGATGCGGCTGGTTTCAGTGCGACGAAAACAACACGAGGGCGTAATTGCGGAACACCATAGTCGCTGGCATTTAATAATCGCCATTCGGCGATGTAGCCTAGTTTTTTTAGGTCAGAAATTATCTTTGCCCGATATTCGTCGAAAACGGAGTCGAGCAGGCCGCGGACATTTTCCAGCATGACGGCTTGTGGCTGGCATTCGGCAACTAGCCGAATGGCCTCCGGAAACAGATCGCGGTCATCGTCTTGCCCCAACTGTTTGCCCGCCTTGGAAAATGGGGGGCAAGGTACGCCACCAGCTAGCAGTGTCACACTCTTCCATTTTTCGGCGGAATAATGATGCAGATCGCCTTCTGTGATGTGCCAGTGAGGCCGGTTGATTCGTAAGGTTTGGCAAGCGGTAGCATCAAGCTCGACAAGACTGACATGATCGAAGCCAGCCAGTTCCAGACCCAGTGCCTGGCCGCCTGCACCTGCACATATTTCGATCGATGTGAACGCCATCTTATGGTTCCAATTTCGGGGTCAAAATTATGCAACCCATTTTACGGGTTTTTGGCCATCAATCATTGCATTATCTGACGATGAAAGGTGCAAAGCGCTGTGGATTCATGCAGGCAAATGAGATAATTCGCATTCCTACATTCTGATTCCCGGAACCCGCCATGAGCCGACCCAAGAACGATACTTTTTTGCGTGCGTTGCTGCGCGAACCCGTCGACACGACCCCGGTCTGGCTGATGCGGCAGGCGGGGCGTTATCTGCCCGAGTATTGCGAGACGCGCAAACGGGCGGGTAACTTCCTCAACCTGTGCAAGTCGCCGAGCATGGCTTGCGAGGTGACCCTGCAGCCGCTGGCGCGCTATGAGCTGGATGCGGCGATCCTGTTTTCTGACATTTTGACGGTGCCCGACGCGATGGGGCTGGGGCTGTATTTCAGCGAGGGCGAGGGGCCGAAGTTCGAGCGACCCTTGCGTGAGGAATGGGCGATCCGCGACCTGATTGCGCCCGATCCGGATGATCATCTGCGTTATGTGATTGATGCCGTGGCGGAAATCCGCCGTGCGCTGGATAACTCGGTGCCTTTGATCGGCTTTTCGGGCAGCCCGTTTACTCTGGCCTGTTACATGATCGAAGGCGGGGCTTCGAGCGATTTCCGTCATCTCAAGACCATGCTGTTCGATCGCCCCGATCTGCTGCATCACATTCTGGAAGTGACGACACAATCGGTGATTGCTTATCTGAATGCCCAGATTGCGGCGGGCGCGCAGGCGGTGATGATCTTCGACACGTGGGGAGGTGCCTTGTCGCATCGTGCGTACCGCGAGTTCTCGCTGGCTTACTTGCAGCGCATCATTGCGGCGCTGAAGAAGGAGCACGACGGCCAGCGTGTGCCGAATATTGTGTTCACCAAAGGGGGCGCGTTGTGGGCGGAGGATATCGTGGCGATTGGTTGCGATGCCATCGGCCTGGACTGGACGGCCAGTCTGGCCGAAGTGCGTCGACGCACCGGCGACCGGGTGGCGTTGCAGGGAAATCTGGATCCGGTCACGCTGTTTGCCTCGCCGGAAGCCGTGGCGCGCGAAGCACGACGGGTGCTCGATGACTTCCATGCGGGCGGCTCGGGCGGCGGGCATGTGTTCAACCTAGGCCATGGGATTTCCCAATTCACCCCACCTGAAATTGTCACGGTGCTGGTCGATACCGTCCACGAATACAGCCGTACTTTGCGCCGCGCGCCGAGCTGAATTTGACCGCTAGCCTGCGGGTTAGCCGGTCTGCCAAACAGCCGCCTGGCCGGTGCGACGAAAAACGCTTGCAGCGGGTGGTTTTTTCTGAATGGTTTTGCCTGGGCAGCGACTTATACACAAAAAACCCGGCTCGTCAGATGGGGCGTCTGTGCTCAATTTTTAATCAAATTGATGCGCTAACACCTTGTTATAAAAAGATTTGCCAAAAAGCGAATAACGCCAGCTATGTCCAAGGTTATAAACCACGGCAGCGTTTTGCACAGTTGCCCACAAAATAATCCACAGGCAGGCTGTTTTTGTAAATATTCTTTTCTGGCAATGGATTAGGTGGTTTTAGCAAAGTGAACTCTCCATATCGTCGCAAAGTCGATGATTCCTGAACAAAGCATGGCCATACTGCGTGTTGCGCTGGATGTTCCGCTGCCGCGTCTGTTTGATTACCTGTGCGCGGATGCCCAGGTTACGGAGATGGATGTCGGGCGTTGCGTGCGTGTGCCATTTGGTCGGGGTGAGAAAACCGGCGTGATTGTCGAGCTTGCCGAGCGCAGCGAACAGCCGCTGGAAAAGCTCCGTCCCGCAGGTGACATCCTCCGCGAGTTGCCGCCCTTGCCTGCCGACTGGCTGGCGCTGACCCATTTTTGCAGCCGTTATTACCATCATCCGCTGGGAGAAGTGATGGTGCTGGCGTTGCCGCCCTATCTGCGGCGCGGCAAGCTGCCGATGGCGCGCAAGGAAAAGCCTGCACCAGCCACATCTGCGCCGGTGTTGCCGAGATTGCTGGACGAGCAGGCGCAGGCGGTGGCAACCATTGCGGCCTGCCAGGGGCGTTACGCGGCATTTTTGCTGCATGGGATTACCGGCAGCGGCAAGACCGAGGTGTATCTGCGCCTGATCGCCGAGACTTTGGCGCGCGGGCAGCAGGCGTTGATGCTGGTGCCCGAAATCGCCCTGACCCCGCAGCTTGAAGGTCGTGTGGCGGCGCGTTTTCCGGCCGCGCGCATCGTTTCGGCGCATAGCGGGCTGGCCGAAGCCGCCCGCGCCCGCGGCTTCATTGCGGCACTTGAGGGGCGGGTCGATATCCTGCTGGGCACACGGCTGGCCGTATTTACGCCGATGCCACGGCTGGGGCTGATCGTGGTCGACGAAGAGCACGAAACATCGTTCAAACAGCAGGATGGGTTGCGCTATTCGGCGCGTGATGTGGCCGTCTGGCGCGCACATCAGCGGGGTGTGCCGATCGTGCTGGGGTCGGCCACCCCTTCGCTGGAAACCTTTCATCATGCCCGACCGGATGGCGGGCGTTACACGCGGTTGACGCTGAGCCGCCGTGCCGTCGCTGAAACGCCACCGCAGGTGCGCTGCGTGGATACCCGTCGTGAAAAACTGCAGGAAGGCATGAGTGCTGAGCTGCTCGAAGCGGTCGCCCTCCGCTTGGCGCGTGGCGAGCAAAGCCTGCTGTTTCTCAACCGGCGCGGCTATGCGCCGGTGTTGGCTTGCCCGTCGTGTGGCTGGGTCAGCCGCTGCCGGTGTTGCGCGGCCAATCTGGTGGTGCATCGGGCAGATCAGCGTTTGCGCTGCCATCATTGCGGAATGGAAGCGGGCATTCCGCGCCATTGCCCGGACTGTGGCAATCTCGATATCCAGGCGTTTGGACGAGGCACGCAACGTCTTGAAGAATCGCTGGTGCTGCGTTTTCCTGAAGCGCGCATCCTGCGGGTGGATCGGGATTCCGCGAATAGCCCGGCCAAATGGCAAACCTTGCTGGAAACCATCCATGAAGGGCGCGCCGATGTGCTGGTGGGCACGCAGATGCTCGCCAAAGGGCACGATTTTCCACGGCTGACGCTGGTCGGCGTGGTGGGCGCGGACGCCGCCTTGTTTGCCGCCGATTTTCGCGCACCAGAGCGCTTGTTCGGCCAGTTGATGCAGGTGGGCGGGCGCAGTGGCCGGGCGACCCTGCCGGGCGAGGTGCTGATCCAGACAGAGTATCCGCATCATCCGCTCTATCAGGCACTGGTGGCGCATGATTACGACCGTTTTGCCGCATCGCAGCTGGAAGAACGGCGCAGTGCCGGATTCCCGCCGTTTGCCTTTCAGGCGTTGTTGCGTGCCGAGGCGCGTCAGCTGGATACGGCGCTGGCTTTTTTGCAGGAGGCCGCAGGCGCGGCGCGTGCCTTGCCGCTGGAGGGAGTGAGTCTGTATGACCCCGTGCCGATGCGGCTGTATCGGGTGATGGCACTGGAGCGCACCCAGTTGCTGGTGGAGTCACCCAGCCGACCGGCGTTACAAGCGTTTCTGGTGCTCTGGATGGCGCAGCTTTACGCGCTCAAGGTCCCACGCGATTTACGCTGGCATCTGGATGTGGACCCGCTGGAGTTTTGACACAAGGCGGCGGGGCCGAAAAATAGGGGGAAGGGTGATTAGTGATTAGACGCCGCTCTTGAACAAGGTGGAGAACAGGCGGTAGCCAATCGCCAGCAGGGCGATCACGATGATCCACACCAGCACGCTGCCGGACTTTTTGGATTTCTTTTGGGCGATATTCAAGGGAACATACGAAGAGGGCTGTTCCCGGCGGGTGTTGTTGGCAGGCGATCGGCCGCCGGTGAATTCGGTGGCGTTGCCCGGGTCGCTCCAGACATCGGTTCCGGAGGTGGGGGCATTGGCGTGCTGGTCGCCCTGATCGATGATGCGGAAGGCTTCCGCATAGGGCACTTTCAGCTTTTCAGCGAGCGGCACAGCGCGCACGACTTTGTTGAACTTGGTCAGGAAGAGGATTTCCGCGCCGGCTTCCATGGGAAAACCGCGCCGCGAACCACCACGGGTATCCATGAACAGGCCTTGCAGGAAGCTGTCGCATTCCTGAGTGCCCCACATGGCCTGGATTTTGTTCAGTACATTCGGAAATGCCTCCATTTCGGCGTGGTTTTCATTTCCGCTTGTTTCATTCGTCATGGTCATCTTTCGCTATCGTCATGCAGGGGGACAGGAGGATGGGGTGGGATGATACTTGAATTTGTCACTTCGTTACCGCCCGGATGATTTGCATGAGGCTGTTGCGAAAGCCTTGTTCACAGGCGGTCATCACCAACTGCGGGGCGAGGGTGGCAATGTTCGGAAAGGCGTCCAGCGACACCCGTTCAAAACTCAGCGGGCGGCTGGTGGCGTCGGTGTCTGCGTCGGCCACTGCCGCGCCAAAGGCGATGCGGCGTCGATCGGCTTCATTCATCAGCACCACGGAACCAATCATGTGCGCCATCAACATGTGGAACAGTTGCGCGGCCTGCTCGGCGGACAGCCCCGCCCGCTGCAGTTCGAGCAGGATGCGATCCATGACGGCCAGTGCCTTGCCCCCCTGATATGACGCGTTGTCGAGGAGCGGCATCACCCCCGGATGGGCGCAGAGCGCGCTCCGCATATTCACATAGGTGGTGTAGATCCATTCGCGCCAGTCCGCTTCATCGTGGCTGGTGACATCGTAATCACCGACTACCAGATCGACCAGTTCGCTTTCGATTTCCGCCTTGTTCTTGTAATGACGATAAATCGCCATCGCCGAGACTCCCAGCTGTTCGGCTAGTTTGCGGACGGTCAGCCCAGCCAGGCCATCGCGGTCGATGAGATTCAGCGCGGCGCGCAGGATCAGGGCTTGTGACAAGGTGCCACGCGGCGCGGCACTGCGGGCAGGGGTTTGGTGCGATTTGCCGGGAGAGGCAGTTTTGGCAGCCAGCATGAGCCAGGATACTCCAGTGTCGGATGGGGGTGCAAATATACATTGTAAGCGTAGCGGCTGGCGGTTTCATCACGCTGGTTTTTGCCCCGCTATTCATGGGCGGTGGTGGTAGCATGTCGTCCCCATGCAGCTGACTGACTTTCATCACTGGCTGAGCGCGCGCGGCGCCTTGCCTGTTCATCGCCAGCGTATCCTGCGCGCCTGGCTGGCGGGGCGTGCGCTGGATGTCGGGGCGAGCCGCCAGCCGGCTGAACGGTTTTTACCGCAATCGGTGCGTCAGGCGTTGCCCGGGTTGCAGCACGCGTTGCAGCAGCTGGCGCAGATCGATGCGCGACACGAGGCTGTCGATGGTGCGGCGCGCTGGCTGGTGAGGCTGGCGGATGGTCAGCAGGTGGAAAGCGTGTTGCTGCCGCGTGACGGGGTGTGCGTATCGACCCAGGTGGGCTGTGCTGTCGGCTGTCGTTTCTGCATGACAGGGCAGGCAGGTCTGGTGCGCCAGTTGAGCAGCCTGGAGATCGTGGCGCAGGTGGTGCGGGTGCGGCAACAGCGCGCCGTGAAAAAAGTGGTGTTCATGGGGATGGGCGAGCCCGCCCATAATCTCGACGCAGTGCTGGAAGCCATCGACCTGCTGGCCAGTTCAGGTGGGTTGGGGCACAAGAATCTGGTGCTGTCGACCGTGGGCGATGTCCGGGTGTTTGATGCGCTGGCGCAGGCCTCGCGAACGATACGACCGGCACTGGCCTTGTCATTGCACACGACCCGTGCAGATTTGCGCGCCTGGTTGTTGCCCCGGGCACCCCGGCTGACCCCGCAGACATTGATTGAGCGGGCGGGTGCTTATGCGGCTGCCGCAGGTTATCCCATTCAATATCAATGGACGCTGCTGGCGGGGGTCAATGAGGGTGATGCGGAGTGGATCGAACTGGCGCGCCTGTTGCGCGGGCAGTATGCGGTGGTCAATCTGATCCCCTTTAACCGTCTTGAGGGGCTGGATGGACGTGTGCATCCAGATTTTCAACGGCCTTCGGCGGAGCGCATCGCGGCCATCATCGCGTTGCTGCGAAGCCACGGCGTTCTGGCCAAGGTGCGCGACAGTGCGGGGCAAGCCGTGGAGGGCGGTTGCGGGCAGTTACGCGCGCGGGCGCAGCGGTTGCCGCTGTAGCGGGGGAAGAGCGGGAGCGTGCGCCTCCCCCGGGGATTTCAGCGATTCTTGTCGAGGAACGGCAGCATTTTTGCCAGCACTTCATCATGGTTGATGAAGTAATGCTTGAGTGCCGCCAGCGTATGCAGGACGAACAGGGTGCACAGTGCGTAATTGCTGACTTCGTGCATGACTTTCATGGCCTTGCCGAGGGATTCGTTGGGGCTGACCAGGCTGGGCATTTCGAACAGGCCGAAAATCACCACGGGATGACCGCCGAATGTACTCATCAGATAGCCGGTGAGTGGTGAGAGCAGCATGAACAGATACAGGCCATGCACCATGCCGCTGGCGATGCGTCGCTCTTTGGCGGACATGCTGGCGGAGGGTGCCGGCGGGGTGTGGGTGATGCGCCAGGCCAGACGAACGAAGAGCAGCAGCATCAGGAGCGCGCCGATGGATTTATGGCAGTCATACAGTTCGAACTTGAAATCGCTCTTGGGTAGTTCGTGCATGTAGAGACCGAGGCCGAGGTTGCCGATCAGGGCGATGGCCATCAACCAGTGAAGGGCAATGGCGATACGGGTGTAGTACGGAGAGGCGGTGGTATTCATGAAGGCTCCTGCGGGTGGGGAACGTAGGCGATGCGATGCGACGTGATCGGTCGGCGGGGTGGGGGTTATGGTGTGGCTTTCTGCTTTTCAAACTCGGCCAGTCGAGCCTCCAGCACCGCCAGTCTTTCCTGGCAGCGGGCCAGCAGGGCGGTCTGGATTTCGAATTCCTCGCGGGTGACCAGATCGAGACGCGCCAGCTGGCTGGTGATCAGGGCACGCAGGTTTTTTTCAATGTCCTTCGCCGGTGTCTGGGCGGCCAGTTCAGCAATCCGGCTGGAGACGGTGTCGAGGGTGTTGAGTAGTTTCTGGTTGAGCATGATGTTTTCCTTGAATCCACGAGTTTGCCAGATTTCAGCGGCTTCCACCCGCTTCTGTGGCGGTGCTGGTAGCACTCTGGGTAGCACTGGCCGTGATGCGATTGACCTGGCGCATGAAGAGCTGCATCAGGTCGTCGATGTAGGTGAACACCACCGGGATCACCAGCAGCGAGAGTAGGGTGGAGGTGAGCAGGCCGCCGATGACGACGATGGCCATCGGTGAGCGGAAGCCCGGATCGGCCACGCCCAGCCCCAGCGCGCAGGGCATCATGCCGCCGACCATGGCGATGGTGGTCATGAAGATCGGCCGCGCACGTTTGTGGCAGGCATCCATGAGGGCTTCGAAGCGTCCCATGCCCTGTTCGCGCCGGGCAATGACGACATAATCGACGAGCAGAATGGAGTTTTTGGTGACGATGCCCATCAGCATCAGCACCCCATACATCGAGGGCATCGACAGGGCGTTGTGGGTGAGCAGCAGCGCGACCAGCGCGCCCCCCAGCGACAGTGGCAGCGCGACAAGGATGGTCACTGGCTGGAGGAAATCACGGAACAGCAGCACCAGCACCATGTACACGCAGACCACGCCGATGATCATGCCGATGCTGACGCGGGTGAATAGTTCCTCCATGTACTCGACATCGCCATCGGTGATGCGGCTGACCCCGGCGGGCAGCTGCTGCAGCGAAGGCATGCGGTTGGCTTCTTCGAGCAGGTCGCCGAGAATGCGGTCGCCCAGTTCGGCTTCGACCGACATGTTGCGAACGCGATCGAGACGGTCGATTTTGGCCGGGCCGCTGCCCATTTCGATTTTCGCCACCGCTTCGAGCGGCACCGTGCCCTGACGTGCCGCCACCGGCAGGTGACGAAGAGTGTCGAGGCTGTCGCGCTGCCCGGGCTCGACCTGGACGCGGATCGGCACCTGACGTTGCGGCAGGTTCAGCTTGGCCAGTTGAACCCGGTAGTCCCCCGCTGTGGCGATACGCACGGTACGCGCCAGTGCCTCGGTGGTCACGCCCAGATCGGCGGCACGCGCGTAATCCGGGGTGATGTGGATTTCCGGTTTCTGCAGGCTGGCGGTCGAGGTGACGTAGCCGATGCCTTTGAGCTGGCGCATGTCGTTTTCGACATTGCGCGCAGCCAGTGCCAGGGCATCGGCATCATCGCTGCCCAGCACGATACGCAGCACGGTGCCCGGTGCGCCGGAAAGGATGGAGAAGCGCGCGGCAGGCAGGTCGCGCAGCTTTTCGCGGGCGAGTTTTTCGACATCGCCCTGACGCAGCGCGCGCTCTGCACGCGGTTTGAGGCGGATGATCAATGTGGCCTTGCGGGTGTCGATGTTGGCTGCGCCGGTGGGGGTTTCCGGATAGGGGTCGGTGGAGGCGCCTACATTGGCGAAAACACTTTGCACCTCCGGAATTTCACGCAGCAAGGCGGTGGCACGCAGAGAGGTTTGCTCGGTTTCGGCGAGCGTGTTGCCGGGGGGCAGCTCCATCACCATGGTAATCAGGGCGCGGTCTTCCGTGGGCAGAAAGCCGGTCGGCAATAGCGGCATGAGTGCCAGTGAACCGACAAAAAAGAGGAAGGCTGCACCCACGGTGATCTTGCGATGTGTCAGACACCACTTCGCCCAGCCCAGGTAACGCTGCATCAGGGGTGGGTCCTGATATTCGTCGCGCGGCGGTTTCATGATGTAGGCGGCCATCATCGGCGTGAGCAGCCGTGCGACCAGCAACGATACCAGCACGGCGACGGTGGCGGTGATGCCGAAGGGGGCAAAGTATTTGCCGGGTATGCCGCCGATGAAGGCCGCAGGCAGGAACACGGCCGCAATGGTCAGCGAGGTGGCAACCACCGCCAGGCCGATTTCCTCGGCGGCTTCCATGGCGGCGTGATAGGGCGATTTACCCATCCGCAGATGTCGTGAAATGTTCTCGATTTCGACGATGGCATCATCGACCAGCACGCCGACCACCAGTGAGATGGCCAGCAAGGTCATGGTATCGAGCGAGTAACCCAGCAGCTGCATGCCGAAAAAGGTGGGGATGATCGACAGCGGCAGTGCGGTGGTGGCGACCAGGGTGGCGCGCCAGTCGCGCAGGAACCACCAGACAATGATGATGGCGATCAGTGCGCCTTCGTACAGCAGATCCATCGAGCCCTGATAGTTGTTGTAGGTGGGCTGATAGGTGTTGTACATCTCTTCGATGTGTACTTCGGGATGGGCGGCCTTGAATTTTTCCAGTGCGGCGCGTATCGCATGAGCCACTTCGACTTCCATGCTGCCCTTGCTGCGGGTGACTTCAAAGGCTACGACCGGTTTGCCATCGACCAGCGCGATCGAGTTGACGTCGGCGTTGCCATCGCTGACATGAGCGACATCAGACAAGCGGATGTGGCGGCCATCGGCCAGTGGAATGTCGAGTGCCGCAATGCCGCTGACGGTGCCGAGTGCGCCGAGGGTGCGGAAGCTTTCCACCGCGCCGCCGACATCGGCACGCCCACCCGAAGAGTTCATCTGGATGCGTTTGAGCTGCACGGAGAGCTCGCTGGCGCTGATCCCCAGTGCCGTCATGCGAAGCGGGTCGAGGTCGATACGCACCTCGCGGTCGACACCGCCGATGCGCTGGAATTTGCCCACGCCCGGTACGCCCAGCATGGTGCGTGAAAGCTCGTTATCGACAAACCAGGAAAGATCCTGGGCATCCAGCGTGGAGGAGGTCACGTTGAAACCCAGCAGCGGCGAGCCCGCCGTGGTGAGCTTGGAGACGACCGGTGGCGCGGCCATGTCGACGGGCAGTTCCGGGCGGATGCTTTCCACCGCGTTACGTACTTCGCTCAGTGCGACCTCGACATCCTTGTCGATCAGGAATTCGACGACGAAACTGACCGCGCCATCGACGATTACGGTGCGGATGTGGCGAATCTGCGAGAGTGGGGCGATGGCGTTCTCGATCTTGCGTGCCACTTCCGATTCCAGCTGTGCCGGTGCCATCCCTTCCTGGACGGCGCTGACCATGATGATCGGCAGATCGACGGTGGGATAGGCCTGGATGCCCAGTTTGTAGAAGCTGAACAGGCCAAGGATAGTCAGCCAGAGAAACAGCAGGATGGCCGGAACCGGATGGCGGATGGAGAGTGTGGAGACGTTCATGGTGCGACGGCCTTGCCGCTGCCCGGGGTGGCGGCAATCTGTACCTGGTCATGGGGGTTGAGGAAAGCCCCGCCACGGGCGACGATGCGCGCTTTTGCATCAAGCCCGGAAAGAATTTCCACGTCATGCCCCAGATGGCGGCCGATGGTCAGCTTGCGCTGCTCGACCTGATGGTTGGCCATGACTTCAAAGACATAGGTGTTGCCGTCGCGCAGCACAATGGCCGAGTTGGGCAGTGTCAGGGCATCGCTGCTGCCTATGTCGATTTCGCCCTGGCCAAACATGCCTGCGCGCGCCGCGCTGCCCGGAGCCAGGTCGATATAGGCGAGTGCCTTGCGGCTGGCGGGTTCGAGCGTCGGCGAAATCATGCGGATCTTGCCGCTTGCGGTGCGGCCATCGCTGAGCCGTAGCTGGGCTTTCTGGCCGATACGCACGCGCGCCAGTTGTTCTGCCGTCAGCTCGGCACGCCATTCCACCCGGTTTTGCCGGGCCAGGCGGAACAGCTCACTGCCTGGCTGAACCACCGCGCCCAAGGTGGCGGTGCGGGATGAAATGACCCCGTGGTCGACCGCCTGGATGACCGTCTGACGCAGGCGGACTTCCTCGGCACGCTGTGCGGCTTCGGCGGCGGCCAGCCCGGCGCGGGCGGCTTCGGCGGCTAGTTGCAGCTGCTGGATTTGCTGTTCCGAGAGCGCGCCGCTTTCCTTGAGGTGTTGCGCGCGTTCGGCATGGGCGGTCGCTTCGGTCAGGCTGGCGCGGGCGCGGGCGACGCTGGCCTGTTGTGCAGCGAGCGCGGCACGCACGGCTTCCTGCGACAGTCGCGCCAGCACCTGTCCCCGCCGCACGACACTACCCACATCGACGTTCATCTCGGTGATCGCCACGCCGCCCAGTTCACTGGCGACGATCGCTTCCTGCCAGGCATACAGCCCGCCGCTGACGGTGAGGCTTTGCGCCCAGGTTTGCGGGCGCGGCGTGACCACCTCCACGACCAGGGCGCGGCGTGCCACCGAGCCAGCTTCCGGGCTGGCGGCGGCGCGTGATTCGGGCATCAGGCTCAGCCCGGCTGCCAGGCTGAGTGCCAGCGTGGCAGCTGCCGTCATGAGAGAAAATGAAGGAGACAGGTTGTTTTTCATGAGGAAGCTCCGGCGCGGGGGGCTGCGGGAATGGGCGGGGTGTGGGGGTGGGGTGTGGTGGTCGGCGTTGGTGGAGCGTTGGTCGCTGCGGTCGCTTGCCAGTTCCCGCCCAGTGCCTTGTAAAGGGCGATCCAGTGCAGCACCTGGTCGCGCTGCAGGGCGATTTCATTGCGCCGGGCGGCGTTCATGTGACGCCGCGCCTCTTCCAGGGCCAGCAGGCTGAGACCGCCTGCCCGCCAGTGTTGTTCGGCAGCCTGAAAGTAGGCGCGATAACCGAGTGTGGCGGTTTGCGCGTGATCGGTGCGGCGGCGGGCGGCATCCAGTTGAACCAGCGCAGTTTCGACTTCTTCGACCGCGCCCAGCACCGCCTGCCGGTAATGCGCCAGGGTTTGTGCGTAGCGTGCGCGGGCGGCTTCCTGTTGTGCGGCCAGCGCGCCGCCATCAAACAATGGCAAGCTCAGGCTGGGGCCAAACAGCCAGGGCTTGCTGAGATAACTCGGCTGATCGCCGCTCCGGTCGCGCGTCAGGTTGCCGATCAGCGCGAGGCGCGGATAACGGTTGGCGGTGGCAATGCCGATGTCTGCACTGGCCGCGGCCAGGTCACGTTCGGCGGCCGCCAGATCAGGGCGTTGCGCGAGCAAGGCGGTCGGGAGGCTGTCGACCTTGAAGGCGGTGGGGGTCGGTAATCCCTGGGCCTGAGTGGTGGCTGTGCGTTCCAGTAACGATTGCAGCGCGGCTTCGGGCATGCCGCTCAGGGTGACCAGGGTTTTGCGGAGGATGTCGCAACTGGCTTCCTGGGCCACCTGCATGGACTGGGTTTCGGCATGGCTGGCGCGTGCCAGTTCGGCATCGGCCGGGGCGGCGATACCGGCCTGCGCCGAGAGCATGGTCAAGCGGGCGGTGTCCTCGCGCGACTGGACATCTTCAGCCAGGGCACGCAGCGTCAGCTGGCAGGCGCGATAGCTGACGTAGCGGCTGGTGACTTCGGCGGCCAGTGAAATCTGTGCGGCATGCCAGCCTTGCGCGCGGCTTTCCAGGCGTGCCGTGGCGGCCTCATGACCGCGCCGAACGCGGCCGAACAGATCAATTTCCCACTGGGCATCCAGGCTGCTGCCGCGCGTGGTTTGCGCGGTGGCCGGGAAATCGGCACTGCCATTGTTGCGTAATTGATGTACGCCAAGCTGAACCCCCGGCCAGCCTGCAGCTGCCTGGAGACCCAGGCCTGCGCGCGCTTCGTCGATGCGCGCCACGGCTGCCGCCAGCGTGGGGCTGCTGGCTTCTGCGTGCTTCAGTAGTTCATCGAGCAGCGGGTCATTGAAGTCGCGCCAGCCGTTGAGCAGGGTGTGGCTGTGGCCGTCATGAGGCAAGCTGGCCTGCCAGGCCGTGGCGGGGAGTAACGTGGCGGCGGGTGGCGGGGTGTAATCCGCGCCGGCGGAGTGGATGGAAGCGCAACCGGCCAGGCTGAAAGTAGCGCAAACAGCAGTGCCAACCGATGCAGCCCAGCGTGACTGCTGCGTGTACAGAACCGTCATCAAACCTCTCCTCGGCGCGCAACGTGGGCGCAGCCATATTCACCACCGCTCAGCCGGGTCGGCTGATGGTTGATGGTTGCTTTGTTATCTTGCAAGAAAGATATTATTGCAAAGAAATCTTTCTTGCAAGATAATGAAAAATTGTTTTGCATTGATGGTATTCATCCGCTTCGTTTATGGCTGCGCGTAACACCAATCCTGATAGTGATTTGATCCTGGGCTTGCACCGCGAGAACTGGGCGGAAACTTTTGAGCCGCGCATCATGTCGTTGCTGCTGGCACTCCAGCATGTGCATGTGGCCGAAACCGTGAATTTTGACTGGGTGATGTCACGCCATCGACTGAGTCTGGCCGAGTTCGATGCCCTGGCCACCTTGCGTCGTTCAACCACGCGCGAACTGACCCCCAGCGAGTTGCAGCGTTCGATGGTGATTACTTCGGGCGGCTTGAGCAAGGTCATACAGCAACTCGAAGCGCGGGGATTGGTGGCGCGTTCCACCACGGAAGCGGATCGCCGCGTCAAACCGGTGAGTCTGACGGCCAAGGGGGCACGGCTGATCGAACAGGCCATGGCGGAGCTGATCGAGGCGGCACGCAGGTCGATCCAGCCGCGCCTGACCAGCGAGGAAATCGATCAGCTGGTGGATTTGCTGGAAAAACTGGCGGAGCGGGCGGATGAGGTGTGAGCGGAGGTGTGACAAAACGCCGCAGGCCATGACACACGCAAGATTTTGGCTTGACCCTAGGGGGTGTGCCGATCATAATCGGCGTGCATTGTTTCAAACGAAGACAGCTGGAGCCAGTTATGACGCGGGCAAATGACATCCCATCAACATTAACATCAACCACAGCCGTGCGTGCCTTGCGTATGGATGAACGCCTGTTGCGGCGGCGTATGATCATCGGCTGGTCACTCACGGCGCTGACGGCGTTGCTGTTGACCGTACTGGCTACTCCGGTGCACGCCCAGAGCGCGCGCAAGGCCGTTTCCAAAGAGGCACCTCCGTTCCCGAGCGACGCGCTGGATGAAGGGATTACCAGCGGCAGCGTCAAGGCACGTTTGAGTGTGGCGGCGGATGGCTCGGTCAGCAAAGTGGATATCCTCGAAGCCAATCCCAAGGGGGTGTTCGACAAGGCGGTCACCCGCACCCTGGGGCGCTGGAAATATGAGCCCGGTGCTGCGGAAAGCATCGAAACATTGGTGACCTTCAAGGATCGCTGATTTTCGCCCCCCGCCTTGTCTTGATTCAGGACAGGCATCCGTTACTTTTTCAGGAAAATAAAGATGCTGGCTTCGATCAAGATCGGCCCCCGCCTGTTTGCCGCGTTCATGCTGGTCGTTGCCTTCATGGTGGCATTGGCCGGTTTTGGTTATTTCGCCATGCGTGAGCTCGCCCATGAGTTCGACATTTCCGTCAACGAGAACAACAAGAAGCTCGCCTACGCGGAAGACATGCGTGAAAACCTGAACGTCGTCATGCGTTCGGTGCGTAACGTACTGCTCTACCAGGACACGCCCAATTTTGTTCGCGCCCAGCAAAAGCGCATCGAGAAGGCGCGCACCGACTATCGCAGCAGCTTTGATGAAATGGGCAAGCTGCTGCGGAGCGAGGATGAGCGCAAGGCGCATGCCGAGATCGAAACGCATCAGGCACCGGTGCAAAAGGCCACCGATGATGCCATTGCGCTGGCCAAGCCCGAATCCGTGACTGATGCCGCCAAGGCGCTCAAGGAAAGCGTCCAGCCGATACAAAATGAGCTGCATGATTCGATACAGGCCATGATCGACCTGCAAACCAAGCAGAACAATGAGCTGGCGAGCCACGCCCAGGCGAGCTTCAAACGGACGATGATTATTTTTGGCATATTCACCGGGCTGGCCGTGATCTTCGCCATGGGCATGGCGCTCTGGATTACCCGCAGCATCACCCGGCCGCTGGATTACGCCGGAGGCGTGGCTTCGGCCGTGGCGGCGGGTGATTTGAGTTCCACGGTGGCCGCGGGTGGTGCGGATGAAACCGGTCTTCTGCTACGCACCTTGCGGCAGATGAAGGAGGGCTTGTCGGGGCTGGTGGCTTCGGTGCGCCAGGCGGCGGATGCGCTGTCGCAATCTTCCGGGGATCTGGTCAGCTCGGCGCAGGCCGTGACGGATTTTTCTTCCCGGCAGTCGTCCATGGCGGCTGAAGCGGCGGCCTCGCTGGAGGAAATCACGGCGAGTATCGAAACGGTTTCTCATAGTGCCCAGGAAATCCGCAAGATGGCTGCGGCCAGCCAGGCCATGACGCGTGAGAGCAGCGAAACAATGTACAAGCTGACCGGTGAAATTGGCCGTCTCGATCAGACGGTGGATGCGATTGCCGAGTCGTTCCAGAAGTTTCTTGAGTCCAGCCGTTCAATCAGCGGTCTGACCCAGCAGGTGCGCGAAATTGCCGACCAGACCAATCTGCTGGCACTCAATGCCGCGATTGAAGCCGCGCGGGCGGGCGAACAGGGACGCGGTTTTGCCGTGGTGGCGGATGAAGTCCGCAAACTGGCGGAGAAGTCGGGGCTGTCGGTGAATGAAATCGATCGGGTCAATCGCACCCTGAATGAGCATTCCGGCGATGTGATCCTCGCCATCCGTAATGGTCAGGAAGCCCTCGGCAGCAGCAAGCAGCACGTTCAGAAGACGATCGATGCGCTGACCCAGGCGGATGAAGCGACCTGTCAGGCGGCGCAAGGGGTGGATGGCATCGCCCTGTCGGTGAGCGAGCAGTATGCTGCCAGTGCAGAAATTTCCAAGAGCGTCGAGCAGATGGCGCAACTGGCCGACCAGAACATGAATGCGGTGACGCGCACTTCCGATGCGGCCGTCCATCTGCAACATCTGGCGGGCGATCTGGCGACCTCGATGGCGCGCTTCAAGGTGAGCTGAAGCATGGTGTACTGGGGTAGCTTGGTGTACCTGCAAACAAAAAGCCGGGCATGCCCGGCTTTTTGTTTGCAGGCTGCTTCCGCCATAGACGGAAGCAGGGGTGCAATTTACAGCTTTTGCAGGTCGTCGTTTACGGCAGCCAGCATTTCCTTGGTGATCTTGCCGCCGGAGAAGCCAGCGATCATCTTCAGGGACATGCCACGCGCCATGCCGATTTGCGGGTTGGAGGGCAGTTCCGGCATGTGCTTGTCGATGACGGCGCGCGGAGCAGCGTTGTCGAGCAGTTCGCCAACTTTGGAGTCGATGCTGTAAGCCATTTTGTATCCTTTGATTAAAGTAATTTGGGGCTCTCCCCCCCGATGGTCTGAGCCCTGATCGTGGCTCAAACCGCTTTGCCCCCTCCCGAAAGAGGTTGTTGCAATTTTAGGCCGACGGTATTATCGGTCAAGTGAATTTTTCTCATGTGAGGATTATGAACAATATCGATATTCGTCGGATCGACCTGAATCTGCTGGTGGTCTTCGAGGCCGTGTATCGTGAAGGGGCGGTCACCCGCGCCAGCGAGAAGCTGCACCTGACCCAGTCCTCGGTCAGCCACGCGCTGGGCCGCTTGCGCGAGTTGTTTGATGATCCGCTGTTCCTGCGCCATCACAACGGCATGACGCCGACGCCGCGCGCGCGGGAGCTGTATCAACCGGTATTGTCTGCGTTGCGGATACTGGAAGAAACCTTCAACCAGAAAACGCCTGCCGTGGCGGGCAAGGCGCGACGCACCCTGAACATCGGCTTGATTACCACCGACGAGGCGACTTTCCTGCCGCAACTGATGGCGCGGCAGGGCAACACGCCCCAGTACGAAATTGTGGTCTCCCTGTATGAGCCGGGGCGTTTTGAAAACCGGCTGGCGACCGGCAAGTTTGACGTGGCGATGCAGCCTTTTGCCTATTCCTACCCCACGGTGGATGTGTTGAGCCGTCTGCTCGGTCGGGAGGGGTTGTCCGTGATGATCCGCCGTAACCATCCGGCGCTGCGCAAGGGCGCGCTGGATCTGGATACCTATCTCAAGCTGCGGCACATCGTCGTCGCTCCCCGGCGTGCGGAAACCAATTATCTCGACATGGAATTTGCCCGTCGCCGTCTCGACCGCGAAGTGGTGCTGCGTTGTCAGGACTACTGGACGGCCGCGCGCATCGTGGCGCAAACCGACTGTATCCTCACCGCACCGCACCGGCAGATGGCCTCGCTGGTGAGCGATCTGCGCGCCAACCGGCTGGTGCCGTTGCCCGAAGGGCTCAATATGCCCGATGGTGCCGATATCTATCTTTACTGGCACGTCTCGGCTGACGACGACCCGGACAACCGCTGGCTGCGCGAGAATCTGGTCGAGATTTTTCAAACCCCGCAAGCATGAAAAAACCGCCCCGGAGGGCGGTTTTTTTGCTGCGTGAAGCGGAAGCGGCTTAGTACTTGTAGATCAGATCCATGCCCACGCTGCGCGGCTCACCCCAGTTGCCGGACATGTCGGCAGCCACACCCGGGTTGGCCATCACCAGATACTTCTTGTCGGTCAGGTTCTTCGCCCAAACTGCCACCGTGACACGACCCTCGTCTTTCGGGCCGGCCTTGATCTGCGACAGCGCAATCCGTGCGTTCCAGATGCTGAAGGCGGGCGTTGTGAACGGCGTCCGTGCATCGGGCAGGTTCTTGCTGGTCAGATCGATCGGCGTCGAGCTGGCATCGCGATGGGTGAAGTTGAGGTTCATGTCCAGCTTGCCGGGCAGACCGACATCGGGAACCCGGTAATCGAGGTTCACCGAGTAGTCATTCTTCGGCACGGTCAGGTCACGCAGGGCGGTGACATCCTTGCCACTGGTCGGGTCGGTCCACCGGTTGTATTTGTGCGACAGATAGGCGTAGTTCAGTCCCAGGCGCAGTTCGCGGGTCAGTGCCGCAGTCAGGTCGAATTCGAGCCCGTTATAGGTCGAGCCACCGACGTTGACCGTCGCCCAGCCACCGCTGCCGACGTAGGTCGACTTCTGTTCGTTGGAGAACTTGGTCTGGAACACAGCGACGTTGGTGCGCAGGCGACGCTCCAGGAATTCACCCTTCAGGCCGAGTTCAAACGACTTGACGGTTTCCGGGTTGAAACCCTTGGCGAAATCGGCCGCCGCAGACGGGGGGCCGGCCACCGGATCAAAGCCACCGCTGGTGTAGGCCGTCGAGTACTTGAAGTACGTCATCAGGTCTTTTTGCCAGTGATAGTTAAAGGAGATGGCCGGAGTGGTTTTGGCCCAGGAACGGTCGCCGGTCACGTTGGACATGGGGGCACCACCCGTCGGGAAGCTGGCATATTCTTGAAGAACGCCAGGTGCTGTCGCACCCACGGCATAGCCGGTGTACCAGCCGGTGTTGTAGCCGACTACGGCACGGTGATCGCGGGTGAAGCGGATGCCTGGAACGATATCGAGCTTGTTGTCGAGAATTTCCGGCGTCCAGGTGACATGGGCGTAGGCGGCTCTCGAATCGCTCTTGGCTGATGTCAGACCTTTGTTGTCGAGCATCAGGAGATCGGCTCCCTGAGCGGCATCTGCAGCATAGAAGCCCATGTTGGGGCCGGAGGATTGATGCCCGTCTTCGGAGGAGAAGTACAGGCCGGCCGTGTATTTCAGGTTCTTGGCCAGGTCGCCGATGAACTGGAATTCCTGTGACCAGGCTTCGTTGTAGAGTTTCATCGGCTGACCCAGCGACATGCTTGAGCCATTGGCCAGGTTAAGCGTCGTCGGGTAGCTGGCGGCCGCAACGGCGATGGCATTGCCACCGTAAGCCGCGTAGGTGTAGTGGTTGCTGGTGTCGATCTTGTGGAAGCCGGTGATCGAGCGGAAACTGAAGGTCGGGCTGGCTTCCCAGTTGAGGTTCAGCGTGTGGCTTTCCGTTTTGTTGGTGTTCTTTTCAAAGTTGTACGGAACGTACAGTTTGTCCAGCTTGCTCATTGAGCAGCCGTTCATGTACGAAGCCAGGCGCGGATCGGTTCCTGCAAGAGCGGACAGATAACCGCCATAAACCGACTGATGCCCCGCGACCAGACACTGCGGCGGCGTGTCGTAGCTCTTGGTTTCGGTGTTGTCGTAAGCGTAATCAAGGGTCACATTGTTGACCGGTTTCCAGCGCAGGTCGAGGCGATAGCCGTCGCCGTTCAGCTTGCCGAACTGCACGCCACCCGTTGCGGTGTTGGTTACGCCATCGCTATCTTTCTGGCGATGCAGGTAGGAAAGGCGCATCGCCAGATCGTCCTTGATCGGCAGATTGACGACGGTGCGCGAGAGGAACTGGCCACGATTGGCGAAGGTGAATTGCTGCTTGAAGGCAAACTCGCCGAGCTCGGCCTTGGCGTAATGCAGATTGACCGCACCGCCGGTGGCGTTGCGACCGGAGAGCACGCCCTGCGGGCCTTTCAGGACTTCAAGACGCTCGATATCACCGGCGGTATTGTTCAGGCCGACGAGTTGCGAACGGAACACCCCGTCGACATGGAAGGCGACCGGGTTCGGTGCGCTGATAAACACAGCGTTGGTGGTAATGCCGCGGAAGGTCGGGAAGAAGGCTTCGGAGCTGCCCGGATAGGGCGCGAGATTGAGGCCGGGGACTTCGGCGCCGATGTCAGCCAGGGTGACGATGTTGTGCTTTTCTATGTCTTTTGCGCTGAGTGCCTGAATCGAGATTGGCACATTCTGCAGGTTTTCCTTGCGCTTTTGCGCGGTAACGATGACTTCTTCAATCGCGCCAGTGGCGGCAGGAGCCGTATCGGCGGCGTGAGCTGCGGCGGGGGCGAAGAGCTGGGCGATGGCGACAGCCAGTGTCAGCGAGGCGGGTTTTCTTGCGAATTGATGTTGTTTCAACGTGCTCTCCTTGTGTTTTTTGGAAGATGCGGCTGCAAAGGACAAAAGCCAGGGCGCAACAACTGGCATCGTAACAAAATTTTGCCTGCATAGCTTAACGGCTCGCCCGGTCAGAGAATCGTCCATTCAGACGAGGATTGCCCCAAGGCTTTCGCGTAGATTCGAACGCTGTCGGTTGACTGTGACCTGTGCTGTTTTGCTGTTTGTGCGGCAGACGCATTTTTTCATTCACCTCATTTCACCTCACCCACCGGGAAAGAACCATGACTCCTGAAGAAACCAAAGCGTTTGAAGAAAAGATCCGGGCTTATGTCGGCCGGGAGCTCGGCGCACCCAAGCGCGGCAAGGATGATGTTAACGCCGCCATGATCCGTCATTGGGCAGAAGTGCTGGGTGATGAGAATCCGGTGTATACCGATGCAGAATACGCCGCAAAGTCGAGCAAGGGCGGCCTCATTGCGCCCGCGCACATGCTGCAGATCTGGAGCATGGAAGGCTATCCGATGTGTCAGACGCCGGCGCAGGATCTGCAGCGTGAATTGCACAATGTGTTTGATGCCCACGGCTTTACCGGCGTGCTCGGCACCAATACCAACAGCGAATATTTCCGCGATCTGCGGCCGGGCGACCAGGTATTTGCGCAAACCATTATTTCCAGCATTTCCGAACAGAAGGCAACGCAGCGCGGCATTGGTTACTTCATTGAAACCACCACCTCGTTTACCGACCAGAACAAGACGGAAATCGGCCGTCAGGTGTTCCGCTGCCTCAAATTCATTCCGCAAGCCGATCAAGCCCCGGCAGCAGCCAGTGAGGGCGACAGCGCGCCCGCCGCACCGACGCGTATCGCCTCGCCGCGCGGCCACGATAACGCCTGGTGGTGGGAGGCCGTCGATAGCGGCCGACTACTCATTCAGCGCTGCAAGAGCTGCAACACGCTGCGTCATCCGCCGCGCCCGATGTGCGGCGAGTGCCAATCGACCGAATGGGACTCGATCGAATCGACGCTGGACGGCGAGATCATCAGCTACACACAGATGCACTACCCGAAGTTCCCCGGCTATCCGTATCCGCTGATCTGTGCGGTCATCAAGCTGAATGAAGGCACGAATCTGGTCTCCAACCTCGTCGGTTGCGAACCGGAAGCCATCAAGATCGGCATGAAGGTCAAGGGCAAGGTCGAACAGGTGGATGAAAAGACCTGGCTGCCGCAGTTCTATCTGGCTTGACACTATTAACCCGGCCTTTGAATTCATCATTTCATCGCTCCACCGTTCTACCGCTCCACCGTTCGCCCTGAGCCTGTCGAAGGGTAACGGGCGCACAAAAGATTGAGCACCGTTCATGGTTCGACAAGCTCACCACGAACGGAATAAACGAAGCTCACCACGAACGGAATAAACGAAGCTCACCACGAATGGAATCTGTGTATCAAGGACCGGATCAATCGCGAGGACACAAAATGAATCTGAACACTCTGAAATACGGCCAGGTGAAGGTTGGCGACAAGCTGCCCGAACTGAAAATCGACATCACCTCCGGCCTCATCATCGGCTCGGCACTCGCCTCGCGAGACTTCACGCCGGTGCACCACGACAAGAAGGTCGCCCAGGCCACCGGCCTGTCCGACGTTTTCATGAACATCATTACCAGCAACGGCTTCATGGGGCGTTTCGTCACCGACTGGGCCGGCCCGGATTCGACCTTGAGAGGCATCGACATCAAGCTGGGCGCACCCAATCTGCCCGGTTTCGTGATGACTGTCAGCGGTGAAGTCAAAGCCAAGGACGACGCCACTGGCGTGGTGAGCGTGGCGGTGGATGGCACGAACAACGTTTGGGGTACCCACATGACCGGCACGGTGCGTGTCGCCCTGCCCAAGGAGGCTTGAACATGGTTGCCAATATTGCAAACAAGGCCGCGATTGCCGGCATCGGCTCGACCGAGTTCTCGAAAAACTCCGGTCGCTCGGAACTCTCGCTGGCGGCGGAAGCCGTCAAGGCCGCGTTGAATGACGCGGGCCTCAAGCCATCGGATGTCGATGGCATGGTGACGTTCACCATGGACCAGAATGAAGAAGTGGATGTTGCCCGCGCCGTCGGCTGCAACGACCTCAACTTCTTCGCCCGCGTGCCCTACGGCGGCGGTGCGGCCACGGGCACGCTGCTGCAGGCGGCGATGGCTGTGGCGACCGGCATGGCCGAAGTGGTGGTCTGTTACCGCGCGCTCAATGGCCGTTCCGGCCACCGCTACTCGGCGGGGGTTTCCGGCTCGCTGATTACCGGTAGCGCGATCCACTACGGCTGGTACATGCCGTATGGTCTGCTCACGCCGACCTCCTGGGTGGCGATGTACACCCAGCGCTACATGCACCTGACCGGCTGCACCGAAGACGCGTTGTTCGAGATCGCCCACACCACGCGCGAATACGCGGTGAAGAACCCGGCCGCCTTCTTTTACAACCAGCCGTTCTCCCGTGCCGATTACGATAGTGCGCGCCGCATCTGCGATCCGCTGCGTCTGTTCGACTGCTGCCAGGAAAGCGACGGCGGCTCGGCGGTGATCGTCACCACGCCTGAACGCGCGCGCGACCTCAAGCAGCCCGGTGTGCTGATCAACGGCGTTGCCCAGTGCTCGCCGCGCGACCAGGAAGAAATGACCTCGTTCTACCGCGCCGAGATCGGCCGTATCCCCGAGATGGACATCGCCGCCAAGCACGCCTACGCCCAGTGCGGTCTATCCGCCAAGGACATCGATGCGGCGGTGATTTATGACGCGTTCTCCTCGATCGTGCTGATGCAGCTCGAATCGTGGGGCTTCTGCGAGTTTGGCGAGGCGGCCAAGTTTGTGCTGGACGGCAACCTGCGTCCGGATGGCCGTCTGCCGACCAATACCCACGGCGGCCAGCTGTCGGAAGCCTACATCCACGGCGTGAACGGCATCGTCGAAGCCGTGCGTCTGGTACGCGGCACCTCGGTGAATCAGCCGAAGAAGAACGTCAATCACGCCCTGGTCACCTCCGGCGTCGGCGTGCCAACCGGCGGCGCGATCCTCGGCAAGATGTAACTGAACCAAGACTGACGAGAGACATACCGACCCCGTTCGGGCTGAGCCTGTCGAAGCCCTTGCCCCCAAAGACGAATACTCAACAGCCCCTTCGACAGGTTCAGGACGAACGGAACTGATCGCAATCTCCACAAGGATGATCTAAATGAATTTCGATCTCAGCGAAGAACAGCGCGCCATTGCCGACATGGCGACCAGCGTGTTCGCCGATTACTGCAACGACGACCAGATCCGTGCTTTCTGGGAGAGTGGCAAGGACTATGACAGCGGCTTGTGGCAGCAACTGGCCGAAACCGGCCTGCTCGGCCTGACTGTGCCGGAAGCCGACGGTGGCAGCGGGCTGGGCATGGTCGAGCTGATGCTGGCGTTGGAACAGCAGGGACGGCATGTCGCCCCCGTGCCGTTGTGGCGGCAAGCACTGGCAGCAACGGCACTAGCGAAGTTTGCCCCGGCCAGCCTGAACTCTGCCTGGCTGGAAAAGCTAGTGGCGGGTACGGCACTGGCCACACTCTCGCTGGACGGTCTGTCCGCTTCGCGCGGTCTTGCGCTGACGGCGCAGGCCACCGGCACGGGCTGGCAGCTCGATGGCCGTGCCGTCGCCGTGCCGCTGGCTGCCCGCGCACAACTGGTGCTTCTGCCTGCCGCCACGGCAGAGGGGGTGCGTCTGTTCATCGTCGATCCGAATGCTGCGGGTATTGAAAAACTGACCGGCACCCTGACGCACGCCGAACCGGCCGCCGATCTCATCTTCAATCAGCTGGCACTGGGCAAGGATGCCCTGTTGCCGGTAGCCGCCCTGCCCTGGCTGGAACAACACGCGCTGGCCTGTCTGGCCGCGCTGCAACTGGGTGTGGCCAGCGAAGATCTGCGCCGCACCGTCGAATACACCAGCCAACGCGTGCAGTTTGATCGCCCGATCGCCAGTTTTCAGGTGATCGGCGCACGTTCGGCCGATTGCTACATCGACATCGAAGCCCTGCGCTCCACGCTCTGGCAACTCTGCTGGCGGCTGGACAACGGTCTGGACGCCGAAGGTGCGGCTCGCGTCGCCAAATACTGGGCGTGTGAATGTGGTCATCGGGTCTCGCATGCGGCCTCTCACATGCATGGCGGCATGGGCTCGGATGTGAGCTACCCGATCCATCGTTTCCTCTACTGGAGCCGCGCGCTGGAACTCTCGCTGGGCGGTGCGACGGCCGACCTGCAAGCGCTGGGCGACTGGCTGGCGCAGCCGGAAACCGTCGGCGTCGAACTCTGATCCTCTCGCAACCCTTTTACTGAAAGACAAATCATGTTCGTCGATTTGACCCCGGAACAGAAGGCATTGCGCCGCGAAATCCGCGCCTATTTCAACCAGATCATGACCGAAGAAATCCGTATCGCGCTGCGCCGCGAAGACGGCGACGAACGTCATGAGGCTTACAAACACCTGTGCCGCCAGATGGGCAAGGACGGCTGGCTGGCCGTCGGCTGGCCGAAGGAATACGGCGGCCGTGGCTACACGCCGATCGAGCAGCTGATCTTTTTCGAAGAAGTCTTCATCGCCGGTGCCACGCTGCCTTTTGTCACTGTGAACACCGTCGGCCCGGCACTGATGGCGCACGGCTCGGAAGAACACAAAAAGAAGTTCCTCCCCGGCATGGCGGCCGGCGAGCTGCACTTTGCCATCGGCTACACCGAAGGCAATGCCGGCACCGATCTCGCCACGCTGTCGACCAGCGCGGTGCAGGAAGGCGATCATTTTGTGGTCAACGGCAGCAAACTGTTTACCTCGGACGCCGAATCGGCCGACTACATCTGGCTGGCGGCGCGCACCAACCCGGAAGAGAAACGCCACAAAGGAATTTCGATCCTGATCGTCGACACCAAGGCGGCCGGTTATTCGCTCACGCCGATCCACACCGTCGGCCATCGCACCAACGCCACTTATTTTGATAACGTCAAAGTACCGGCGAGCATGCTGGTCGGGCAGCTGCATGGCGGCTGGAAGCTGATCACCGCGCAGCTTAATCATGAACGTGTCGGCCTCGGTGCCTTCGGTGTCAAAGCCACCGCCGCCTTCCAGCGGGTACTGGCCTGGGCCAAGACGGCGGACGAAAAGGGGCACCGCGCGGTCGACGAACCCTGGGTGCGCCGCGCCCTGGCTGAGTCCTATACCCAGATCGAAGCGATGCGCCTGCTCAACTATCGGCTGTCGGTGGACATCACCGCCGGTCGCATGGATGTCGGCCTGGCCTCGGCCTCCAAGGTGTATGGCTCGGAAACCATGATTTTCGTCTTCCGTCGCCTGCTGGAAATTCTCGGTGTGGGCGGTCTTTACCGTCTGGGCAGTGAAGCCGCCGAGTTCAAGTCGCTGCTGGAAGAAGAATATCGTGCAGCCACCATCAACACCTTCGGCGGCGGCGTCAATGAGCTGCAACGCGATCTGATCGCCCAGTTTGCGCTGAAGATGCCGCGCTCGCGCTAATTTGCGCTGAATTTGTGTTGATGTTGACCTGACGATCGCACCGGCAGCAAACCAAAACCATTGAGTCACGTCATTCCCGCGCAGGCGGGAGTGACGGCAACCGCAACCACAGTGAGCTCGATGATGCCTGACGCGAATCTGCTGCTGCGTGATCCGTTGCTGGCGCAATGCCCGGGCGTGACGCTGACGCGCCTGCTGCCGCATCTCGAAGAACGGCATTTTGCTGCGGGCGAACTGCTGTACCGCACGGGCGACGCGGCCAGCGGCCTTTACCTGCTGGCCAGCGGCCGCGTGAGCCTGCAAACGGCGGCGGGTGAACGGGAGTTCCCGGCCACCGCCGCGCGCTTCGGCGAGGAATGCCTGACCGATGCCGACCGCTATCTGAGTGATGCACGGGCGTTGACCCCCGTGGTCGCCGGTTTTCTGCCACGCAGCTGCCTGTTGCCGGTGCTTGCCGAACAGCCGGGTCTGCAGGCCGGGTTCATGCAGTCGCTGCTGGCCACGCTCACCGTCACCGCTACGGCCACCGCCCCGCCTCCTACGCTATCTGCCCAGACAGCCAGCACCGTCGCCACGGCGGGCAGCGGGTTGCGCGCACTCGGCTGGCTCATGGCGATCCTCCTGCCACTGGCCGTACTCTGGCTGACTCAGCGTGTCGGCATGGAGCGCAATGCTGGCATGTTCCTCGCCATTTTTACCGCCACGGTCGTCATGTGGGCCTGGTCGCTGGTGGATGACTATCTGCCGGGGCTGTTTGCCGTCATGGGCATCCTGATTGCCGGTCTTGCCCCGCCGTCGGTGATTCTCTCCGGCTTTGCTTCCGACGGTTTCATGATGGCCTTGAGCATCCTCGGCCTGGGCACGGTGCTCGTGTCGTCCGGCCTCAGCTACCGCGCGTTGTTGCTGATGCTGCAGCACTTGCCGACCTCGCGTTTCTGGCAGAACCTCGGGCTGATGTCGATCGGCATTTTTCTAACCCCGTTGTTACCCACCATCAACGGCCGCGTTGCGCTGATCGCGCCTTTTTACGTCGACATGATGCGGAGCCTGCGTCTGCCCGAGCGGGGGGCGGCGGCTACGCAACTGGCGGTCAGCGCCTTTGCCGGGGTGAGTCTTTTTTCTGCCATCTTTCTGACCAGCAAGTCGGTGAACTTCGCCGTCTTCAGCCTGCTGCCGGTGCAGACCCAGGATCATTTCCAGGGCTTCAAGTGGGTCGCCGCCGCAGGCGTTGTCGCCCTGGTCTTGCTGGCTGGCCATGCCCTGCTGGCCAGCCTGTTGTTTCGCAGTAAGGAACCGCTGCGCCTGTCGCGTGAGCTAATTGCCGCCCAGCTGGCGATGCTGGGCCGGCCCAACCGCCGCGAATGGGCGGCCCTGCTGGGTATCGCCGTATTCATCGGTGGCATGCTGACGACCCACCTGCATCAGGTGCAGGCGCCGTGGATGGGGCTGGCCATCTTCTACGGCCTGCTGCTGTTCGGCTCGCTGAGCCGCGACGAACTCAAGAAGCGCATCGACTGGCCTTTCCTGCTTTACCTGAGCGGGCTGACCGGCCTCGTCAATGCCTTCAATCACCTGGGCATCGACTGCCTGCTCGCGGCAGCACTCCCCGCCCTCGGGACCACGATGCGTGAAGATTTCGGCCTGTTCATCCTGCTGCTGTTCGCGGTCATCTTCGTCATTCGTCTGGCCGTGCCGATCAGTGCGAGCATCGTCATCCTCGCCAGTCTTCTGATGCCACTGGCCGAGGTCAGCGGCGTCAATCCCTGGGTTGTCGGCTTCTGCGTGCTGCTGCTCGGCGAAATCTGGTTCTTTCCGTACCAGTGTTCCTACTACCTGCAATTCCAGGCGGTGAACCGCCGTCAGCCGATGTATCTGGAGTCGTCCTTCCTGATCTACAACGCCGCCATGAACTTCGCCCGCCTCGCCGCCGTGTATTTCTCGATCCCCTTCTGGAAAGCCTTCGGGCTGCTATGAGATCGCGCCTCGAGACCCTGCTGATCGCCGTCTTTCTGGTCGGTTCCGTCGGCCTGCTGGCCTGGTTCAACCTCAGCAAGCCGCGCATCCTGATCCTGCACAGTTATGACCAGGGCTATTCCTGGGTAAAGGACGTGAATGCGGGCATCCGCCGCGTGCTCGACCAGCGGGGCGATTACACGGTGCGCTGGTACTACCTCGACACCAAACGCCACCCCTGGCCTGACTTCAAGGACAACGCCGGTTTGGCCGCGCGCCGCATGATCGACGAAATGCAGCCGGAGGTCATCCTCGCCGTCGATGACGACGCGCAGAACTATGTGAGCCGACACTATCTCAATCATCCGCACATCCGCATCGTCTTTGCCGGCGTGAATAACGCCCCCGGCAACTATGGCTTCGACCGCGCCCGCAATGTCAGCGGGATACTCGAACGCCTGCCACTCGATGCGCTCAAGGAAACCCTGCTGATCGCCGCACAGCGTGGCGGTTTGCCGATGCCCATGCCGCTGCGGATACGCTTCATTGGTGACCGTTCCGAAACCGTACTCGGCGACGAAAAAACCTTCAGCGGCCACGACTGGTCGCCCTTCATCGTCCAGCCCTCGCGTCTCGTCGACACCTGGCCCGAATGGCAGCAGGCGGTCGCTGAAGCGGCCACCGATACCGACGTTCTCATCACCTCAAACTATCGCAAACTCCTGCGCGCGACGGACGATCCCCGTCTGCTTCCCCCCGCCGAAGTCATCGGCTGGACCGAAGCCCATGCCCGGCCTTTCTTCATCGGCACCAACGCCTTTTTTGCCGAAGACGGCGGCATGCTGGCGATCGGCACCTCGCCCTATGAACAAGGCGAAGTCGCCGCTCGCCTGGCGGTTGAAGCGATCGATGCCATCCCGCAGAGCCAGCCGATGCCGCGTCCATTTTCCGCTACCCGGCAATTCGTCGTCGCCTTGCGCGGCAGTGCCCTGCACGCCCGCCACTTCAATCTGCCGCGCGTCTACGAAGCCAGTGCGCGGGCGAGCAACAAGTATTTCGAGTAGGCAAACCGGGGCAGGTCATGCGGAACAGAGCGCATCAATTTCCCGCCTCATTCCGCTGAAAGCCCGGAGTCCGGCGCTTCAGCGGTACTTTCTACGGAAGGGTTTACGCAGGAACCAGCGCGCGGACTTTCTTGAGTGCTTGTTTCATCACTGCTTCGGCGATTTTCAGATCGTAACCGGTTTGTAGGTTGAGCCAGTATTGCGGGCTTTGGCCAAAGGCGCGACCGATGAGCAAGGCCAGTTCGGCCGTCACCGGACGGGTGCCTTTGATCAGGTGTGAAATTCGCATGGGCGATACGCCGATGGCGGTGGCGAATGCGGCCTGGGACAGATCCAGTTCATCCAGTGTCTCGCGTAGAAACTCGCCAGGGTGTATCGGAGGCAGGTTGTTTTTCATGTCGAAAACTCCTCAGTGATAGTCGACGATGGCGACATTGCAGGCTTCGCCAGAATCAAATTTGAAGCACAGACGCCACTGATCGTTGATGCGGATACTCCATTCGCCAGCCCGGTCGCCGGTGAGTGGCTCCAGATGATTGGATGGTGGTGTGCGTAAATCGTCGATGCACGTTGCCGCATCCAGTTGAGTCAGGCGCATCACGGCACGACGCAGAATGTCGGGTGGCAGACGGCGCGATTTTCCGGTGGCAAACAGACGTTCGGTCTCGATGTCGGCGAAGCTGTGTATCATGACGCAAATATAAACTATTTGTTTATTGCGTACAAGCGTGCAGGGTCGTGAGTGGCTGCCACAGTTCGCGCCCCGCGCCGCATTACTTCATCACCGCAAACGGAAAATCCCGGATTGAGTCGGGGCGGATCATGTTGGCGTGCTGGTCGCCGTTGGTCAGCTGCTTGACACGGTCGGCGACGTAGAGGTTGAGTTCATTCAGCGATACCGCACCGTCGTGGTTGAAGTCGGCCTTGCCGCCCAGGCCTTCGACCAGCGCCTTGGTGAACACGCCGTTGTTCCATTCAGCACTTTCCTGCGAGGTCTCGCGGCCGGTGGAGGAGGCGAAGACGACAACACCGTTTTCGGCGCTGGTCAGCTCATTCACCAGCCGGTTGATGTCGCCAGGCAGGCCGATGGACAGGTTGCGCTGCTTGCCGCTGCCCAAGACGTTGCCCGCGTGGCAGGTGTCGAGAAAGGCGAGCACTTTGGCGGGCAGTGCCTGCAATGCTTCGGTGATGTCGCCGTTGGGCACTGCGGTGCTACGCAGGCGTGCCGGGTCGGCATTGGCGGGGACGAAATAGTAACGGCCGGTCTGATCGTTGACGCCGTGCCCGGCGAAGAACACCACGGCCAGGTCGTTGGCGGTGACTTGCCGGCGCAGCCAGTCAAGGCCGTCGAGCACGCCTTCGCGCGTGGCGGCGGCGTTTTCGAGCAGGCGCACGTCGACCTCGCGGTAGAGACGGCCACGTTGTCCCTTCAGTGCGGCGGCGAAATCGCGCGCATCCTTGGCGGGAAAGTCGAGCGGGTTGATGCCCTCGTGCTGATAAGTGCCGACACCGACCACCAGGGCATACAGACGAGGTTTGATGTTGTTGCCACCGTTGTTGGCCACGCCGTTGGTGGTGGCTTTTGTCGGTGATGTGTTGCTACTGGTGCGGTCGCGCAGGCGCGTGCGGGCGAGTTCGCTGATGGCGCCCTGACTCTCGGCAATCAGGCCGATCTCGATCTCGACCTCGCCGGGCGGCAGTGGCACGTTGACTGTGTAGGGTGAGCTCTCGGTCTCTTTTGCGGCTGCCGGGTCGGCCGTCGGTGCGGGAATCTGCTGTTCAACCCCGGACGGGCGGCCGTCGATGAGGACGCGCACGCGTTGCACAGGCTCGCCGGAGGGTGTGCGTAGCGTGTAGGTGAGGCGGGCTACCGGGCCTTTGGCTTCCACGGCTTCGCTGACCGAGCGCAGGGTGATTTGTGGCGGCAGCCCGGCCTGCATGCGCTGGCGGATCTCGGCGAGGCGTGCGGCTTTCTGATCGAGTGCGCGCGGCGTGTCGGCGCGGGCTGGATCGAGGGCGAGGGTGATGGCCGCCGGGTCGTGATAAAGCTCGCGGAAGCGTGCGGCCGGGTAGAAGTCGGCGGCGCGCGTCCGGTTGCGGTTGAGATGCCAGCCGATCAGCTTTTCGCCGTCTGGCGAGGCATCGTAGAAACCTTCGGGCGTCCATGCCACCCAGCTGCGACCTTTCTGGCTGGCGTAAATCGACAGCACTTTGGTGCCATCAATGATGCGGAACCAGCGGATGACGCCCGCTTCATCCTGGCTGATGACGTAGCCGCCTGCTTCGGCGATCTGGGTGGCGATGGCGCGTGCCTGGGTGCGGCTTTCCCAAACGCGGCGGCAGTGGCCATCGAAGAACATGACCTGATCTTCGGTGCCAATCGCGAAACCCTGACCGTTGCGCAGCATCGCCAGATTCTGCGCCGTGCTGTCACCGAGATCGACGGTGCCGTCATTGCAGGCGAAGCGATGGGCGAGCTGCCAGCCGCTGATCTGCGGGTTGCCCTGACGGTTCGGCGGCAGCAGGGTGGCCGGATTCTTGTAGTCCGCCCAGGGCAGCAGGGTGCGCGTGTCATGCGAGAACACAAAACGCTCGCGGCCATCGTCATCGTCGCTGTAGGCCACGGTGCGGCCATCCGCCGCAACCCATAACGCATCGGGGCGATTGTCTGAATCGACGGTATCGCTGCGGATCAGCGTGGCGAGCTGGTTGCGGACATCGAGTGTTTCGACGTTGCCGTTCGAGGTGGCCATCAGCGGCGTGCCATCGCGACGTATCCGCAGGTCGAAAATATCAGCGCGGTCGGCAGGCAGCCGCTGCACCGCACCGCGTCCTTCCTGATCCCATTTGAACAGCGTGTTGCCGGCAATGCGGGCAGACTGGCGGCGACCCGCAGCGTAAAGGAAATTGCCGCCCGGTGACCAGGCGGGAACCAGGTCGCCATGCAAGGCAGCTTCTGCGGCGGGCAGTTCAACGTCATACAGCGGGGTGAGATCGTCGGTCGACCACACGGCCAGTGGCTGGGCATTTCCATCGACATGGGTACCGGCATTGGCACCGGCATTGGTACCTGAGCCGGCATAGGCGACGGCGAGGCGGCGGCCGTCGGGCGACAGCGCACCCCGGCGGAACGTCGTTGGCCGCGCGGCTTCACGCAGGCGCAGCGGGCCGTGTTCGTCGTAGGAAATCAGCAGGTGGCGACAGGTGGCGAAAAGACGCTGCGCCGCGTCGAAGTCGAGCCATTCGCAAGGAGCATCGGTGACAATTTCCTGAAGCAGGGTGAGTGCGCGTGCGTCGTAGATGCGGATGCCACTGCTGCCCAGCAGTGGGCCCTGTTCAATGCCGGGCAGCGGTTCGGCTGCGTAGGCCACGGCGAGCTGGCGGCCACTGGACGACCAGGCGAGCGCATGAACGCGACCCGGCAGGTCGTTGAGAGTGCGGTTGATGCCGCCGCTCAGCGGATCGAAAAAATAGATGCTGGATTCAGCCTGCTTCGGCTGCGCGGGCAGGCGGCTGAGAAAGGTCCGGCCACCCGCCGCCAGCTCGCGGCCATCAGGCGAAAACGCCAGCGCGTACAGCGTGCCGAAGCCCAGCGAACTCATCGGCGGGCGCAGCACGGCGTGGGCTTCGCCGCTCATCCGGTCCCACAAGCGTACCGTGCGGTCGATCGAAGCGGTGGCCAGCAGATTGCCGCGCGGACTCAGGGAGAGGGCGTGAAGACCACGGATATGCGTACCCGTGTCGATCCGCAGGATCGGCTCGGTCGGGATCGTCGCCTGGCTGGCCAGTGCCAGGGCTATCGCTGCGGCACGGTCGCTGTCTGGCACGGCGGTGGCTGTGATTGCCTTGGTGGCCAAGGTCGCCTGGGTCGCCGCAGGCGGCGGCAGGCTCTGGCAAGCGGCCAGCAGCGGAAGCAGCAAGCCCAGACTGAAACGAATGCGTGGTGACATGGTCGGCATGAGCGGATAGGCAAGGGAAGGTGCGCCATCGTGACGTGGTGTGACGTGCAGCGACGGGCAGGGGATGTCCGGTATTATCGCGGAATCTGCGGCCGTCGGATGGCCATGAATCGCTACGCTTCACGCCGCATGCCGCGCGCGATACGCCGCGCGATCCCGCCGCTCAACTTTGTGGTAACACGTTACAACATGAACGCACGGGTGATCGTCCCTCGCGAAGCGACCCAGCGCAAGCTGGATCTGCGCGCCGCCGCCAGTAATACGGTGAAGCCGGGTCAGCAGTACACCATTGCCGACCGGCTGGAAGCGCAGGCGCGGGATTTTCCGGATCGCCCGTTTCTTCATTATGGCGAGCTCACGCTGACCTACGCCGAGGTCAATGCGCGGGCCAATCAGGTGTCCCATGTGGTGGCTCAGCAGGGCTGGTCGCCAGGGGATTGCGTGGCCTTGATGATGGACAATCGCCCGGATTTTTTCATTGTCTGGTTTGGCCTCAACAAGGCCGGGCTGGTCTGCGGTTTTCTGAATACCCAGCTGACGGGCCGGATGCTCGCCAATGCGCTGGCGGCGACGCAAGCGCGTGCGGTGGTCGTCGGTGAAGAAGTGCTCGCTCACTGGGAGAGCGAGGAAATTAGGGCGTCTACGGAATTGACTGGGTTGCCGCTGTATCTCTGGCCGGATCCGGAAAGCCCCGCGCCGCCCGCATTGTGTGCGTTGCGTGCCTTGTTCAGCCGCGATCTGGGGGAACTCGCCGCCACCCAGCCCCGCAGCAACCCGGATCGTCAGCAGCGCGCCCACTGGACGGGCGAGAGCACCGCCGTGCTGATCTGCACCTCCGGCACCACCGGGCTGCCCAAGGCGGCGCGCACCAGCCACATGCGCTGGCTCAATGTGGGCGATGTGCAGGTGGCCTCGATGGCCACCGGGCCCGACGATGTCTTCTACTGCTTCCTGCCGCTGTATCACGGCGCGGCGGCGATGTCGCTGGGCTCGACCGCCCTGCGTGGCGGCAGCAGCATCGTTATCCGGCGCAAATTCAGCGTCCATGCCTTCTGGGCGGACGTGCGTCGCTACCGCATCAGCGTCTGCCAGTACATCGGCGAAATCTGCCGCTATCTGCTGAACACGCCCGCACAGGCCGATGACCGTCAGCACAGCCTGCGTATCCTCGTCGGCGCGGGGCTGACCGCCGATGTGTGGACACGCTTCGTCGAACGCTTCGGTATTACGGACGTGTTTGAAGGTTGGGGCGCGACCGAATCCAACTGCAATCTGCTCAATGTCGACAACCGCGTCGGTGCCTGCGGGCGCGTGCCGTACTGGGACAAAACCAACTTGCGGCTGGTGCGCTACGACGTGGAAAGCGGGAGTCATCCGCGCGACGCACACGGCCATCTGATGCCCTGCCAGCCCGGCGAAGTGGGCGAGGCCATTGGCTACATCATCCATCATCCGGAGATCGCCGGTGGCCGTTTTGAGGGCTACACCTCGGCGGCAGCCACGGAGCAGAAAATTTTGCGCGCCGTCTTTCAGCCGGATGACGCCTGGTGGCGTTCTGGCGACCTGTTCCGTTTTGATGAAGAGGGCTACTTCTGGTTCGTCGACCGCATCGGCGACACCTACCGCTGGAAAAGCGAAAACGTCTCGACCACGGAAGTCGCCGAAGCCCTGGCCGATTTCCCCGGGCTGGAAAGCATCAACATCTACGGCGTCCCCGTTGCCGGCCACGAAGGCCGCGCCGGCATGGCGGCCATCGTCATGCAGCCCGGCCAGCCGTTCGACCCCGCTGCCTTTTACGCGCTCAGCGCCGCCCGGCTACCCGATTACGCCGCCCCCCTGTTCGTGCGTGTCGCCCCGGCCGCCGACATGACCACCACCTTCAAATTCCGCAAGCAAGAACTGCAACGCGCCGGTTACGATCCCGCCCTGGTCAGCGACCCCCTGTACCGACGCGATGTCGCGAACCGCACCTATCAACCCATGCAACCCGTGGGGTCAGGTCTTTAATTATAAGATTTTTGACCGATTTTTTTGACCTGGCCACCGGTGATCAACGACAGAAATATGATAATTAAAGACCTGACCCCATTGCAGTTTCCCTGCGCCACGCCGCCGCAACCGGATGGCGAGCTGCTGGAAGTTGCCCCCGGGATTCTCTGGCTGCGGATGCCGTTGCCGCTGAGTCTTAATCACATCAACCTGTATCTGATCCGCGATCACGCGGGCTGGATGATGGTGGATACCGGCATCGGCGATGTATCCACCCAGCTGTTATGGGAACACATCATTAACGAAAAGCTAGAAGGTAAGCGCATTACCGGCATTGTGTGCACGCACTATCATTTCGATCATGCGGGTTTGGCGGGCTGGCTCACTGAGCGGTTGCGTGTGCCGCTGTACATGAGCTATGGCGAGTACTACACGTTGCGTACCATGGCGACCCTCTGCGAAGGCGAGCTGCCCTGGCAGCATGTGGAATACTTCCGGCGTGGCGGTATGCCGGCCGACAAGCTGGACGATATTCTCAGTGTCATCCATGTGGCCAACCGCCTCATCACGCCGCCGCCCGCTGCTTTTCGTCGCCTGCGTCACGGCCACAGCCTGCAGATCGGCGAGCGTCGCTGGCAACTGTTGCTGGGCGAGGGGCATGTGGCCGAGCATATGTTGCTCTACAGCCCGGACGACCAGATTCTCATCGCGGGTGACCAGCTGCTGCCGAACATTACGTCGAATATCAGCGTGCTGCCCGTTGAGCCAGACGCCGATCTGCTAACCGACTGGCTCGCTTCGCTCGACCGGTTGTCGGCTTTGCCGGAAAACACGCTGATCCTGCCCGCGCACGAACGCCCATACCGAGGGTTGCACACCCGCATCGCGCAGTTGCGCGGGCATCATGCAGCGCAGCTTGATGCGCTGCGCCGTGTCTGTACTACGCCCGTCACGGCGTATGAGGCCAGCTTGCAACTTTTCCCGCACCGGCGCAGCAAGATGGACGACATGATGGCTCTGGGTGAGTGTCTTGCCCATTTGAACCATCTTTGTGTGCGGGGTGAAGTGAAGATCCTGGTGTCAGATCTTGGCATAGCGCAGTATGGTCTTGCAGAATGCGGCGGCGATGCGTTCAACAAAATGTGATAATTAAAGACCTGACCCCATTTTTGAGTGGAAGTTGATATGCAAAAACTGACGATCACCTGCCCGGATGACTGGCATTTGCATTTGCGCGATGGTGTGGCGTTGGCGGCGGTGCTGGCGGATACGGCGCGGCAGTTTGCGCGCGCCATCGTCATGCCCAACCTCAAGCCGCCGGTCACGACGGTGGCGCAGCTGGTGGATTATCGTGCGCGCATCCTTGCGGCTTTGCCGGCGGGGAGCCGGTTTGAGCCATTGATGACCTTGTATCTGACGGACGACACGCCCCCCGCTGAAATTGATGCGGGGATCGCGTGCGGCTTGTTGCATGCGGTCAAGCTGTATCCGGCCGGGGCGACGACCAATTCGGCGGCGGGGGTGACGAATCTGGCGCGTTGCCATGCCACGCTGGCGCGCATGGAAAAATCCGGCATGCCTTTGCTGGTGCATGGCGAGAGCACCGATCCGGCGGTGGATGTGTTCGACCGCGAGGCGGTGTTCATCGAGCGCACCTTGCAGCCTTTGCTCAAGGATTTTCCGGGGCTGCGGGTGGTGTTCGAGCACATCACCACGCGCGATGCCGTGCAGTTTGTCGAGTCGGCGGGTGAGTCTCTGGCGGCGACGATCACCGCGCATCACCTGCTGCTCAATCGTAATGCGCTGTTCCATGGTGGCCTGCGGCCGCATCATTACTGCCTGCCGGTATTGAAGCGCGAGGTGCATCGGCAGGCGTTGGTGGCGGCGGCGACTTCCGGGCAAGCGAAGTTTTTTCTGGGAACGGATTCGGCGCCGCATGCTCGCCGTGCCAAAGAGGCGGATTGCGGTTGCGCGGGCTGTTACACGGCGCTTCACGCCATCGAGCTGTATGCCAGTGTGTTTGATGCGGCGGGCGCGCTGGATCGGTTCGAGCAATTTGCCAGCCTGAATGGTGCGAATTTCTACCGCCTGCCGCACAACGCGGGTACGATCACGCTGGTCAGGGAGGACTGGCAGGTGCCTGCCTCTTTGCCGTATGGGGATGGCGATGAACTGATCCCTTTCCTTGCGGGTGAAACCCTGGCCTGGAGATTGCAGACATGATCCGCCACCGTCCGCTGTACTCGTTGTACCCGCTGTACCTGTGTTGCGCCGCGCTGCTGCTTTCTGCCTGCGCGCGACAGGAGGCCGCCTCTTATATTGTGGATGACGATAATCGTCACAGCCTGTCGTTGATGCGGACGACCTATCCATGGAAAGAAACCTGGGAAGTCCAGTTGATCACGGCACATATGCCGCGCTGCCAGCGACGTTACGACCTGAAGGAAGCCCCGGAGGCCAAGTTCCAGATCGAGCTGTACCAGCCGCAGCCGGGCGTATTCATTTTGAATCAGGGGAAGCACTGGTATGTGACGGAAATGGGCAAATGCCAGTTTCAGAAATTTGACACACCGCCGCCGGTTCCGGGGAGGTTGCTCGGCCAGTTTGTCGATAAAAACGAGCAGCTGGCCTTTGTCGATACGGACGGCAAGGCGCGCATCCTGCCGCCAATTTCGCGCTGACGCGCTGAACGTACTTCATGTATACCCGTCAGCCGTTGTATGCCCCGTTGCGTTCGTTGCTGGACGAACTGCAGATTGGCGACGCGCCCCCGTCGCTGGGGCTGCTCAACGAACGGGCGGCTGCGGCGGGTCTGAGCAATGCAGCGGGCAAGCCGCTGCGCTTTGTCGCGCCGCATGGTAGCGGGCTGGGCTATGAAGAACGGGTCTGGTGGCTGGGGGAAGTCGAAACCCGCCCGGGCAACTGGCACGATGCTTTCAATGCGCTGGTCTGGCTGGCGTTTCCGCAGACCAAGGCCGCGCTCAACCAGCGTCATCACCAAGAGCTGGCTGCGCAGCGTCATGCCACACCGCATGTGGGGCAGCGCGGTCTGTTGCGCGATGCACTAACGCAGTTTGATGAGTGTGGCGTGCTGGTTGCGGGCAGCGATCTGGCTTTGTGGGAGGGTATCCGCGCCCATCGCTGGAAGGACGTGTTCTGGACGCAACGTGAGCACTTCTGCCAAAGCCTGCGTGTTTTTGTGTTCGGCCACGCGAGCTACGATCTGCTCCGCCATCCGCACCTGGGCTTGTGCGGCAAAGCCGCTTTCCTGCATGTCGATGCCGCCTGGCTGACGCAAACCATCGCGCAGCAACAGGCTGATATTGACGTGCGTCTGGCGCAGCGATTCCACGCCGATGGCTTTAACGGTTACACCCGCCCGCGTGATTTTCATCCGCTGCCCCTGCTCGGTATTCCGGGGGCTACGCCCGAGAACGAATCCGCCCTGTATTACGAAAACACGCGCCAGTTCCGGCCGTTGCAGGTCGTCGGTCATTAATCCACTGATCCACCGATCCCCTGAGCGTCTGATCCGTTGATTGGCTCAGAACAGCTCGACGCGTTTGCCCGTGGTGCTGGGCGGGGTGGGTTCGAGCAGGCGGCGTGCGTAATCGGCTTCATCGCGCACCACTTCCGACGAAATCTGCTGGCCACCGAGGATGCGTTTGCACCAGGCCGTGCCGCTGTCCGGCTCAAAGAGGATTTTGCGTGACCACGGGCCGCCGAAATCGGAAGCCTGCAGGCGGATGCCTTCACGCGTCAGCCATTCGCGGGCGAACTGGATGTTGCGCTCGCCGATCGGGGTGCGGATGGCCTTGACGATGTTGCCACCGCCAAACGCCTTGGCAATCAGCCGTTCCTTGCGCGCG